>NZ_JBEXQK010000001.1:0-374914 GCF_040612535.1 Streptomyces sp. NPDC006368
AGCGTTAGGGAAACGCCCGGTTACATTCCGAACCCGGAAGCTAAGCCTTTCAGCGCCGATGGTACTGCAGGGGGGACCCTGTGGGAGAGTAGGACACCGCCGAACAATTATTATGCCTCGGTCCCCGCACATAGTGCGGGGACCGAGGCTTTTTTGCGTTCAGGAAAAGGCAGCGGGCCGGAAACTCCCAGGGTGGTTACATGCGCTATGAACTGGTCATCTTCGACAACGACGGGGTCCTCGTCGACAGTGAGCCCATTTCCAACACCATCCTGGCCGGCTACCTGACCGAGCTGGGGCACCCCACCTCCTACGACGACTCCTTGCGTGACTACATGGGGGGCGCGCTCCATCGAGTGCACGACCTGGTGCTGGAGCGGACCGGGCAGCGGTTGCCGGAGGACTTCGACGAGACGTTTCATACGCGCGTCTTCGCCGCGTTCGAGCGGGAGCTCCAGGCGGTCCCGGGGGTGACGGAAGTCCTCGGGAAGCTGGTCGCGGAACGCGTGCCGTACTGCGTGGCGTCGTCCGGGAGCCATGAGCGGATACGGGTCGGGCATCGGAAGACGGGGCTCGACCTGTGGTTCGGAGAGGGCAGCGTCTTCAGCGCGCAGGACGTGGGGCGGGGCAAGCCGGCACCGGACCTCTTCCTTCATGCGGCCGAGCGGATGGGCGTGGACCCGGAGCGATGTGTCGTCGTCGAGGACAGTCCGCTCGGGGTGCGGGCGGCGCTGGCGGCCGGGATGGATGTGTACGGGTTCACCGCGATGACGCCGGCGGAGAAGCTCGTCGGTGCCCACAAGTACGTCAATGACATGGGGGAGTTGGCAGCCCTGCTCGTGTGAGTGCCTACCCGGGAGTAGGTGGGCGGCCTACGCTGTGCCGCCATGACGGAAGCGTGGTCGCGGCGTGGGCGGGGATCGCTGGCGGTCGTCTTCTTCGCGCAGGGCGTGACCTTCGCGCTGCTGGTGACCCGCATCCCCGCCATCCAGGACCGGTACGGGATATCCGCCGGGCTCCTGCCGGTCTTCCTGGCGGCCGTGCCGCTCCTCGCCGGAGTGGGCAGCGTGCTCACCGGGAAGCTGGTGCGGCGAGTGGCGCCGAGCGTGATCCTCCGGTGGGCGCAGCCGGTGGTGCTGTCGACCCTGGTCGCGCTGGGTGCCGGCGACCGGCTGTGGCACCTGGGCTTCGCGCTCGCGGTGTTCGGGCCGGCGGTCGGGGTGCTCGACACGTCGATGAACATGCTCGGGGTGAGCCTCCAGCGGGCGTACGGGCGCAGCATCATGCTCGGGTTCCACGCGGCGTACAGCCTGGGCGGGATCGTGGGGGCCTCGCTGGCGTGGGTGGGGGCGCACTGGGGGTTGGAGCTGGTCGAGTCGTACGTGCCGGTCGTGGCGGTGCTCATGCCGGTGGCCCTGATCGCGAGCCGCTGGTACGTGGACGCCGGCCGGGGGCGGGGGCTTGGGACGGGCGTTCCGGCTGGGAGAGCGGGTGCGGTGCTGTTGCCGCTGTGCCTGGTGATGACGTTCGCGTACATCGGTGACGCCACCGTGTCGAACTGGAGCGCCACGTACCTGTCGGACGTGCTGGGCGGCTCGGAGGAGCTGGCGACGGTTCCGTACAACGTCTATATGGTCACCACCCTGTTGGGGCGGGCCGTGGGGGATCGGGGGGTGCGGCGCTTCGGGGCCGTGGCCGTGGTGCGGGGTGGGGCGCTGCTCGCGGCGGCCGGGTTCGGGGTGGTGGCCGTGGCGCCGGGCGCGTGGGCCGGGGTGGCCGGATTCTCGGTGCTGGGGCTCGGGCTGAGTGTGGTGGTGCCGCAGACGTTCGCGGCGGCGCGCGGTGACGCCGAGGTTGCGCGGCTGAACGTCTGCAACTACGTCGGCTTCCTGATCGGCTCCCCGCTCGTGGGAGCGCTGGGTGACACGTGGAGCTACCGCGGGGCGATGGTGGTGCCATTGGTGTTGATGCTGGTGACCTTGAGGTACACCCGTTCGTTCGGTATTGAACCGGACCGATACGGTGGCGGTCATGAGCGGTCGCGCACTGTTGATGTGGGATGACGCAGTAACCGGATACGACTTCGGGGCCGGGCACCCGATGGACCCGGTGCGGCTCGCGCTGACCATGGGGTTGGTGCGGGCCTATGGCCTGGATCGCGCGGTCCAGGTGGTGGCGGCCAAGCCGGCCGGGGAGTCCACCCTGCGGCTCGTGCACCGTGAGGACTACGTGGCGGCGGTGCGGGCGGCGTCGGCCGATCCGAGGGCGGCGGACCAGGCGTACGGGCTCGGGACGATGGACGACCCGGCGTTCGCCGGGATGCACGAGGCGTCGGCGCTGATCGCCGGGCAGTCCGTGGGCGCGGCCGAGGCGGTGTGGCGTGGGCAGGCCGCGCACGCGGTGAACTTCGCGGGCGGGCTGCACCACGCGATGCCGGGGTCGGCAGCGGGCTTCTGCATTTACAACGACGCGTCGCTGGCGATCGCCCGGCTGCTGGAGCTGGGTGCGGAGCGGGTCGCGTACGTGGACGTGGACGTGCACCACGGGGACGGGGTGCAGGCGGCGTTCTGGGAGGACCCCAGGGTGCTCACCATCTCGCTCCACGAGCACCCGCGGACGCTGTTCCCGGGGACCGGGTGGCCGGAGGAGACGGGTGCGGCCGGGGACGCGGCGGGCGGAGCGGTCAATGTGCCGCTGCCGGCGGGGACCGGGGACGCGGGATGGCTGCGGGCGTTCCACGCGGTCGTGCCGGAACTGTTGGCGGACTTCCGGCCACAGGTACTGGTGACGCAGCACGGGGCGGACACGCACTTCGAGGACCCGCTGGCGCACCTGGCGGTGTCGCTGGACGCGCAGCGCGCGGTCCAGGTGGCCTGCCACGACCTGGCGCACGAGTACGCCGAGGGGCGGTGGGTCGCGCTCGGCGGAGGGGGATACGCCGTGGTGGACGTGGTGCCCAGATCGTGGACGCACCTCGTGGGGATCGCCGCGGGCGCGCCGGTGGAGCCCGAGTCGGTCATTCCGTCGTCGTGGCGCGACGAGGTGTACGCGCGTACGCGGCAGCTGGCGCCCGGGCGGATGACGGACGGGCGGTGGCCCGTGCGGTGGCGGGGCTGGGAGGAGGGGTACGACCCCGCCGACCGGCTGGACCAGGCGGTGCTGGCGGCACGCCGGGCGGCGTTCCCGCTGCGGGGCCTGCTGGCTTAGGCGGGAGCCGCCCGGCGGCGGGGGTGGTGCCGCGTGGGCGGCGGCCTGGCGCCGTCGTCGTACGGGCGCGGGCCGGCGCGTCCCGGCGAGGACGGCGTCGGTGAGGCGGGTGTTACGCCAACTGTGGGGCCCCTGCGGCTTTTTGACGCCCGGGGCTGCCGTGTACGGCAGCATCGGGGGCGTGCTGAGTGTCGGGGCGTTGCGGGCGCATTTGTTGGCCGCCGGGTTGGCCGGGACCGTGGCCACCTCGCGGGAGGAGAGCCTGCGGAGCTATCGGCTGTTCGCCGCCCGTGACCCGCGGGTGCTGCTCGGGCTCGATCCCGAGTGGGGGTGGAGCGAGTCGGACCTGCTGCGGCTCATGGCGGACCGGTGCGGGGTCTCCGCCGATCCGGAGCACCGGTCGGGGTCCGATGTCATCGACCCGGAGCGGACGCTGGCCGCGCTGGACGCGTTCGCCGCCCGGTTGGGGGAGGTGGCCGCGCGGCGGGGGGCGGTGTTGCTGGGGACCGGGCATCCGCATCGGCTGCTTGGGTTCTACGCCGCGTTGGCAGACGCTTTGTCGGCGGCCGGATGCAGGGTTCTCACACCCGCGCAGGGGCGATGTGTCGACATAACGACCCGGTTTGGCGTACGCACGTACAACCTCGACTACGTACGGGGAGTCGCGCTGGTGCGGGAACCGGAGGCGGAAGGCGCCGGTTGTGAGACCGGCGCGCATACGCATTCCCCGCTGCCGGTCCGGGCCGCTCTGGAGGGTCTCGCGATGGCCGGCCGGCCGCTTCCGGACCTCGTCGTCGGGGACCACGGATGGGTCTGCGGGGCAGGTCAGCTGGGTTGTGAGGCCATCGGCCTGGCCGACACGGACGACCCCGCGCTGTTCGTCGGTGAGGCGGAGGGGCGCGTGTCCGTCGCCGTTCCCCTTGATGACGGTGTGCGGTCCGATTACTACCGACCGCTTACTCGCTATGTACTCAATCGGGCGAGTCTGTCACAGTAGGCGGCCGATGGCTGCTCCTCTTCCCCACTCGTATCACCCGCCCCTAGTCTGGTGAGTGAGCGCACCGCGACGAAGAGTCACCGGAGGGGAAGCCGGTGGGCGTCGTGTGCGGAAGGTACAGGTGGGTCATGGCTGCTGCTGGCGAGAGGCCTCTCAACGAGGTCAAGTTCCTGACCGTGGCGGAAGTCGCCTCGGTGATGCGAGTGTCGAAGATGACCGTGTACCGCTTGGTGCACAGCGGTCATCTGCCGGCGATCCGGGTGGGGAGGTCCTTCCGGGTGCCGGAGCAAGCGGTTCACGAGTACCTCCGTGAGTCATTTGTGGGGGTGGAAACCGCGTAGCGGGGCGCGAGCGGGGTCCCATGTGCCCCTCGGATTACAAGCTCGGCGCTCGGGCCGGTAGGCTAGGCCGACGTAGGTCGTGTGGGCCCAGACGCCCCGCACCGAGTGAAGAGAAGTGAGCGAGGGTAGTCGTGGGCTCTGTTATCAAGAAGCGGCGCAAGCGGATGGCCAAGAAGAAGCACCGCAAGCTGCTCAAGCGCACCCGCGTTCAGCGTCGCAACAAGAAGTAGGCGACGTCTGTACGTGCGGCATTTGCGGCCCTTCCACCGGTTCCGGTGGGAGGGCCGCGGTGTTTATGGGGGTGCGGCGGTCGTCACAGCGCACCGGCGAACCGCTACGGTGACAGCTGGACGAGGACCGAACGGAAGGCGCTGATCTTGGGGAAGGTCGTACTCGTCACCGGTGTGGCCCGGCCGCTCGGCGGCCGTTTCGTCCGGCGCGTCCAGCGCGATCCCGACGTGGAGCGGGTGATCGGTGTGGACGCCGTGGCCCCCGCGCACCAGCTGGGTGCCGCGGAGTTCGTCCGCGCGGACATCCGGCAACCCGCCATCGCGCGCGTGCTGGCCGAGTACGGCGTCGACACCGTCGTCCATCTGGACGTCACGGGCAGGCCGCTCGGCAGCGGCGGCCGGACGGCGGTCAAGGAGACCAACGTCATCGGCACGATGCAGCTCCTCGGCGCGTGCCAGAAGTCGCCGACGATCCGCCGGCTGGTGGTGAAGTCCAGTACCAGCGTGTACGGCTCGGCGCCGCGCGATCCGGCCGTCTTCACCGAGACCACACCTGCGAAGTCGCTGCCCAGCGGTGGCTTCGCGAAGGACACGGTCGAGGTCGAGGGGTACGTGCGGGGGTTCGCCCGCCGGCGGCCGGATGTGGCGGTGTGCGTGCTGCGCTTCGCGAACATCCTCGGGCCGGAAGCCGACTCGTCGCTGGCCGAGTACTTCTCGCTGCCGGTCCTGCCGACGGTCTTCGGGTACGACCCGCGGCTCCAGTTCGTCCATGAGGACGATGTTTTGGAGGTGCTGCGGATCGCCTCGCGCGAGCCGCGCAGGGCCACGCTGAACAGTGGCACCTTCAACATCGCCGGGGACGGTGTGCTGACGCTCTCTCAGTGCTCCCGGCGGCTGGGACGGCCGACGGTGCCCGTGCTGCTGCCGGCCGTCACCTGGGTCGGCACGGCGCTGCGTACGGTCGGGGTGACCGACTTCTCACCCGAACAGATCAGACTGCTGACGCACGGCAGGGTGGTCAGTACGGTGCAGATGCGCGAAACCCTTGGGTTCGAGCCGGCGTACACGACCGCGGAGACCTTCGCGGACTTCGCGCGCAGTCGGGGGCCGGGGCTGCTGCCGCCCGAGGCCCTGGCGGGGGCGGTCGACCGGGTCGCCGCGTGGCCGCCACTGGGCGGCGCCACGGATCCCGGTCCGAAGACGACTCACAGCGCCGGTCACCACGCCGGATAAGGAGCGCGAGCAACGATGGCGGACGCCAAGGTCATTCCGTTCGACGACGACCGGTCGCGCGGGGGTGTGCCCCCGCGGCAGGGGCGCAGGCGGCCCGTGGCGGGCGGCGGCGCGCTGCGGAAGGGTGAGGCGGCGGTGAGCCCCCTGCCCGGGTCGCAGGCGGCCGAGGCAGCCGAGACGGCTGGCGTGGCCGAGGGCGCGGCGACGGAGGCGGGCGAAGGGCCCTCGGCCGACGGTGCGCCGGAACCCCGCCCGGACACGGGTGGCGGCGGCGACTGGGAGCGGCGGATCGCGGGAGGCCTGGCGTTCCTGCGGCGGCGGATCACCGGCGAGTACGAGGTCGACGACTTCGGGTACGACAAGGAGCTGACCGACCAGGTCCTGATGTCGCTGCTCCGGCCGCTGTACGAGAAGTACTTCCGCGTCGAGGTGAAGGGCGTCGAGAACATCCCGTCCGAGGGCGGGGCGCTCGTGGTGGCGAACCATTCGGGCGTCCTGCCGCTGGACGGGCTGATGATGCAGGTCGCCGTGCACGACAACCACCCGGCGGAGCGCCATCTGCGGCTGCTCGCCGCGGACCTGGTCTTCATGCTTCCGGTCGTGAACGAGCTGGCGCGGAAGGCCGGGCACACCCTGGCGTGCGCGGACGACGCGGAGCGGCTGCTGCGGCGGGGTGAGGTCGTCGGGGTGATGCCGGAGGGCTTCAAGGGCATCGGGAAGCCCTTCAGCGAGCGGTACAAGCTGCAGCGGTTCGGGCGGGGCGGGTTCGTGTCGACGGCGCTGCGGGCGGGGGTGCCGATCGTGCCGTGCTCGATCGTGGGCGCGGAGGAGATCTATCCCATGATCGGCAACGCGAAGACACTCGCGCGGCTGCTGGGTATTCCGTACTTCCCGCTCACACCGACCTTCCCGTGGCTCGGACCGCTGGGCGCGGTGCCGCTGCCGACGAAGTGGACGATCCAGTTCGGGGAGCCGATCACGACGGACGGTTATCCGCCGGAGGCGGTGGAGGACCCGATGCTGATGTTCAACCTGACGGACCAGGTGCGGGAGCAGATCCAGCACACGCTCTACAAGCTGCTGGTGCAGCGGCGGTCGGTGTTCTTCTAGGTCTTTCCGGTACGAGGATGGGGCCCCCTTGTGTGAAGGGGGCCCCATCCTCGTACCGCTTCGCGTCCTACCGCGCGTCCTCCTCGCTGATGCCGAAGTCGGGGATGATGCCCGGCAGCAGCGGGGGGATCGTGACGTCCGGAGCCGGCGCGGGCGACTTCTGGTCCCCGTCGGGCGGCGGTGTCGACGGGTCCGGTTCCAGGAGGCCGCCCGTATTGCCGCCGAGCAGGCCTTCGTCCTGAGCCGGGCCGGAACTCGAGGGGCCCGGTTTGCCGCTGCTGCCCGAAGGGCGCGACTCCGGGGCGGACGGGGACTGCTGCGACGGGTTTCGGGAGCCGGTCGAGTCCTGGGCGCTACCGGAGCCGGAGGGGCGGTGACTCTCTCTCTCCGGCGGACGCGGCAGCTTGGACTGCAGCGGCTCGACCTCTTCGTCCATGGCGGCGAAGACAGAGCTCACCCGGTCCCGTACATCGGTCAGTTGGGGAGGGAGCCGGTCGCGGAGACCCTGCCAGGCGTCGCGGTGGTTGCGCGTGAACGAGTCGAGCGTGGCCATGGGAGCGATGGCGCCGTCCCGTTCGTACGCCCGCAGCAACAGCCGGTGGCCCTCGGCGGCGTCGTGCTGCATGCCGTTGAGCGCGCGCCGGATTTCGTTCAGTGACTCGTGGTCGAGGGCTCCGGAACGGTCGCGCTCGACCAGGCGGCGGGCCTCACTGAGCCGGGTCGACGCCTGGTCCAGATAGAGCTCGCCGCGGTCGGCGTCATCGTCCGCCAGGCCCAGCTTGATGTCCTCCATGCCCCGCTTCAGCCCATACAGCGAATCACCGGGGAGGGCGTCGGAACTGGCAGCGGCCACCCCGCTGAACGCGCCCGCCGCCACCCCGACCGTGAGGCCGCCGGCGGCGAGCCCCTTCGACCAGCGGGAGCGGGGGCGCAACTTCCGGAGCCCGGTCGCCCGGTGGGCGCCCCGCCCGGTCGCTGCCCGTTGCTCCGGCACGGTAGGGCCCGCGGACGCACCCCCCTCGGCCGTCATCGCCTCCATGGCGGCGACGAGCTGGGCTCGCTGCACGACCTTCACCTCGGGGTCCAACTCCGGCTTCGGCAGCTTGCCGAGATCGCTCGCCAGGGCCAACAGCCGAGCCGGCTCGGTCGGTTCGGCCGACGCGTCGGGCTGCTCGGCCGCCTGCTCTTCCAGGGCCAGGGCGAAGGCGTTCGCCCGCCGGTGCGCCGATACGTTCGCGATCACTGGCGGCACCTCCTCTCGTCATCACGGTCGACTCCCCGGAAGGTCCGGAAGGTTGCACACCTTGAGCACCTTCACACGAACGAGTGAGTGGGTACGGTCAGGTGTGACCAGAGGGAGCCTGCATCCCGCACAACGAGCGTCTCGGCACCTGGGTTACGGACGAAGGATGATCCGACCAGTCGGGAGGGGCGGCGGGGCAGGGCGGGGAGCGGGTTCATCGGGCGTCGTCGGGGAGCAGTCGCGCGAGGGTGCGGACCGCCCGGTACTGGAGGGTCTTGATCGCGCCTTCGTTCTTGCCCATCACGCGAGCGGTCTCGGCGACGGACAGTCCCTGCAGGAAGCGCAGGGTGACGCACTCCTGCTGCTGCGGATTGAGCTTGCGGACCGCCTCCAGCAGGGCCGCGTTCGAGAGCGACTCCAGGACGGAGTCCTCCGGGCTGCGCTCGACTTCGTTGGCGTCGAGCATTTCGCCTGTGGTCACTTCGAGCCTGAATCGGCTCGACTTGAAGTGGTCGGCGACCAGATTGCGCGCGATCGTGACCAGCCATGCACCGAAGTCGCGCCCCTGCCAGGTGAAGGTGGAGATGCGGCGCAGGGCGCGCAGGAACGTCTCGCTGGTCAGGTCCTCGGCCGTCGCCTTCCCGCCGACGCGGTAGTAGATGTAGCGGTAGACGGTGTCGCTGTACTGGTCGTACAGCCGGCCGAAGGCCTCGGCCTCACCGGCCTGGGCGCGCTCGACCAGCTCCATCATGCGGGCGCTGTCGCTGTCGGCGGTGGGGCGGCGGGGGGTGGTCGAGGTGCCCGCGCTGCCCCGGCCGCCCCGTCTGCCGACGGCGGCACCGCCGTCGGCGAGGGCATAGCAGGGGCCGGCGGGTGCCGGTGAGGCGAAGGCGGGGACGGCGTACGCGGTGGGGACGAAACCGCGCAGGTGGTCGAGGACCGTTGCGCGGAGCGTAGCCAGGCCCGAGGCGTCAACCCCGACGTGTGGGTACACGGGACTCCCAGAGGCAGAGCTTCCATCACGTGCAGTGCGGAACCGTTCACTCGTCGTAGCGACGTGCGGAGGTCCCGTATGCGTCCCAGGAGAATAACGCTTCGTGCAGGGACTGCTACACCGAGTTGCTCAAATCATCGATTCAGTCGCTTCTCTTACGTCTACGCGGCTGATCAAGCAGCACATAGTGACCGTTTGCTGATCGGATTACTTCGAGATCTGTTCCGGTGCGGGATGACTTGTGGCCGAGTGCGGCGGTGGGGGCTTGCCGGGGGTTGACGCGGGTAAGACCCGGGTTTGGGCGTACGAGCGGAGCCGGCCGGGGCGTACGGCCGTCCGGCGGTGATCGGGGGGTGTCCGTCGGCGAGGCGTTGTCCGTCAGCGCCGGCGGCGGTGGAGGGCCACGGCTGCCGCGGTGCCGCCCGCCAGGGCGCCGACCCCGGCCGCGGCCGGGATGCCGACCTTGGCGGCCTTGCGGCCCGTGCGGTAGTCGCGCAGGCGCCACTCGCGCTCGCGGGCGTACTTGCGCAGCTTGGTGTCCGGGTTGATGGCGTACGGGTGCCCCACCAGCGAGAGCATCGGGATGTCGTTGTGCGAGTCGCTGTACGCGGCGCAGCGCGACAGGTCCAGGCCCTCCGCGGCGGCCAGGGCGCGGACCGCCTCCGCCTTGGCCGGGCCGTGCAGCGGCTCGCCCACCAGCTTGCCGGTGTAGACGCCGTCCACCGACTCGGCGACCGTGCCCAGGGCGCCGGTCAGGCCGAGGCGTCGGGCGATGATCGTCGCCGTCTCGACGGGGGCGGCGGTGACCAGCCAGACCTTCTGGCCGGCGTCGAGGTGGGCCTGGGCCAGGGCGCGGGTGCCGGGCCAGATGCGGTCGGCCATGTACTCGTCGTAGATCTCCTCGCCGATGGTCATCAGCTCGGAGACGCGGTGGCCCCGCACGATGGACAGGGCGCTCTCGCGGGCGTCCTGCATGTGCTCGGGGTCCTCGACCCCGGCCAGCCGGAACCAGGCCTGCTGCCAGGCGAACCGGGCCAGCTCGCGGCGCTGGAAGAACTTCCGCTTGTACAGGCCCCGGCCGAAGTGGAAGAGCGCGGCGCCCTGCATGACGGTGTTGTCGAGGTCGAAGAAGGCGGCGGCGCGCTCGTCCCCGGGGACGGGGAACGGCTGAGACGTCTTGCGGGCGGCCTCGGCCGACGCTTCGCCTGCCAGCACACTGCGCGCGGTGGCGGAGCGCCTGTGAGGGGTGAGCCATCCCAGTGCGGCCATGCCGTGAGCATAGCCACTGTGTTCGGTGCTTCCCGACTTGTGGGGATGCCATGGCGTGAACTCCGGGAGGCGACGCCATGACGGAGGCGGAGAATGGGGGCATGTTCGGACGTACGAAGAAGAAGGCCGACGGCCCGCGGACGGTCACGCTCATCGGGAAGCCCGGCTGTCACCTCTGTGACGACGCGCGTGAGGTGATCGAGCGGGTGTGCGCCGAGACGGGCGCGGTCTGGGAGGAGAAGGACATCCTCCGGGACGAGGAGCTGTACCGCGCGTACTGGGAGCAGATCCCGGTCGTCCTGGTGGACGGCGAGCAGCACACGTTCTGGAAGGTGGACGCCGGGCGCCTGCGGCGCGAGCTGGGGGGATGACCGGGAAAGGCGGTTACCATCATGAGCGATTTGTTCGGCTTCGGGGGCGTAGTCGTAAGGAGTGTGTACGGTTTTGCCTCCTTCGGCTCGCGAACGGACTGAGGTGGCCCCTGGTTCCGGGATGGCGCGAACGGTTCGCGTGACCCCGGTCACTTTGGCCGGACAAAAGGGACACCATCTTTGTGCACGCGTTCACAAAGACATAGCCTGCTGTCGACGGGGCGGCCTTGGGACGTATGGCCGCCTGCAGCCCCGCTCATCCCGCAGGAGCACCGTGGCAACTGGCCGAACACACCGACCGGCGACCCGTAGCCGAGGAATCCCCGAGGCCACCGTCGCCAGGCTTCCGCTGTATCTGCGGGCGCTCACCGCACTGTCGGAGCGCTCCGTACCCACGGTCTCGTCCGAGGAACTCGCGGCCGCGGCGGGGGTCAACTCCGCGAAGCTGCGCAAGGACTTCTCCTACCTCGGCTCGTACGGCACGCGCGGCGTCGGGTACGACGTCGAGTACCTCGTCTACCAGATCTCCCGCGAGCTCGGGCTCACCCAGGACTGGCCGATCGTCATGGTCGGTATCGGTAACCTCGGCGCGGCCCTCGCCAACTACGGAGGCTTCGCGTCCCGCGGCTTCCGCGTCGCCGCGCTGATCGACGCCGACCCCGCCATGGTCGGCAAGCCGGTCGCGGGCATCGCCGTCCAGCACATCGACGACCTCGAGAGGATCATCGACGAGAACGGGGTCTCGATCGGCGTCATCGCCACCCCCGCCGGCGCCGCCCAGCAGGTCTGCGACCGGCTCGTCGCGGCCGGCGTCACCTCCATCCTGAACTTCGCGCCGACCGTGCTCTCCGTGCCCGACGGCGTGGACGTGCGCAAGGTAGACCTCTCCATCGAGCTGCAGATCCTCGCCTTCCACGAGCAGCGCAAGGCCGGCGAGGAAGCGGACGCTGCCGCCGTCGTGCCGCCGGTGGTGCGCGACGCCACCGCCCCGGTCGGCGGACGCAAGGGACCTGACGGGGACATGCCCGCCGTGATGCCGGCATGAGCCTCCTCGTCGTCGGTCTCAGCCACCGCAGCGCCCCCGTCAGCGTCCTGGAGCGGGCCTCCCTCGACTCCGACACGCAGGCCAAGCTGCTGCAGGACACCCTCGCCGCCGAACCGGCCGTCGAGGCCGCCGTCCTCGCGACCTGCAACCGCATCGAGCTCTACGCCGACGTGGACAAGTTCCACGCGGGCGTCGCCGAGCTGTCCACGCTGCTCGCCCAGCACAGCGGGGTCGGGCTGGAGGAGCTCACTCCGTATCTCTACGTGCACTACGAGGACCGGGCCGTCCACCACCTCTTCTCGGTGGCGTGCGGGCTGGACTCCATGGTCGTCGGCGAGGGCCAGATCCTCGGCCAGATCAAGGACGCCCTCGCGCGCGGCCAGGAGCTGCACACCGCGGGCCGCCTGCTGAACGACCTGTTCCAGCAGGCGCTGCGGGTCGGCAAGCGGGCCCACAGCGAGACCGGCATCGACCGCGCCGGTCAGTCGCTCGTCACCTTCGGGCTCCAACAGCTCGCCGCCGGCACCGAGGTCCCGACCTGGGTCAAGGGCAAGCGGGCGCTCGTCATCGGCGCCGGGTCGATGTCCTCGCTCGCCGCCGCCACGCTCGCGCGGGCCGGCGTGGACGAGATCGTCATCGCCAACCGGACGATGGAGCGCGCCGAGCGGCTCGTCCGGATCCTCACCGAGCCCGGAGGCACGGGCGTGGCCGCCCACGCGGTCGACATGGCCTCCGTACGGGACGAACTGACACGTGCCGACGTCGTCGTCTCCTGCACCGGCGCCACCGGGCTCGTCCTGACCGGGGGAGTCGTCGAGGCCGCCACCGCGGGCCGTACGGCCCCGCTCGCGCTGCTCGACCTCGCCATGCCCCGCGACATCGACGCCGCCGCCCACCGGCTGGTCAACGTCCGGCTCGTCGACATCGAGTCGCTCGCCGAGGCGTCCGCGGACGCGCCGATGGCCGCCGACGTGGACCAGGTGCGCGGCATCGTCGCCGACGAGGTGGCCGCCTTCGGCGCCGCCCAGCGCGCCGCGCACATCACCCCCACCGTCGTCGCGCTGCGCACCATGGCCGCCGACGTGGTCGCCGGGGAGATGGCCCGGCTGGAGGGGCGGCTGCCCGGCCTCGACGACAAGCAGCGCGCGGAGATCACCCAGACCGTGCGCCGCGTCGTCGACAAGCTCCTGCACGCGCCCACCGTGCGGGTCAAGCAGCTCGCCGCGGAGCCCGGCGGCGCCGGGTACGCGGACGCGCTTCGCACACTCTTCGACCTCGACCCGGAGGCGGTCGCCTCCGTCAGCCGGGCCGACGTGAACGACGCCGATCTCAAGAACCGAGGGCGAGTATGACCGAGAGGGCCCAGAGGGCATTGAGGCTGGGAACCAGGCGCAGCAAGCTCGCCATGGCCCAGTCCGGGCATGTCGCGGAGGCGGTACGGCAGCTGACCGGACGCCCCGTGGAGCTCGTGGAGATCACCACGTACGGGGACACCTCCCGTGAGCACCTCGCGCAGATCGGCGGTACCGGCGTCTTCGTCACGGCGCTGCGCGACGCGCTGCTCGCCGGTGAGGTGGACTTCGCCGTGCACTCGCTGAAGGACCTGCCGACCGCGCAGCCGGCCGAGCTGGTGCTCGCCGCGATCCCGCGGCGCGAGGACCCGCGCGACGTGCTGGTGGCCAGGGACGGGCTGACGTTCGAGCAGCTGCCTGCCGGGGCCCGCGTGGGCACCGGTTCGCCGCGGCGCATGGCGCAACTGAACGCGTACGCGCGCGGTCACGGGATGCGGATCGAGACCGTGCCCATCCGGGGGAACGTCGACACGCGCATCGGCTACGTACGGAACGGGGAACTGGACGCGGTGGTTCTCGCCGCTGCCGGGCTGAACCGCATCGGCCGTGGCGACGAAGTGACCGACTTCCTGTCGGTCGACACCGTTCTGCCCGCTCCCGGACAGGGAGCACTGGCGATCGAGTGCACGGCGGCCGACACCGACCTCGCCGCCGCGCTCGCCGGGCTCGACGACCCGCACACCCGGGCCGCCGTGACCGCCGAGCGATCCCTGCTCGCCGCCCTGGAGGCCGGCTGCAGCGCACCCGTGGGTGCCCTGGCCGACCTGCTGGCCGATGGGCAGGTTGTTCATGAGATGCGCCTGCGGGGCGTCGTCGGCACGACCGACGGTTCCACGCTGGTGCAGTTGTCCACCACCGGTCCCGTACCCACGTCGCACGGCGACGCCGTCGCGCTCGGTCGCGAACTCGCGTCCGAGATGCTCGCCAAGGGTGCGGCCGGTCTTATGGGGGAGCGAGCACTTTGAGCCCCACCGCTGCATCCAAGCCTTCCTCGGCGTTCACCGCGTGCGGGCACGTCACCTTCCTCGGCGCCGGACCCGGGGATCCGGGATTGCTGACACTGCGCGCCGTCGAGGCGCTGGCGGGCGCCGACGTACTCATCGCCGAGCCGGATGTGCTCGACGTCGTACGCGGCCATGCCCGGGCGGGCGTGAGCACGCCTGAGCTGGCGGTTGTTGACGACGCGTCAATCCCCGCCGGTGTCCCCGTGTTGAGGGATGCGACCAATCTTGTCATGGAGGCCGCGCGGGGCGGCAAGCGGGTCGTCCGTGCGGTCAGCGGCGACCCCGGACTCGACGGCAACGCGGGCGCCGAGATGCTCGCCTGCGCCGCCGAGGGCATCCCCTTCGAGGTCGTGCCGGGCGTCGCCACGGCGGTGGGCGTGCCCGCGTACGCCGGTGTGCCGCTGCGGGACGCCGAAGGCGCGGACGTCCGGTTCGTCGACGCCCGTACCGCCAGTGAGCGGTGCTGGGCGGAGGTCGGCTCGTCGGACGGGACGGTCGTCGTGTCGACGTCGCTGGACTCCGTGGCGGCCGCGGCCGGTGAGCTGGTGTCGGCGGGCCGTAAGCCCGACACCCCGCTGACCGTGACCGTGGCCGGGACGACGACCCGGCAGCGGACGTGGACCGCGACCCTGGGGTCGATCGCGCAGGTGCTCAAGCAGGCGAAGGTGCTGCCGTCGCCGGAGGGCCACCAGTCCGTCATAGCCGTGGTCGGTGAGCGCAGCTCCGCCGCCCAGCGCGACCAGCTCGCGTGGTTCGAGTCCAAGCCGCTGTTCGGCTGGAAGGTCCTCGTACCGCGGACCAAGGAGCAGGCGGCGTCGCTCTCCGACCAGCTGCGGTCCTACGGGGCCGTGCCCAGCGAGGTCCCGACCATCGCGGTCGAGCCGCCGCGCACCCCCCAGCAGATGGAGCGGGCGGTCAAGGGCCTGGTGACGGGCCGGTACGAGTGGATCGCCTTCACCTCCGTGAACGCCGTCAAGGCGGTGCGGGAGAAGTTCGAGGAGTACGGGCTCGACGCCCGCGCCTTCGCCGGGATCAAGGTCGCGGCGGTGGGCGAGCAGACCGCGAAGGCGCTCATCGAGTTCGGCGTCAAGCCGGACCTGGTGCCGAGCGGTGAGCAGTCGGCCGCCGGTCTGCTGGAGGACTGGCCGCCGTACGACCCGGTCTTCGACCCGATCGACCGCGTCTTCCTGCCGCGCGCCGACATCGCGACGGAGACCCTCGTCGCCGGGCTCATCGAGCTGGGCTGGGAGGTCGACGACGTCACCGCGTACCGGACCGTGCGCGCCTCGCCGCCGCCGGCCGAGACGCGGGAGGCCATCAAGGGCGGCGGCTTCGACGCCGTGCTCTTCACGTCCTCCTCGACGGTCCGCAACCTGGTCGGCATCGCGGGCAAGCCGCACAACGTGACGGTGATCGCCTGCATCGGGCCCGCCACCGCGAAGACGGCGGAGGAGCACGGACTGCGGGTGGACGTGCTGTCGCCGGAGCCGTCGGTGCACAAGCTGGCGGAGGCGCTGGCGGAGTTCGGCATACGGCGCCGCCAGGCGGCCCTGGAGGCCGGCGACCCGGTGACGCGCCCCAGCGAGCGGCGTCCGGGCGCGCGGCGACGCCGTACGACGTAACGCACCGGTGGGGTCCCACGGCCGGGCACGCCTTCGGGCGCGCCCGGCCGTCCGCGTTGGACGGGTCGCCGGTCCGTGCGTCCTCGGAGGAGGGGTCGTGCAGGGTCCGTCCCCGCAGGGGATCGGCGGTCGGGTGCGGTCACTTCGCGGGTTCGGGCGGCACGCCGGCCCCGAGGAGTCGAGCCCGGAGGGGCCCCGACGGCGGCGCCCTGACGGGGGCGGGTCTGCCGGGCAGGCCCGGTGGAGGAGGGGCCGTGCGCCCGGGTGCCGGTCCTCCGGGTCGGTGGTGGCGTCCGGTGTCCGGACGGGTCGCCGGTCCGTGCGTCCTTGGAGGAGGGGTCGTGCAGGGTCCGTCCCCGCAGGGGATCGGCGGTCGGGTGCGGTCACTTCGCGGGTTCGGGCGGCACGCCGGCCCGAGGAGTCGAGCCCGGAGGGGCCCCGACGGCGGCGCCCTGACGGGGGCGGGGAGACCCGGGGGCCGGAGTCCGGGGGGCGGGGCCCGCGGGCGGCGCCCGGCCGACGGGGTGTCGGCATTAGTGGTGCCCCGGCGGGCGTAGCGTGGCTGGCATGACTGTGTACGGATCCTTCCCCGGTGCGCGGCCGCGTCGCCTGCGTACCACCCCCACCATGCGGCGGATGGTCGCGGAGACGCGGCTGCATCCGGCGGACCTGATCCTGCCGGCGTTCGTACGCGAGGGCGTCACCGAGCCGGTGCCGATCGCGGCCATGCCCGGGGTCGTCCAGCACACGCGGGACACGCTGCGGAAGGCCGCCGTGGAGGCTGCCGCGGCCGGTGTCTCCGGGATCATGCTGTTCGGCGTGCCCGAGGAGTCGAAGAAGGACGCGGCCGGGACCGCGGGCACGGACCCCGACGGCATCCTCCAGGTCGCGATCCGGGACGTACGGGCCGAGGTCGGGGACGACCTGGTGATCATGTCGGATCTGTGCCTGGACGAGTACACCGACCACGGCCACTGCGGCGTGCTGGACGCTCAGGGGCGGGTCGACAACGACGCCACCCTGGAGCGGTACGCCGAGATGGCGCAGGTACAGGCGGACGCGGGCGTCCATGTGGTGGGTCCCAGCGGGATGATGGACGGACAGGTCGGGGTGGTCCGCGACGCGCTGGACACCATCGGCAAGGAGGACGTGTCGATCCTCGCCTACACGGCGAAGTACTCGTCCGCCTTCTACGGGCCGTTCCGCGAGGCCGTCGGCTCGTCGCTGCGCGGCGACCGCAAGACGTACCAGCAGGACCCGGCCAATGTGCGCGAGTCGATGCGGGAGCTGGCGCTCGACCTCGAAGAGGGCGCCGACATGGTGATGGTCAAGCCGGCCGGGCCGTACCTGGACATCCTCGCCAAGGTCGCGGACGCGGTGGACGTGCCGGTGGCCGCGTACCAGATCAGCGGTGAGTACGCGATGGTCGAGGCCGCTGCGGAGAAGGGCTGGATCGACCGGGACAAGGCGATCCTGGAGACCCTCACGGGCATCCGGCGGGCGGGTGCGCAGATGATCCTCACCTACTGGGCGACGGAGGTCGCCCAGGGCCTGGCCCGGGGCTGACCCACCCCTCAGTCCCACCAGAACGTCCAGTGGTGGCGGTCGAGCACCTCCTCGGCGGCGTACGCGCCGATCGTGTCGTACCCGTCCCAGACGTTGTCGGGGCAGAACGCGTAGTGCTCGGCCGCCACGGCGAGCGCGCCGGCCATGGTGCGCGGTGGCGCCGCGACGGAGACGGTGAGGAGGTCCGGTCCCAGGCCCACCACCCGTATGCCGAACCGCTCCTCCCAGGAGCGCAGGACGGTGGACAGCTCCAGGGCGTCGGCGTGGTGGGCGGCGCCGCCCCAGCCGAGGACGCCCGGGATGTCGGCGCTCCGGCGGGCCGGGACCAGGGCGCCGCGAGCTCCGTCCAACCACTCGTCGCCCTCTGCCAGTTCGGCCGCCACGCGGGCGGCCACGGCGTCGGGGTCGGCGTCCCCCTCGCCGGGTGGCGCGAGGCCGGGCCACGCACGGGTGAACGGCGCGACGGAGGCGTCGGGTTCGTCCTCGTCCTCCTCCTGGACCTCCTCCCACAGCCGGGCCAGGACCGCGACCGGGTCGTGGTCGTCGGGATCGGCCACCTGGCTCGGGTGGAGGTACTGCACCTCGGTGAGCAGCAGGGGCTGCAACCCGGCCGCCTCCCGCGCGGGCAGGAGGCGGCCCCACGTGTCGGACGCGGCGGGCTCGTCGGCGTACCAGAAGGACGGCTGTACGCGGACGGCGCCGGCGGGCAGGTCGAGGCCCAGCGAGTTCGGGTTGATCACCATGAGCCGACCATAGAGGCCGCCACTGACAATCGGGCCGGCGTGTGCCCGTGATCCGCCGTCAGGCCGGTCGCGGGCTGCTCGATGCCCCCAACCGCCGCCGCACGGCGGGAAGTTGCGACGCGGCTGCCCCCTTCGCCCCGGAGCTCGCCGCGCGGTCGTGAGGGGCGTCCCGAAGGCCCCAATGGGCCAGGTCCCCTTCCGTCCAGTTGATCTCTCTTCCGGCCGGACTCCCCGGCGGCGAAGGTAAGTGATGTCACCGGGCGCCACACCCGAGACAAAGCCTCACAGCTGCACCTGCAGGGCAGCTGTTGGCGGCCGACGTGTGTGTCCCGCGCCCTGTTCTCACTACTCCGCAGGAGAAAGTCATGAAGTTCGGCCACGCCCTTCGCCGTACCGGCGCCACCCTCGCCATCGGAGCCATGTCGCTCGGCATGGTCACCACGATCGGCTCGGGCACCGCCGCGGCGGTCGCCAGCTGCGGCGGCGACGTCTCGGTGTACGGCATCCTCTCCGACGGCAGACTCACCTACACGGCGATATCGCCGAACACCGGCGACCGGGTGAAGACCCTGGTCGGCGAGGACCTCGGCTTCACGCCGAAGGCGATGGCCACCCTCAACTTCAACACCATCCTGGTCAGTTCGACCGCCGGTGAGCTCTACCGAATCGACATCCAGACCAACAACACCTCGCTCGCCGTGGCCAACAAGGTGAAGATCTGGAGCGACGGCTGGACCTTCGACAAGCTGACCTACGACGGCGCCGGCCACCTGTACGGCACGGTCAACGGTGACCTGCACCGGTACCTCGTCACGGAGGACAAGCCGTCCGGGCCGGC
Source organism: Streptomyces sp. NPDC006368 (assembly GCF_040612535.1). Classification (NCBI taxonomy): domain Bacteria; kingdom Bacillati; phylum Actinomycetota; class Actinomycetes; order Kitasatosporales; family Streptomycetaceae; genus Streptomyces; species Streptomyces sp. NPDC006368. The sequence continues at coordinate 19,166 of NZ_JBEXQK010000001.1, forward strand.
GCACATCGGGCAGCACCAGGTGATCGGTTCGGGCTTCGTCCTGAAGACGCTGGCCGCGGCCGGCAAGGACCGGCTCATCGCCTCGACCTCCGACGGCCGCCTGCTCGGCTACAAGGTCAACGGCGTGAACGACTGGAGCAGCACGCAGCTGAAGTCCGCCGGCTGGGCCGCGGTCGACTCCCTGGTCTCGCCCGGCGGCGGCCTGTACTACGGCCGTACGAACGGCGGCATGTACTGGTACCACGACGCCGACCCGAACGACAGCGACGGCAGCGACATCGCCTACCACTCCGACGACCCGGTGGACGCGTCGGGCTGGACCCAGACGCTGCTGTCCGCCTTCGGCAGCGACTGCTCGTACGTCGTGCCGAGCTCGTCCGCGAACGGCCAGATCTCCCGCAGCGAGGTCATGTCCCGCGCCAAGAACTGGTACGACCGGAACATCCAGTACAGCCAGAGCACCAACATGGCGGACTGGGAGTACGGCCCGACGACCGACGTGAAGTACCGGACCGACTGCTCCGGTTTCGTCTCCATGGCCTGGCACCTGCAGGACTCGCTGACGACCTACAGCCTCCCGACCGTCAGCACCCAGATCTCCAAGAGCGACCTGCAGCCCGGTGACATCCTGAACTACCGCGAGATGCACGTCGTCCTCTTCGCGGGCTGGAAGGACAAGGCCGCCGGTACCTTCTACTACTACTCCGAGGGCAACCCGACCAGCGACATGAACTACGGGTCCGCGGACATCAACAGCGGCAGCATCGACGGTCACAACTACAGCAACTACGTGGCCCTGCGGTACAACAAGATCGTCTGACGGCTCGTCGGAACAGGTAACGGGGAAGGCCACCGGTCCGGGGACCGGTGGCCTTCCCGCGTGGACGCGCGTGGAAGCGTGCGGGCGTCAGAGGCGCTCGGGCGTGCGGATGCCGAGCAGCCCCATGCCCAGGTGCAGGGTGCGGGCGGTCAGGTCGACGAGGAAGAGCCGGTTCTCCACGACCTCCGGCGCGTTCTGGTCGCTGATGACCTGGCACTGGTCGTAGAACGTCGTCAGGTGCGAGGCCAGCTGGTACAGGTACGCGGCCAGCTTGTGCGGCTCGTAGGACGTGGCGACCTCGGCCAGCACCTCGCCGAACTGGTCCAGGTGCAGGCCCAGTGCGCGCTCGGCCGGTGCCAGCGGGAGCTCCGGGTGCGCGGCCGGCTTGGCGTCGCCCGCCTTGCGCAGGATGGACTGGATACGGGCGTAGGCGTACTGGAGGTACACGGACGTGTCGCCGTTGAGCGAGACCATCTGGTCCAGGTCGAACTTGTAGTCGCGGGAGGCCGAGGTGGACAGGTCCGCGTACTTCACCGCGCCGATGCCGACGTACCGGCCGTTCTCGGCGATCTCCTGCTCGCTCAGGCCCACCTTCTCGGCCTTCTCCCGCACGACGGCCGTCGCGCGGTCGATCGCCTCGTCCAGCAGGTCGACCAGGCGGACCGTCTCGCCCTCACGGGTCTTGAACGGCTTGCCGTCCTTGCCGAGGACCGTGCCGAAGGCGAGCTGGACGGCGTGGACCCGGTCGCTGAGCCAGCCCGCGCGGCGGGCGGTCTCGAAGACCATCTTGAAGTGCAGCGACTGGCGGGCGTCCACGACGTACACGAGGGTGTCCGCGTTCAGGCGCTGCACGCGGTCACGGATCGCGGACAGGTCGGTGGCGGCGTATCCGTAACCGCCGTTCGACTTCTTCACGATCAGCGGGACCGGGTTGCCGTCCGGGCCCTTCACGTCGTCGAAGAACACGCACAGCGCGCCCTCGGAACGGACCGCGACGCCGGACTCCTCCAGCAGGCGGCACGTCTCCTCGAGCATGTCGTTGTACCCGGACTCGCCGACCACGTCCGGGTCGCGGATCTCCATGTCCAGCTTGTTGAAGACCGAGTAGAAGTAGATCTTCGACTCGTCCACGAACCGCTGCCACAGGGCGAGGGTCCGCTCGTCGCCGGACTGGAGGGCCACCACACGGTCGCGGGAGCGGGCCTTGAACTCCTCCTCGGAGTCGAACAGCGCGCGGGCGGCCTTGTAGAGCCGGTTGAGGTTGGACATCGCCTCCTCGCCGGAGACGTCCGCGTCCTTGTGGTCCAGCTCGTGGGGGTGCTCGATCAGGTACTGGATGAGCATGCCGAACTGGGTGCCCCAGTCGCCGATGTGGTGGCGGCGGATCACCGTCTCGCCCGCGAACTCCATGATCTTGACCATGGCGTCGCCGATGACGGCGGAGCGCAGGTGGCCGACGTGCATCTCCTTCGCCACGTTCGGCTGGGCGTAGTCGATGACCGTGATGCCGGCCTCGTCCTTGTACGGGACGCCGAGGCGCTCGTCGGCGGCGCGGGCGGCCAGCGTCTCGGTGATCGCCCGGTCGGTGATCGTGAGGTTGAGGAAGCCGGGGCCCGAGACCTCGACGTCCTGGAGGACGTCGTTGGCCGGGATCGCCTCGACGACCTTGGTGGCGAGCTCGCGCGGGTTGCCCTTGAGCTTCTTGGCCAGGGCCAGGATGCCGTTGGCCTGGAAGTCGGCCCGGTCGCTTCGTCGCAGCAGCGGGTCGGCGGAGGCGGCCTCCGGCAGTGCTGCCGAGAGGGCGTCCGCGAGGCGCTGCTGCACGGTCGAAGCGAGGGACGGGACCGAGGCCATGAGCTTCCGTTTCTGTCTGGTTCGATGCGGGTGTATTCCGGTTGTCAAGTGTCCCACGGGCCCGCAAGCTCTTTGGCGCGGCTTCCCCCGCCTGTGGACAACCTCGGATGTGGTTGTTCCGTCTGGGACAATGGCGTACGCCAGCCTTCGAGATCCCGAGCAGAAACAAGGACGTGCCGATCGTGGCTCAGAGCAGCACCGAGACCGACTGGGTCTCCCGTTTCGCGGACGAGGTCATCGCCGAGTCGGAGCGACGTGCGCCTGGCAAACCGGTCGTGGTTGCCTCGGGCCTGTCGCCGTCCGGCCCCATCCACCTGGGCAACCTCCGCGAGGTCATGACCCCGCACCTGGTCGCCGACGAGATCCGGCGGCGTGGGTACGAGGTCCGCCACCTGATCTCGTGGGACGACTACGACCGGTACCGCAAGGTCCCGGCCGGTGTTCCCGGTGTCGACCAGTCGTGGGCCGAGCACATCGGCAAGCCGCTCACCTCGGTCCCGGCCCCGGCCGGCTCGGCGCACCCGAACTGGGCGGAGCACTTCAAGGCCGCCATGGTCGAGTCGCTCGCCGAACTGGGCGTCGAGTACGACGGCATCAGCCAGACCGAGCAGTACACGTCCGGTGTGTACCGCGAGCAGATCCTGCACGCCATGAAGCACCGCGGCACGATCGACGCGATCCTCGACCGGTACCGGACCAAGGACAAAGCGACCGGGCAGCCGAAGCAGCAGGCCAAGCAGCAGCAGAAGCAGCAGAAGCCGGTCGAGGAGGCCGAGCTGGAGGCCGCCGAGGGTTCCGGCGCGGCCGGCGAGGACGACGGCTCCGGCGGCGCCGGCGGGTACTTCCCGTACAAGCCGTACTGCGGACGGTGCGAGCGCGACCTGACCACCGTCACCTCGTACGACGACGAGTCGACCGAGATGGCCTACAGCTGTGCCTGCGGCTTCTCGGAAACGGTGAAGCTGAGCGAGTTCAACCGCGGCAAGCTGGTCTGGAAGGTCGACTGGCCGATGCGCTGGGCGTACGAAGGCGTCATCTTCGAGCCCAGCGGTGTCGACCACTCCTCGCCAGGGTCGTCCTTCGTGGTCGGCGGGCAGATCGTGCGCGAGGTCTTCGACGGCGTCCAGCCGATCGGGCCGATGTACGCGTTCGTCGGCATCTCCGGCATGGCGAAGATGTCGTCCTCCAAGGGCGGCGTGCCGACCCCGGCCGACGCCCTGCGGATCATGGAGGCGCCGCTGCTGCGCTGGCTGTACGCCCGCCGCAAGCCCAACCAGTCCTTCAAGATCGCCTTCGACCAGGAGATCCAGCGGCTCTACGACGAGTGGGACAAGCTGGAGGCCAAGGTCGCGGACGGCACCGCGCTGCCCGCGGACGCCGCCGCCCACTCCCGGGCGGTGCGCACGGCCGCCGGTGAGCTGCCGCGCACGCCGCGCCCGCTGCCGTACCGCACGCTCGCCTCGGTCGTCGACATCACGGCCGGGCACGACGAGCAGACGCTGCGCATCCTCAGCGAGCTGGACCCGGCCCGTCCGCCGGCCTCGCTGGACGAGGTCCGGCCCCGGCTCGACCGCGCCGAGAACTGGATCTCCACCCAGGTCCCGGCCGAACAGCGCACCATCGTCCGCTCCGAGCCGGACACCGAGCTGCTGGGCTCGCTGGACGAGGAGGGGCGCGAGTCGCTGCGGCTGCTGCTGGAGGGACTGGACAGCCACTGGTCGCTGGACGGCCTCACCACGCTCGTCTACGGCGTGCCGAAGGTGATGGCGGGGCTCGACCCGGAGGCCAAGCCGACGCCTGAGCTGAAGGCCGCCCAGCGGAACTTCTTCGCGCTGCTGTACCGGCTGCTGGTGAGCCGGGACACCGGGCCGCGCCTGCCCACGCTGCTGCTGGCGGTCGGCGCGGACCGGGTGCGCAAGCTGCTCGGCGCCTAGCCGGCGCGGCCGGCGGGGGCGCGCGGTGCCCGGCGCCCGGTCGGCGTGGGTTTTCCGGTCGGAGGGTTCTCACCCGGGGGTGAGGCCCTCCGGCCGTTTCTGCATCCTTCGGAGGACCCCCGGTTCGGTCCGCCGCAGGACGCTTCCGGGCGCGGGGCACGGGACCGTGGAGCCATGAGAGAGATCGTGGCAGTCATCGGTTGGGTCACCGGCATCCAGGGCGCGCTCGGCGTCGCCGGACGGGCCTTCGGGGACGGGCCCTGGGGCCTGCTCCACAAGTGGTGGGAGATCCCGACGGCCGGGTACGCGGTGATCGCGGTGCTCGGCGCGGTCCTCGCCGTGTACGGGGAGACGGCGAAGATCCGGGCGAGGCGCTGAGCTCCGCCCCGTACGGCGGTTACGCGATGTGCTCGGCGGCGAGCTCCGCCTGGTAGCGGTTCTTGAACTCCGGCAGCATGCGGCGCAGCAGGACCGCGCTCAGCGGGTGCCGGATGCCGTAGCCGTCGGCGAGGTGTATGTCGAGGACGTCCACGCTGGGCCAGTCGTTGTTCTCGTCGACGTACTGCTTGAACACCGGGTACGCCTGCTCGCGGAACTGGTCGGCCTCCGGGTCGGCGAACTCGCCCTGCGGCGTCTCGCCGGTGTCGGCGTCCGGGCCCGGCGGCACGCGCACGGGGGTGGGCTCAAGGCCTTCGACGTACGTCGGGTCGTAGGCGCCCTCGTACGCGGTGGGCGGGAGCTGGGGCGCGGCGAACCAGGGGCTTTCGTGGTTGGCGGGGAGGCCCGGTCCGGTCCCGGCTTCCTGGGCGGGCGGCTCGGGCGGCTCCTGGCCGAGGGGCTCCTGGGGGTGCTGGGCGGGGAGTTCCTGGTCCGGGGCGCCCTGGAAACCCTGCGGGCGGTGGGCGTTACGCGGGTCCTGGGGAGCTTGGGGATCCGGGGAGTCCGGGGAACCCTGGGGGGCCTTGGCCAGCTGGGGCTGCGCCTGGGGGAGCAGGCCGGCGGGCGCGGGGGACTGTCCCGGGTTCGGGCCGGGAGCCGGGTTCTGGTGCCGGCTGGGGGTGGGCGGCAGGAGCGCGGGCTCGATGCCCGCCGCCGCCAGGCCCGCCGGGGCGGTCTCGGCGAGCGGCACGCCGTACTTCGCCAGCCGCAGCGGCATCAGGGCCTCGACCGGCGCCTTGCGGCGCCACGCCCGGCCGAACCGCGCCTGGAGCCGCGCCTGGTAGATCAGCCGGTCCTGCTCCAGCTTGATGACCTGCTCGTACGAGCGGAGCTCCCACAGCTTCATCCGCCGCCAGAGCCGGAAGGTCGGCACGGGCGACAGCAGCCAGCGGGTGAGGCGTACGCCCTCCATGTGCTTGTCGGCCGTGATGTCGGCGATCCGGCCGATGGCGTGCCGCGCGGCTTCGACCGCGACCACGAAGAGGATGGGGATCACGGCGTGCATGCCGACGCCGAGCGGGTCGGGCCAGGAGGCCGCTCCGTTGAACGCGATCGTCGCGGCGGTCAGCAGCCAGGCCGTCTGGCGCAGCAGGGGGAAGGGGATGCGCAGCCAGGTCAGCAGCAGGTCGAGCGCCAGCAGGACGCAGATGCCGGCGTCGATGCCGATGGGGAAGACGATGGAGAAGTCGCCGAAGCCCTTGTCCTCGGCGAGCTCGCGGACCGCCGCGTACGAGCCGGCGAAACCGATACCGGCGATGATCACCGCACCCGCGACGACGATGCCTATCAGCATCCGGTGCGTGCGTGTCAGCTGCATCGCGGCCACCCGCGATCCCCTCCCGTTGTCGAGTTCTGCGGGCACAGCCTGGCACACGCGTACGGAGTCCGGCCCCCGGGGGGAGGGCCGGACTCCGCAACGACGCTGGAGGTGCGCCTACTTGTTGGCGGCGGCCACGGCCGCCACGGCCTCCTTGGACGCCTTCACGGCGTCCTTCATCAGGTCCGCCGGGTCGGGGGTCGGTGCCCCCGCGTAACCGGCGCCGTTGAAGGAGAGGGTGATGACCGCGTTCTCGGTACGGGTCACGATCGCCGCGTACTCGAAGTCCTCGCCGGTCTTCTTCAGGGCGTAGCCGATGGCCGTCGCCCGGTCGCCGACGCCCGTGGCGGCCGAGGTGCGGACGGCGGTGGCGCCCTGGGTCGCCTGGACCTTGGCGACCTCCTTGTCGAAGCTCTCCTCGGCTCGTTCCTCGCCGCTGCCGAGCACCGGATCGGAGTCGTAGCGCAGGAGGGAGACGTCGAGCCAGCGGTAGTTCGAGCCCTTGACGCCCTTGTCCTCCAGGCCGTTCCAGGAGCAGCTGCCGCGGCTGGCGATGTCGCTGGACTTGCCCGGGGTGCCGGCCTTGGTCTTCACGTCGGGCACCATGGCCTCGATCGTCTTCACCGTGATCGCCTTGCACGCGTCGGGCAGCTTGGCGAACTTCGCGGGCTCCACCGCCTTCGCGGACGGAGTGGCGGCGGCTTCGGGCGAGGCGGCGGCGGAGGAGGAGGTGTCCTTCCCCGGGGCGCCCTTGCTGTCGGAGTCCGACGAGCAGCCGGCGACGACGAGCATCACCGGTACGGCTGCGCAGGCGAGTATGCGGGTGAGTCGCGGGGCTGATCGGTGCATGGTTCCTTCAGTCGCTTGTCGTACGGTCGTCCGGCAGTTCCGACACGGTAGCCCGAGTCGGGAGGGGGTCGGGGGCGGCCGGCCGGGGCGCGGTGCGGGGCGCGGGGCCCGTCACTCGTCGAACTTCTCGGCCAGCCTGCGGGCCAGACCCTGTGCCTTTTCCTGCAGTTCCTTGCTGTCGGGCACCTCGGTGATGCGGCTGGGCTGCTCGCCGTACCGGATGGTCACGATGACGTTCGATGTGCGGAACACCACGCTGACGGTGCGGCGCTGGGCGGTCGAACCGGCGCGGGTGAGGACGTCGTCGAGGAACGCCGCGTCGCCGAGGTCGGCCAGGATGCGGGGCTCCAGGCCCACGGGGGCGGCGGTGGTGCCCGGGGTGGCGGTGGTGCCGGGGGTGGCGGTGGTGGCGGGGGCGGCGGCGGTGCCGGAGGCGGGCGTGCTCGGCCCGGGGGTGGCCGTCTGGGGCAGGTTCCCGGCGGCGGTACCCGTGCCGGTGGCGGGGGCGCGGGGCGGGGTGGTCCCGCCGGCGGGCAGGCCGGTGGCGGTCTCCTTCGCGGCGTAGACCTGCTGCGCGCGGTCGTCGTCGCTGACGGCGGGGTCGTACGAGACCACGCGCTCGAAGTCGAGGGTGAGCTGGTGGGAGGCGTCCGGCCCGTCGGCCTTCCAACTGCACCCGGCGCGGCGGTCGGTGTCGTACGTCACGGCGGCGGTGCCGCGGTAGACGCGTTCGCGCTGCTCCACGGGGAGGAAGTCGGCGCCGGGGAGCAGGTCCCTGAGGGTGGAGCGCTGGATGGAGCCGCAGGGCTCGAGGAGGGTGCGGTACCTGCCCGGGGGCGCGACGGCCTGGGCCGGGCCGCCGGCCTTGGAGTCGGTGGCGGAGCTGGTGCCGCCGGAGCCGGCGCTGCAGCCGGTGAGGCCGGTGACGCCGGCGGTGACCGCCGCGAGGACTGCGGCCAGGCCGGGTGCGTACGCCTTTCGCTGCACGGTCCGGGCTCCTTTCGCTCGGGTGCCTGCCAACCGAAAACATGTTGCCGCCCGACGCCGGCGGATGGACACAATGTGTATCGCACGCGCACCCGTCGATGCCGGTCCGTTGTCGCTTACGCGGATATCGGTGGCGGTTTTTGCGCTTCCAGGCTTTCGGGGGATTTGAGGACTTATGTCGTACGTAGAGGTGCCCGGCGCGAAGGTGCCGATCCGGATGTGGACGGACCCTTCGACGGTGGAGGACGTCGCGATGCAGCAGCTGCGGAACGTCGCCACGCTGCCGTGGATCAAGGGCCTGGCCGTGATGCCGGACGTGCATTACGGCAAGGGCGCGACGGTCGGGTCCGTGATCGCGATGCAGGGCGCGGTCTGCCCGGCGGCGGTCGGTGTGGACATCGGCTGCGGTATGTCGGCGGTCAGGAGCTCCCTGACGGCGAACGACCTGCCGGGTGACCTGTCGCGGCTGCGCTCCAAGATCGAGCAGGCCATTCCCGTGGGGCGCGGCATGCACGACGAGGGGATCGACCCGGGCCGGCTGCACGGCTTCCCGACAGCGGGCTGGGACGACTTCTGGGCGCGCTTCGGTGGCGTGGCCGACGCGGTGAAGTTCCGTCAGGAGCGGGCCATGAAGCAGATGGGGACGCTCGGAAGCGGCAATCACTTCATCGAGTTCTGCCTCGACGAGTCGGGGTCGGTCTGGCTGATGCTGCACTCCGGCTCCCGGAACATCGGCAAGGAGCTCGCCGACTTCCACATCGGCGTCGCCCGTGACCTGCCGCACAACCAGGGGCTCGTCGACCGTGACCTGGCGGTCTTCATCGCCGACACCCCGCAGATGGCGGCGTACCGGAACGACCTGTTCTGGGCCCAGGAGTACGCGAAGTACAACCGCGCGATCATGATGGCGCTCTTCCAGGACGTGGTCCGCAAGGAGTTCAAGAAGGCCAAGGTGACCTTCGAGCCGGTCATCTCCTGCCACCACAACTACGTGGCGGAGGAGCGGTACGACGGGATGGACCTGCTGGTCACGCGGAAGGGCGCCATCCGGGCCGGTTCCGGGGACTACGGGATCATCCCCGGTTCGATGGGCACCGGCTCGTACATCGTGAAGGGGCTCGGGAACGCGGCGTCCTTCAACTCGGCCTCGCACGGCGCGGGTCGCAAGATGAGCCGGAACGCCGCGAAGCGGCGCTTCTCGACGCGGGACCTGGAGGACCAGACGCGGGGCGTGGAGTGCCGCAAGGACTCCGGTGTCGTGGACGAGATCCCGCGCGCGTACAAGCCGATCGAGAAGGTCATCGACCAGCAGCGCGACCTGGTGGAGGTCGTGGCGAAGCTGAAGCAGGTCGTGTGCGTGAAGGGCTGACGCAGACGGCCGGTCGTGGCGGCGCGGAGGGATGAGCCGGGGCCGCGGCCCGGAGCCCCGGGCACCGGGCACGGGCACACCGGGCCCCTTTTCCCGGCTTCGGCCAATAGTGATGGGCCACGGATCACTCGCTTCGGGTTACGGGGCCTGGGTGCGGGTCAGGGGCTTCGGGCCCTGGGGCACGCGCTTCGGGTCACGGGCCCTGGCCTGGGTCCCGGGTCAGGGGCTTCGGACCCTGGGTCACGGGCTTCGGGTCACGGGCCCCGGCGGGTTGGCGCCGGGGCCTTCCCCTTTGGGCCTTCGCGTTGTCCCCATGCCGCCGGGCTACAGCTCGCGGTGCACCTTGGTGTTGGACGCCTGGGCACGGGGGCGGACCACCAGGAGGTCGATGTTCACGTGGGCGGGGCGGGTGACCGCCCACGTGATGGTGTCGGCGACGTCGTCGGCGGTGAGGGGTTCGGGGACACCGGCGTAGACCTTGGCCGCCTTCTCGGCGTCGCCGCGGAAACGGGTCGTGGCGAACTCTTCCGTCTTGACCATGCCGGGCGCGATCTCGATGACACGGACCGGGGTGCCGACGATTTCCAGGCGGAGCGTCTCGGCGAGTACACGTGCGCCGTTCTTGGCGGCGACGTACCCGGCGCCGCCCTCGTAGGTGGCGTGACCGGCGGTGGAGGTGACGACGACGACCGTGCCGGCGCCGCTCGCGGTGAGGGCGGGCAGCAGTGCCTGGGTCATGTTGAGGGCGCCGATGACGTTCACCTCGTACATGCGGAGCCAGTCGGCGGGGTCCCCCGTGGCGACGGGTTCGGCGCCGAGGGCGCCGCCCGCGTTGTTGACGAGCACGTCGACGGACGGGAACGCGCCGAGCGCGGTGGCGAAGGCGTCGACGGCAGGGCGGTCGGTGACGTCCAGGGCGTACGCGGTGGCCCGGTGCCCGGCGGCGGTCAGTTCGGCGGCGAGGGCTTCGACGCGGTCCTTGCGACGGGCGGTGAGGACGACATGGTGGCCGACCGCGGCGAGCTGCCGCGCCGTGGCGGCGCCGATGCCGCTGCTCGCTCCGGTGACGACGGCGACGGGTGCGGCGGGGGCGGCGGCCGAGGTGGCGGCGGTCATGCGGGTCTCCTCGCGCAGGTGATCGAAGGACGGTCGATACGCGGTCAGGATAGGTGTGCGGCCGATCAGCGCCCGCGTGGGGCGTACATGATCACGGCCATGCCGGCCAGGCAGATCAGCGCTCCCACCACGTCCCAGCGGTCGGGCCGGTATCCGTCCGCCACCCTGGCCCACGCGAGGGAACCCGCCACGAAGACCCCGCCGTACGCGGCGAGGATCCGGCCGAAGTCGCCCTGCGGCTGGAGCGTGGCGACGAAGCCGTACGCGCCGAGGGCGAGCACTCCGGCGCCGATCCAGGCCCAGCCGCGCCCCGCTCCCTGGCCACCGCCCCGGACGCCCTGCCAGACCAGCCAGGCGCCGCCGATCTCACAGAGGGCGGCCAGGAGGAACAGGGCGGCGGAGCGGGCGATGAGCATGGCGTCAGCCTAGAGGGTGGGGAAATCGGTATGTTCTGGACATGGTTGAGATGCGCAAGGCTGCGCTGGTGGCGTCCCTCGCGGTCGCCCTGACGGTGACGGGCACGGGCACCGGTGCGGGAGCGGCGGGTGCGGGGTCGGGTGGTCTCGGTTCGGGTGCTCTCGGTTCGGGTGGTGTCGGGGCGGGTGGTGCGGGTGGCGCGCTCCGTGCCGGGTCGGACGGTGGTGGGGGCGCCGGTGTCGGGGACGCCGGTGTCGGGGACGCCGGGTTCGCGCTGATCGCACCCGAGGCGGATGTCGCGCACCATGGGCATGCCTTTCTCTCCGGTGACCGGCTCGGTGTGCTGCTGGTGACGCAGAACCACGGGCCGTCGAGCCTGGAGACGGTGACCGTGCGCCTCTCCTTCTCCGTGCCGCCGGCCGTCGGCACCGCGTTGCCGTCGCACTGCCTGTGGGGCGGTGAGCGGGAGGTGCTGTGCTCGGCGGGTCCGCTGCGGGCGGACGGTCCCGGCCGGGAGACGACGTTCCAGCTGCGCTTGGCGGGCGCGCCTGTTGAGGTGACGGTGCGGGTGGCGACCGCGTGGAACGGCGGGGCGACCGACCGGAACCCGGAGAACGACGACCACCAGGTGGTGGTCCCGGCGACGGCGGACGCCTACGCCTTCTGACGACGCCTCCGGTGTTCCGGTCCGCCGGTCCGCCGCCGGTCCGCCGGGTGGTCCGGTGGTCCGGCTCTTGGCGCGGGCGCCGGGCGTGGCGTGCGGGCGGGTCAGTCCTTGGCCCAGGCGATGTACCCGTCGGGGCGCACCAGAATGGCGTCGCGGCGGGCCGCGTTGGCCCAGCTCGTTCGTATGACACGGCCGGGTGCGGCGGGGGTGTCCGGGGCGGAGCCGCCCTGGGGAGCGATGAGGACGAACCGGCCTTCGCGCAGCAGTTCGTAAAGCCGGCCCTCGGTCAGGGCGAGGTCAGGGGCGCGTCGGCCCGTGAGGCGGTGGGCGCCGCGCGAAGCGGCGTAGGAGATGCCGATGCCGCTGACCATGCCCATCGCCTTGGTGGCCGCGGGATGGGCCACGTCGAGGAAGCCGGCGCCCAGGGCGCGGATCGCCCGCAGCAGCGGGGTGCGGGCCATGGCGAACCGGACGATCGCCCCGCTGCTGCGCAGCACCATCGTGCCGACCGGGTGTCGCTCGGAGTGGTAACTGTCGAGGAGCGCCTCGGGGTCGGACGCCTCTCCGCGCAGAACGGCGGCCAGCTTCCAGGAGAGGTTCGCGGCGTCCTGCAGACCGGTGTTCATGCCCTGTCCGCCGGCGGGGGAGTGGACGTGCGCGGCGTCACCGGCGAGGAAGACCCGGCCTGTGCGGTACGCGGGGACCTGGCGCTCGTCGCTGTGGAAGCGGGAGATCCAGCGGGCGTCGTGCATGCCGAAGTCGGAGCCGAGGGCCCGGCGGGCGATCCCGCGCAGCTCGTCCAGGTCGACCGGCGCGCTGTCGGGGGACTGGTGGTGGCGGTCCCAGCCCATGACGCGGTACCAGCCGTCACCGAAGGGGGCGATGAACGTGAAGGCGTCCCCCGTGCCGTTGACCGTGAGCACGTCCTCGGGCTCTTCGGCGAGCCGGACGTCGGCGAGGGCGATGGAGCGGATGACCGAGCGGCCGGGGAAGGGCACGCCGAGACTCGTGCGCACGGTGCTGCGCACTCCGTCGGCGCCCACGAGGTAGCGGGCGCGCAGGGTGATGGGTGCGCCGTCCGGGCCGGTGACCTGGGCGGAGACCCTCTGGGTGTCCTGGTGCAAGGCGCGCAGTTCGGTGCCGTACCGGAAGTCGGCGCCCGCGGTGACGGCGCGCCGCTCCAGGAGCCGCTCCACTTCGTACTGCGGGGTGATGAGGACGAAGGGGAAGCGCGAGCGCAGCCGGGACAGGTCGAGCGTCAGCCGGGCGTACAGACGCAGCCGGCTGAGGCGCGTGCCCGTCTTCAGCAGCTCGTCCGCGAGGCCGCGGGCGTCGAGCAGCTCCAGGGTGCGGGCGTGCACCGCGAAAGCGCGCGTCAGGTTGCTCGCCGTCCGTGGTCGGCGCTCGATGACCGTCACCTCGATGCCCGCGGCGGCGAGGTCACCGGCGAGCATCATCCCGGTGGGGCCCGCGCCCACGACGATGACGTCGGTCTCCGTGTCCGGCTTGCCGTTCATGGCTGCCTCCAGAGTGGTGCCAACGACTGTTGGTCAACGCTTGTTGGCAAATGTAGGGGCTGCGGGTCTGGTATGTCAACGCCTGTTGGCCTACAGTTGTTGGCATGATGACGGAAGCCGCCGCCGACACCCCGAGTGCCCCACGCCGCTCGGACGCCACACGCGCCGCGATCCTCGACGCCGCCCGCGAGCGGTTCGCCGAGGACGGGTACGAGCGCGCCACCATCCGGGCCATCGCCCGGGACGCGGGCATCGACCCGTCGATGGTGATGCGCTACTACGGCAACAAGGAGGGGCTCTTCGCCGCCGCCTCCGAGATCGACCTCCGTCTGCCGCAGATCGGCGCGCTGCCCGCCAAGCACATCGGCGCCGTCCTCGTCTCCCACTTCCTCGACCGCTGGGAAGAGGACGACATCCTCACGGCCGTCCTGCGGGTCGGCGTCACCAACGCCGCGGGCGCCGAGCGTATGCGCGCGGTGTTCAAGGCCCAGCTGGGCCCGATAGCGGCCGGCGTCTGCCCGGACCCGGCTGACGCCCCGCGCCGTGCGTCCCTCGCCGCCTCACAGATTCTGGGCATGGCCCTGGCCCGCTATGTGCTGCGCCTCCCGCCCGCCGTCGAGATGTCCCGGGAAGAGGTGATCGCCTGGCTGGCGCCCACGATTCAGCGGTACCTGACGGCCGAGCGGCCGTGACGGGGTGACGGGGCGACGGGATCGTCCCAGGAGGGGCGCGGCGAGGTCGGCGCGCCGCGGGAGCAGGACGGCCGGGCGCCGGCTCAAGCCGCCGCGCCGCCGAATTCGCGCAGCGCGCTCTCGACGATCGCCTCCAGGCGGGCGTGGTGCGCGCCGCGCCAGTACACCCTGCGACAGGCGGTGCACTGGGCGAAGACGTCGTACGTCCGCTGCGTGCCCTGTTCCAGGTGCTCGCGCACGGCGTCCTTGTCCGTGTGGGCCAGCTCGCCGTTGCAGGCGGTGCAGCGCGTCCACGGGGCGAGCGGGGGTGCGAACCGCTCCAGCACATCGCGCAGTTGGTCGTCCGGCCGGTCGCTGTAGACGTACGCCCCGGCCCACAACTCGCGGCGGCGCAACAGACCCCGGTCGCGTGAGAGCATCACGCGCCGCCCCTTCGCCGACCAGGCCGCCAGCGCCGCGTCCCCGATGTCCTCGCTCTCGTACGCCGCGTCGACGCCGAGCAACCGCAACCGGCGTGCCAGCGTGCCGAGATGGACGTCGAGCAGGAACCGGAGCGGCGCACCGGGGACCGGCTGAGGGCGTTCGTGACCCAGCACCTCGACGTGCTCGCCGTCGGCCGGGATGTGCGAGGTGGCGACCGCGTGGCCGTCCACCCGCAGCGTGCCCGCCTCGGTCAGCGGCACGCCGAGCGACTCGACGACATGCCCGAGCGTCGAGGCGCCGTCCGTGACCACGGTCGTGCGGCCCCCACGGCGCGACGCCGGGACGAACAGGTCCAGCTCGGGGGCGAAGCTGATGTGGATCTCCGGTCCGTTCACGCCGCCAGCATGCCACCGGGTCCGCCGGCCCGGCCACGTCATTTCACCGCGCCCACCGGCGCCCCGGAGACCGCCCCCGGCTTCCGACCCCCCGGCTTCCGGCCGGCCCCCGGCGTCCCGGACTCGGGCTCCCGATTGCCGACCTCGGCGTCCCGGACTCCGGCTCCCGATTGCCGACCTCGGCTCCCCGGACTCCGGCGTCCCGACCCCCGGCTCCCGGCTCACCGGCTCCCGCCTCCCGACCCCCGGCTCCCGACCCCCGGCTCACCGGCTCCCGCCTCCCGACCCCCGCTCAGAGGGAGCGGCTCAGCGGATCTCGGAGGTCCAGGCGCCAGTCGTTGCTGCGCAGGGGGTGCCCCGGCGGGTATTCGAGGTCGCACTCGCCGCGCAGTTCGAACCCCGCCTTCCGGCACACCGCGTTCGACGCGGCGTTGTCCACCGACGGGAAGGCGTGCAGATACCGGTGCTTCCGGGCTGCCCGCGCCTCCTCGATGACCTGCGCCGTCGCGCCCGTCGCCACCCCGCGCCCCTGGAAACCGGGGAGCACCGTCCACCCCGTCTCGTACACCCGCGCGCCGTTCCACGTCTGTTCCCAGAAGCCGATCACCCCCACCGGCACCTCCTCCGGCAACAGCACGATCCGGAACATCCGCCCCTCGTCCGCCCGGGCCGCGCTCAGGTCGACGTACCGCTGGTGGCGCTTGACCAACTGCTCCTCCGTCTCCGGTCCCCCCAGGTAGTCCATCAACTCCGGTGCGTTGGCTGCGCGCAGCAGGTCGAAGTCCCGCTCCGACCACACCTCGATCCGTACGGTCATGCGCCTCACTGTAGGGCGGGGGTCCGCCACCGAGGCGGTCCTGTGCGGGGTGGTCATCGGCTCCGAGGTGGGGGCGGAGTCCGGCCACGCAAGCGGAGGGCAGCGGCTGTGCGGGAGTGCGCGGACGACACGGGACAGGTCTTGCGCCACCTCGGTCCGCCCGGCGGCGGTGTACGGCTCCGCCCATGCCGGTGACGTCATCGACCCTGCCGAAGCCGGTTCCTTGACCCCCGTGGCCGTCCCGTACCTCGGGCCGGGCGAGGACACGACGGACGACGCCCTCGGCGCCGTACAACCGGATCCGATCGTCGACGTGACGTACGACGACAAGAACGCCTACACCGTCGAAGGGCCCTCGCCGGCAGGCTCGGCGTCCCGCTTCTTCCGCACCGTCGCCGACGCCCCGGCCCGGCTGCGGCTCACCGCATGACGCACCGACCGAAGGGCCTTCACCAGGTGCGGCCGAGTCCGAGCAGGTGATCACGGACCCGGGCGACATGGGGGTTGTCGGAGGTCCCGGGGCGCTGGACGAGGTAGCCGGTGTTGATGGGCGGGTCGTCGGTCACGTGGAGCGGTACGAGCGCACCCGAGGCGAGCTCGTCGAGACACAGGTAGCGGGGCAGCACGGTGAAGCCGGCGCCCGCCGCGACCGTGGCCAGGACGCCGCGCAGGTCGGGCACGGTGACGGCGGCCCGGCAGGTGAGGCGTCTGCCGAAGACGTGGCGCCAGTAGCGGCGCGCGATGGGCAGATCCTCGGCGTACGTGATCAGGGGTACGGAGTGCAGCGCGGCGGGGATCTCATCGGCCGGCCACCCCGCGAGCCGCTCGGCCCACGAGGGCGCGGCGACCAGGACGAACTCCTCGTCCATCAGGGGCACGGCGGTCAGCGTCCGCCCGCGCGGGCGGACGGTGGAGATGACCAGGTCATGGCGGCCGGCGCGCAACTCGTCCAGCAGCGGCTCCGTCAGACCGGTGGCGACGCGCAGCCGCACCCCGTCGGTGACGAGCGGCGCCAACGCGGGCAGGACACGGACGCACAACAGCTCGGCCGGACCGGCGAGGTGGACGGGTTCGGCCGGAGCGCCCTCGGCGGAGCCCGGCCCGCCGGCCTGTCCTGTCACGGCCGCGAGGGCGTCCAGGGGCGCGGCGATACGCGCGGCGAGCTCGTCCGCCACCGGGGTGGGGGTGACTCCGCGCGGCTGTCGTTCGAAGAGCTCGCGCCCGGATTGCCGCTCCAAGGCGCGGATCTGCGTGGTCACCGTGGGCTGGGACAGGCCCAGCAGGTGCGCGGCGGCGGTGAAGGAACCGGAGCGGTACACGGCGAGGAAGGTCCGCAGGAGGTTCAGGTCCGGCTGCGCGGTCCCGGTCGGGCGGACAGCAGCGGGCGCGGAGGAGGGAGAAGGGGAGGAAGAGCGGGGAGGGGAGGGGCGCGGTGTCGCCGCGGCGGTCCCGTCGGAATCCGGATGCCTCACACGGGGAACTGTACGTCCGCCCGCCATAGGCGCCCGTATGGCAGACATCATGTTCGTCATTGGATTCCTATGACTGGAGGTCCTACCGTCGAGTGAGTCAGCGACCGCCCCACCCCGGAGGCACGACCCATGTCGAAGATCCTTTTCGTGATGACCGGCAGCGACCACTGGACGCTCGCCGACGGCACCAAGCACCCGACCGGCTTCTGGGCCGAGGAGGCCGTCGCCCCGTACGAGGCGTTCACGGCCGCGGGCCACGAAGTCGTCATCGCCACGCCCGGCGGCGTCGTCCCTCCCGTGGACGAGGCCAGCCTCTCCGCCGAGGCCAACGGCGGCCAGGAGACCGCCGACAGGCTCGCCCGCGCCCTCGCGTCCGTCACCGAACTCCACCACCCGGTTCCGCTCGAGGGCATCCGTCTCGACGACTACGCGGCCGTGTTCTACCCCGGTGGCCACGGGCCCATGGAGGACCTGGCCGTCAACGCCGACTCCGGCAGGCTGATCACCCTCGCCCTGCGGACCGGCATGCCGCTCGGCGTCGTCTGCCACGGGCCCGCCGCGCTGCTCGCCGCCGTGGGGGAGGACGGCTCGTCTCCGTTCGCCGACTACCGCCTGACCGGGTTCACCAACGCCGAGGAGACTCTCGCCGGGCACGCCGCCAAGGCCCCGTGGCTGCTCCAGGACCGCCTCGTCGCAGCGGGTGCGGACTTCCGGGAAGGGGAGCCGTGGGCGCCGTACGTCGTGGTCGACCGCAACCTGGTCACCGGCCAGAACCCGGCGTCGTCCGCGGCGGTCGCCACCGAGCTGCTGAAGAAGCTCGCCTGACCCGATCGCCGGCCGTCGGCCGCCGGCCTGCGGCACGGGGCAACCCGGCCCCCTGCGCCACGTACCTCCCCCGACGCCCCGTACGCCCCCGCGTGCGGGGCGTCAGGCCTGTCCGGCGCACGCGGCACGCAGCAGGGCAGCACGCTTCGAAGGCCCGAAGCCCGAAGCCCGAAGCCCGAAGGCCGAAAAGCGCGAAAGCCCGACGGCCCCCCGAAGGCCGGGACAGCCCCGAACACCCTGAAAGCCGGGAAAGCCGGGAAAGCCGGGAAGGCGCTGGAAGTCCAGAAAAACGGAACCCCAGGGGCTCCGTAGCCCGGAAGCCGGGAAGACTGCCCCCAGGCGCCCGGAAGCCCGGGCGCCCGGAACGGTCCCGCCTCAGTGGCTCAGGGCCACACCAGGCAGTACGGCTGGTGCCCGGCCTCGTGCAACCGGTGCGAGAAGTCCTGCCACTCGTGCAGCAGCTGGTACACGTCGAACGCGTCCCGCGGGCCGCCGCGGTCGGGGACCGTCGACCATATGAAGGCCGCCGCGCCCACCGACTCCTCGCCGATGCCGCGCAGCGGGTCGACCGCCGTCATCGGGAGCTTCACCACCGCGTAGTCCGGGTGCAGGACCACCAGCTCCAGGGGCGGGACCTTGTGCAGCGGCATGCCCTGGATGCCGGTGAGGACCATCGCCGCTATCGTCTCGGGCTTGATCTTGGTGAACATGCCGCCCATGCCGAGCTCGTCGCCGCCGAGCTCCTCCGGGCGCATCGAGATCGGTACGCGCGCGGCCGTGGCGCCGTTGGGCGCGCCGAAGTACTTGTAGGTCACGCCCATGCCCCGACCACCCCCGCTTCCCACGGAAGCGCTTCCCAGCGGACTGCTTCCCAGAGGCCTGCTCCCGCGCGGGTCGTGCCCGGACGGGCCGGGCCCCCGCCCGCCGCCGGGGAGGTCAGGGAAGTCTCCGGGGATGCCGCCGGGTCCGTTCTCCAGGGGTTTGTCCCGCTCTCGTCGGTGCTTCCCCCGCCGGGCGGGCTCAGGACCCAGATCGCCGGCCCCTTCACCCAGTCCGCCACCGCGATGCATATCTCCACCCGACTGCTTTTTAGGTACCGCGGCCCCCGCCGCGCAACCCGATCATCGTGACAGTGACCTCCCCCACGCGCGTGCGGTGAAACACCTGTCCGCAAGAACGTCCGGGCCTCTGACACCATGGTTTCCGTGAGCTTTCCCAATGACGCCCCAGTTTCGCAGACGCGGAGGGCCGGCGCCCCGTCGTAAAACAAGGTTGTCAGCCAGGTCGTCAGTAAGACGTCAACACGATCGCCGTCATGCGGCGGCCGTGTCGGCGGATTGCCTCCCGTCCACTCGTTCTCGCAGGTCAGGACCAAAGTGCCGTATTCATACGAAGCCCCAGTCTCACAGACGCTTTTCGACCGCGCTTCCCAGGTGACGCCCGGTGGCGTGAACTCTCCCGTACGCGCCTTCCGAGCGGTGGGCGGAACGCCCCGGTTCATGGTGTCCGGTACGGGTCCGTACCTCACGGACGCGGACGGGCGCGAATATGTCGACCTCGTCTGCTCGTGGGGCCCGATGATCCTCGGCCACGCGCACCCCGAGGTGATCGCCGCCGTGCAGGAGGCCGTCGCGCGCGGTACGTCCTTCGGTACGCCGGGGGAGGGCGAGGTCGCGCTCGCCGAGGAGATCGTGGACCGGGTCGCGCCGGTCGAGCAGGTACGGCTGGTGTCGTCCGGCACCGAGGCGACCATGTCCGCGATCCGCCTGGCCCGTGGTTTCACCGGCCGCGCCAAGGTGGTCAAGTTCGCCGGCTGCTACCACGGGCACGTGGACGCGCTGCTGGCGGCGGCCGGGTCGGGCGTGGCGACGTTCGGGCTGCCCGACACGCCGGGTGTCACCGGCGCGCAGGCCGGCGACACGATCGTCCTGCCGTACAACGACCTGGAGGCCGTGCGCCAGGCCTTCGCCGCGAACCCGGGCGAGATCGCCTGCGTGATCACCGAGGCGTCGCCCGGCAACATGGGCGTGGTCCCGCCGCGCGACGGGTTCAACGCCGGTCTGAAGGAGCTGTGCGCCGAGAACGGCGCGCTGTACATCTCCGACGAGGTCATGACCGGTTTCCGCACGTCGAAGGCCGGCTGGTACGGCGTCGACGGCGTGGCCCCCGACCTGCTGACGTTCGGCAAGGTGATGGGCGGCGGCTTCCCGGCCGCGGCGTTCGGTGGCCGTGCCGACGTCATGGCGCACCTCGCGCCCGCCGGCCCCGTCTACCAGGCGGGCACCCTCTCCGGTAACCCGATCGCCACCGCCGCCGGGCTCGCGCAGCTGCGGCTGCTGGACGACGCGGCGTACGAGAAGGTCGACGCGGTCTCGCGCGAGATCCGGGGCCTGGTCTCCGAGGCGCTGGGCAAGGAGGGTGTCGCCCACCGGCTGCAGACGGCGAGCAACATGTTCTCCGTCTTCTTCACGGACGCCGAGGTCGTGAACTACGACGACGCGAAGAAGCAGGAGGCGTTCCGCTTCAACGCGTTCTTCCACTCGATGCTGGCGCAGGGGGTCTACCTGCCGCCGTCGGCCTTCGAGTCGTGGTTCGTGTCCACCGCCCACGACGAGCGCGCGATCGAGCGGATCGCCGCCGCTCTGCCGGGCGCCGCCCGGGCCGCCGCGGAGGCCACGGCATGAGCACGGGACAGAAGAGCCGTGACGACGGTGACATCACGGTCGTTCACCTGATGCGCCACGGTGAGGTGCACAACCCGGACGGCGTCCTGTACGGGCGCCGCTCCGGCTACCACCTCTCCGAGCTCGGCCGCCAGATGGCCGACCGGGTCGCCGAGCACCTGGCGGGGCGTGACATCACGCACGTCGTCGCCTCTCCGCTGGAGCGCGCCCAGGAGACCGCCGAGCCGATCGCTTCGTCGCACGGCCTGGAGCTGGTGACGGACGAGCGGCTGATCGAGGCCGGGAACGTCTTCGAGGGCAAGACCTTCGGCGTGGGCGACGGCGCGCTGCGCCGGCCGTCGAACTGGCGGCACCTGACCAACCCGTTCCGGCCCTCCTGGGGCGAGCCGTACATCGACCAGGTCGTACGGATGATGGGGGCGCTGAACGCGGCGCGTGACGCGGCACGCGGCCACGAGGCGGTCTGTGTCAGCCACCAGCTGCCGATCTGGATCGTGCGCAGCTTCGTCGAGCGGCGCCGGCTCTGGCACGATCCGCGCCGGCGGCAGTGCACGCTGGCGTCCCTGACGTCCTTCACCTATCACGGCGACAGGATCGTTTCCGTGGGTTACAGCGAACCGGCCCGTGATCTGGTGCCGGCGCATCTGCTGGCCGGTGCCAAGCCGGTGAAGGGGAAGACGAAGGCTTTCGGCGCGTAGCCGGCCGGCGTACGGAGCCCGTAGCCAACGGATCACGGGACCGGTAGCCAACGGATCATGGAAGCCGTAGTCAACGGATCACCGAGAAGATTATGTGATCGCCCCTGGAACCCTGGCGTTCCTCTCCGCATCTCCCTCATTGCCGGATCGAAAGACATTTCCGGCGAAAAGCGAGCGCGGATGGGAACGATATGCGCGGGATCAGCCGAAGGGGATTGCTGGGAGCCGGAGTTGGGGCCGCAGCCGCGATCGGAATCGCCGGATGCGGCCCTGA
The DNA here is from genome assembly GCF_040612535.1 of Streptomyces sp. NPDC006368. Lineage (NCBI taxonomy): Bacteria > Bacillati > Actinomycetota > Actinomycetes > Kitasatosporales > Streptomycetaceae > Streptomyces > Streptomyces sp. NPDC006368. The sequence continues at coordinate 40,732 of NZ_JBEXQK010000001.1, forward strand.
CGGCGGCGGCAAGGGCGACGCCGGGGCGCAGCGGCCCGTCCGGGCCGGCGGTGACGACGGCCGGGGGAACCCGCCCGGCAAGCCGCAGGGACGGCTCATAGGCGACGGCTCCACGTCCGACACCGGAAAGCAGCCCCACCAGCCCGAGCGGCCCGTCCCCCTCGAACCGGGTGAGACCCCGCCGCAGTTCGTCATCTTCTCCTGGGACGGGGCGGGAGAGGTCGGCAATGGCCTCTTTCCCCGTTTCCTCGAACTGGCCAAGGACCACGGCGCGGCCATGACCTTCTTCCTCTCCGGGCTGTATCTCCTGCCCGAATCGAAGAAAACCCTCTACCGCCCGCCGAACAACCGCGTCGGCGCCTCCGACATCGGCTACCTCACCGACGACCACATCAAGCAGACCCTGAAGTACGTCCGCCAGGCCTGGCTCGACGGACACGAGATCGGCACCCACTTCAACGGACATTTCTGCGCGGGCTCCGGATCGGTCGAGAAGTGGACTCCCGCCGACTGGCAGAGCGAAATCGACCAGGCGGTGAAATTCGTCACGGAGTGGAAGACCAACAGCGGCTGGACCGACCTCGACCCGCTGCCCTTCGACTACCGCAAGGAGCTCGTCGGCGCCCGCACCCCCTGCCTCCTCGGCCAGGACAACCTGCTGCCCACCGCCAGGAAGCTGGGCTGGCGCTATGACGCCAGCTCGCCCGGCGGCCACCAGAAGTGGCCCACCGAACGCCAGGGCATCTGGGACCTGCCGCTGCAGCAGGTGCCGTTCCCCGGACACTCCTTCGAAGTGCTGTCCATGGACTACAACATGCTCGCCAACCAGTCGAAGAACACGACCAAGGGCATGCCGTCCCGCTATCCCGAGTGGAAGAAGCAGGCCACCGACGCCTATCTCGCCGGATTCCGGCGGGCGTACGAATCGAATCGCGCGCCCTTCTTCATCGGCAACCACTTCGAGCAGTGGAACGGCGGCATCTACATGGACGCCGTCGAGGAAGCGCTCAAGGGCATGGCCGGAAAGAAGGACGTCCGGCTGGTGTCGTTCAAGCAGTTCGTCGACTGGCTGGACGTCCAGGACCCCAAGATCATCGCCAAGCTCCGTACGCTGGAGGTCGGACAATCGCCGGCGGGTGGCTGGAAGACCTTCCTCACCGTTTCCTGACAAGGTGCTTTACGGGCACCCAGGGGGGCGCGGAAGATCCCCGGAACGCTCATGCGAAACTTTTCACATGAGCCTTAGCCGCGCCCCCCGAGGCACCCTGCTGGCCACCGGCGTCCTGGCGGCCGCGCTCACGCTCTCCGCGTGCAGCGGCGACTCCACCGGAAAGTCCGGCGGTGGCGGCGACACCAACTTCGTCACCAACACCGGCGGTATCTCCACCATCGCCAAGGGCGAGCGCACCTCTCCCCACAACCTGGCGGGCGAGACGCTCGACGGCTCGCGGCTCGACGTCGCCGACCTCAAGGGCAAGGTGGTCGTCCTCAACGTCTGGGGCTCCTGGTGCCCGCCGTGCCGCGCCGAGGCCACGCACTTCGCCAAGGTCGCCAAGGAGCTCAAGCCGCAGGGCGTGGAGTTCGTCGGCATCAACACCCGCGACCCCAACAAGCAGCCCGCCCTCGCCTTCGAGAAGGACTACGGGGTCGCGTACCCGAGCCTGTACGACCCGGCCGGCAAACTCATCCTCAACGCCTTCCCCAAGGGCACCCTGCCCCCTCAGTCCATCCCCTCCACCCTCGTGCTCGACCGCGACGGGAAGATCGCCGCGCGGGCCCTGATGGCGCTGAGCGAGGAGAAGCTGCGCTCGATGATCGACCCGCTGGTGGCCGAGAAGCCCGCCGGGGCGACCGACGCCAAGCCCGACGCCAAGCCCGCCGGGACGACCGACGCCAAGCCCGCTGCCGAGCCCGGCGCGAAGCCTGCCGCGAAGACGGGCGCCGAACCCGGCGCGGACTCCGGCGCGAAGGCCGGCGAGTAAATGAACGAGACGGTCGTCAACGGGGCGCTCCTGCTCGCCCTGCCCATCGCCGTGCTCGGAGGCCTGGTCTCGTTCTTCTCGCCGTGCGTCCTGCCGCTCGTACCCGGCTACCTCTCGTACGTGACAGGCGTCACCGGCACCGACCTCGCCGACGCCCGGCGCGGCCGGATGGCCGCCGGGGCGGGCCTGTTCGTGCTCGGCTTCTCCGTCGTCTTCGTCTCGGGCGGGGCGCTGTTCGGCTACTTCGGCTGGACCCTCCAGGCGCACCGCGAGACGCTCACCACCGTGCTCGGTGTGCTCATGATCCTCATGGGCGCCTTCTTCATGGGGCTCATGCCGTGGTTCACCCAGCGCGAGTACCGCTTCCACCGCCGGCCGGTGACGGGCCTGGCCGGCGCGCCGCTGCTCGGCGCGCTCTTCGGCATCGGCTGGACGCCGTGCCTGGGGCCGACGCTCACCTCCGTCAACTTCCTCGCCGCCAACGAGGCCAGCGCGGGCCGCGGGGCACTGCTGACCTTCGCGTACTGCCTCGGTCTCGGCCTGCCGTTCGTGCTCGCCGCGGTCGCCTTCCGCAAGGCGCTGGGCGCGTTCACGTGGGTCAAGCGGCACTATGCGTGGGTGATGCGGATCGGCGGCGGCATGATGATCGCGACCGGTCTGCTGCTGCTCACAGGCGCGTGGGACACCCTGGTGCAGGAGATGCAGGGCTGGTCCGAAGGCTTCCAGGTGGGGATCTAGTGCGATGAGCAAGACTGAGACGACGACGACGGCGGCGACGACTTCGACGGCGGCGTCCCAGCAGCGGGACGCCGCCGACGCGGCGGCCACGGCCCAGCTCTCCACCGCTCCCAAGGAGGAGCTCGCCGGCGGGCCGACGCTCGGCGTCATCGGCTGGATCCGCTGGTTCTGGCGCCAGCTGACCTCCATGCGGGTCGCGCTGATCCTGCTCTTCCTGCTCTCCCTCGGCGCCATCCCCGGTTCGCTCATCCCGCAGAACAGCGCCGACGAGCTGAAGGTGCGCACCTTCAAGGAGCAGCACGACGTCCTGGCGCCGATCTACGACAGGCTCCAGCTCTTCGACGTCTACAGCTCGGTGTGGTTCTCGGCGATCTACATCCTGCTGTTCGTCTCGCTCATCGGCTGCATCGTGCCCCGCACCTGGCAGTTCGTCGGCCAGCTGCGCGGGCGCCCGCCCGCCGCGCCCAGCCGGCTGACCCGCATGCCGGTGTACACGACGTGGCGCACCGAGGCCGGCCCGGAGGAGGTGCGCGAGGCCGCGCTCGCCCTGCTGAAGAAGCGGCGGTTCCGGGCCCACACGGCGGGAGACGCCGTCGCCGCCGAGAAGGGCTACCTGCGCGAGGTCGGCAACCTGCTCTTCCACGTCGCGCTCATCGTCATGCTGGTGGCCTTCGCGGCCGGGCAGCTGTTCAAGTCCGAGGGCGGCAAGCTGATCGTCGAGGAGGACGGCTTCTCCAACACGCTCACCCAGTACGACGACTTCAAGTCCGGCCCCCTGTTCAGCACGGACGAGCTCGTGCCGTTCAGCTTCACCCTGAACAGCTTCACCGGCACATACGAGACGAGCGGCCCGCAGCGCGGCACGCCCCGCACGTTCGAGGCGGACGTCACGTACTCCAAGGCCGGCGGCCCGGAGAAGAAGGGCGTCATCCGGGTCAACGAGCCGCTGGAGATCGACGGCTCGAAGGTCTACCTGATCTCGCACGGGTACGCGCCGGTCGTCACCGTCCGCGACGGCAAGGGCAACGAGGTCTACAAGGGCGCCGTCCCGCTCCTGCCGATCGACAACAACGTCACCTCCACCGGCGTGATCAAGGTGATGGACGGCTACCGGGACCGGAACGGCAAGAGGGACCAGCTCGGCTTCCCCGCCTTCTTCGTCCCGACGTACGCGGGCAAGGGCAAGGGGCAGATGTTCTCCACCTTCCCCGGGCTGGCCTACCCCGTGCTCAACCTGAGCGCCTACCACGGCGACCTGCGGGTCGACGGCGGCATGCCGCAGAACGTGTACCAGCTGGACACCCGCAAGATGAAGCCGTTCAAGACCGCGAGCGGTGACATCTTCAAGAAGTCGCTGCTGCCCGGCGAGACCATGACACTGCCGGACGGGGCGGGCTCGATCACCTTCGAGAAGGAGATCAAGGAGTGGGCCAGCTTCCAGATCTCGCAGCAGCCCGGCAACGGACTCGCCCTCGCGGGCGCGATCGCCGCGATCGCCGGACTGGTCGGCTCGCTGTTCATCCAGCGCCGCCGGGTCTGGGTCCGCGCCGTACGCGGTGACGCCTCCACCGGGGGGCTGACCGTGGTCGAGATGGCGGGGCTGGGGCGGAGCGAGTCCGCGAAGCTCCCCGAGGAACTGGCCGATCTGGCGGCCCTACTCCATTCCGTGGCGCCGACCGCGCCCGACGTAGCCGATGAAGCACCTGCCGAAGGGGCTGAGAAGTGAATCTCGCCGCCGCGACCAACGAGAGCCTGGCGCAGATGAGCAATGTGCTCATCTACTCCTCGATGGCCGTCTACACCCTCGCCTTCCTGGCGCACATCGCCGAGTGGGTCCTGGGCAGCCGCAGCAAGGTCGGCCGCACGGCAGCCGCGCTGACCACGACCGGAACCACGAGCGCGACCGCGGCCCCCGCGGTACAGGTCCGGCGCCAGGGCGGCGCCACCGCCGTCCTCGACCAGCCGAAGGTCATCACGCGTGCCGCCGCCGGCGCCCGTGACGTACCGGACGGCCCCGGCGCCGCGGGCGGTGACGAGCAGGGCGACCTGTACGGGCGGATCGCGGTCTCCCTGACCACGCTCGCCTTCCTCGTCGAGGCCGCGGGCGTGGTCACCCGCGCGATGTCGGTGCAGCGGGCCCCCTGGGGCAACATGTACGAGTTCTCCACCACCTTCTCGACGGTGGCGGTCGGCGCGTACCTCGGCTTCCTGGTCGCGAGGAAGAACGTCCGCTGGATGGGCCTGCCGCTGGTCACCACGGTCCTGCTCGACCTCGGCATCGCCACCACCTGGCTCTACACCGAGAGCGACCAGCTCGTCCCGGCGCTCCACTCGTACTGGCTGTGGATCCACGTCTCCACGGCGATCTTCTGCGGCGCCGTCTTCTACCTGGGCGCGGTCGCCACCCTGCTCTACCTCTTCCGCGACGCGTACGAGAGCAGGCTCGCGGCCGGCGGCACGCCGAACGGCTTCGCCCGCTCCGTGCTGGAGCGGCTGCCGGCCGCCGCGAGCCTGGACAAGTTCGCGTACCGCGTCAACGCGGCGGTGTTCCCCCTGTGGACCTTCACGATCATCGCCGGTGCGATCTGGGCCGGTGACGCGTGGGGCCGCTACTGGGGCTGGGACGCCAAGGAAGTGTGGTCGTTCATCACCTGGGTCGCGTACGCCGCGTACCTCCACGCCCGCGCCACGGCCGGCTGGAAGGGCCGCAAGGCCGCGTACATCGCGCTCATCGCCTTCGGCTGCTGGCTCTTCAACTACTACGGCGTCAACATCTTCGTGAGCAGCAAGCACTCCTACGCGGGCGTCTGAGGTAGCGCCGGGCGGGGGACCGCGCGAGCCTGGATACATGGCCGATCCCATCCCTCCCGGCACGACCGAGACCCGCGGCGACACGCACATCGTGCGGTTCGCGGTGGGTCTGGACCACCCCGTGCAGCGAGTCTGGCTCGCCGTCTCCACGCCCGGCGGGCTGCGCGGCTGGCTCGCCGTCGCCGAGGTACTGGAAGCGCACCTCGGCGGGGCCGTCACCCTGCGCTGGCCGAACACGGACACCGTGGTGTCCGGCACGGTCACCGCGTGGGACGTGGAGCGGATCGTCGAGTACACCGTCGACGTCCACGGCCGGATCCGGCTGCACCTGGAGCCGGGCGGCGCGCCGGACACGACCGTGCTGCGCTTCGCCAACGAGTTCCGGGGCACCGACGACGTGCGGCTGGACCGCCTGACGGGCTGGCACGACCACTTCACGTACCTGGTCGACGCGCTGGAGGGGAAGCCGGCCGACTGGTCGGCCTGGTCCCGCGAGCGCTGGCAGGAGCTGCGCGACCGGTACGAGGCGCGGGACTTCGACGCGACCTAGGACTCGGGCAGGGCCCGTCTTCCTCGCCGCGCCTGTTACCGCTTCGGGCCTTTTGCTGCTTCGCGCCTTTACCGCTTCGGGCCGCCTTCTACTGCTTGGGGCCGTCGTGCTCCGGGTCGTCGTCGCCGTCCTGCTCGCGCTTCTTCAGCTCCTCCTCGCGGCGGCGCAGGTCGGCTTCCCAGTCCTTCAGGAGCGACTCGTCCCGTTCCTCGGCAGAGGCGGCCTCGTCGCGCAGCGACTCCAGGAACTCCGGGTTGTCGTCCGGCGCCACCCACTGCGAGCGGTGGGCGCGGTGCCACGCGGACGGCGTGCGGCCACCCGCCGTGGCGTGCCGCGTCTTCCCGGCGGCGAACCAGACGATCGGCCCGACGACCCAGAAGAGCAGGATGATGAAGATCCAGGCCAGCTTGGGGAGGTGCTTTGCCTCGTCCTCGGGGGTGTTCAGGCAGTCGATGAACGCGTAGATCGTCAGCGCCAGCGGCAGGATGTACAGCAGTGCCCTGAGCATGTGGGACAGCCCCCTGGAAGCATCGGCGGGCCGCGTTCCGGCAGCCCTGGTGACAAGGCCAGCGTAGCCGGTGGCGGCTGTGCCATCCCGGCCGCTGCACCGCACGGCCGCCGCGCGGCACGGCCGCCGGAGCCCCGGCGGGGACCGCCCGCCCCCGGGGCGGGCCGACGGGTCAGGCTCGGACATACTGGGGCCATGGCTTACGACGATCTCCGCTCGCTGCTCAGGGCGCTGGAGCGCGAAGGCGACCTCAAGCGCATCAAGGCCGAAGTCGACCCCCATCTGGAGGTCGGGGAGATCGTCGACCGGGTCCAGAAGTCCGGCGGTCCGGCGCTGCTCTTCGAGAACGTGCGCGGCTCGTCGATGCCGCTCGCGATGAACGTCTTCGGGACGGACCGGCGGCTGCTCAAGGCGCTGGGACTGAAGTCGTACGACGAGATCAGCGCGAAGATCGGCGGGCTGCTCAAGCCCGAGCTGCCGCACGGTTTCGTGGGCGTGCGGGAGGCGTTCGGCAAGCTGGGCGCGATGACGCACGTGCCGCCGAGGAAGGTCAAGGACGCGCCCGTGCAGGAGGTCGTGGTGCGGGGCGACGACGTGGACCTCGACAGGCTCCCGGCCCTCTTCACCTGGCCCAAGGACGGCGGGTCCTTCTTCAACCTGGGCCTGACCCACACCAAGCACCCCGAGAACGGCATCCGCAACCTCGGCCTGTACCGGCTCCAGCGCCACGACAAGCGCACGATCGGCATGCACTGGCAGATCCACAAGGACAGCCGCAACCACTACCAGGTGGCCGCACGGCGCGGGGAGCGGCTGCCGGTCGCGATCGCCTTCGGGGCGCCGCCGGCCGTGACGTACGCCTCGACGGCGCCGCTGCCGGAGGACATCGACGAGTACCTGTTCGCCGGCTTCCTCCAGGGCAAGCGGATCGAGATGGTCGACTGCAAGACCGTGCCGCTCCAGGTCCCGGCGCAGGCCGAGGTCGTCCTGGAGGGCTGGCTGGAGCCCGGCGAGATGCTGCCGGAGGGGCCGTTCGGCGACCACACCGGCTTCTACACGCCGCAGGAGCCGTTCCCCGCGCTGACGATCGACTGCGTGACGATGCGCAAGCGTCCGCTGCTCCAGTCGATCGTGGTGGGCCGGCCGCCGACGGAGGACGGTCCGCTCGGCCGTGCGACGGAGCGTTTCTTCCTGCCGCTGCTGAAGATCATCGTGCCGGACATCGTGGACTACCACCTGCCGGAGTCGGGCGGTTTCCACAACTGCGCGATCGTCTCGATCGAGAAGAAGTACCCCAAGCACGCGCAGAAGGTCATGCACGCCATCTGGGGCGCGCACATGATGTCGCTGACCAAGCTCATCGTGATCGTCGACGCCGACTGCGACGTCCGCAACATGCACGAGGTGTCGTGGCGGGCGCTGGGCAACACCGACTACGCCCGTGACCTGACGGTCGTCGAGGGCCCGGTGGACCACCTGGACCACGCCTCCTACCAGCAGTTCTGGGGCGGCAAGGCGGGCATCGACGCCACGAGGAAGTGGCCCGAGGAGGGCTACACCCGCGACGGCGGCTGGCCGGACATGGTCGAGTCGGACCCGGCGACGGCGGCGCTGGTGGACCGCCGCTGGAAGGAGTACGGCCTGTGAGCCCCATCGCCCCCGGCGGCCCGGCCCTCTTCATCGGCACCGACACCGACTACGTGGCCCTGGTGCGCCCCGAGCTCGACCCGGCCGACCCGGGCGTCCGGCTGGCCGCCGAGCAGGCGGGCGTGGCGCCCGAGGAGTTCGCGGGTCCCGGAGACATCTGGGCGGTCCTCTGTGAGACCGACGGCGAGGGCGACGGCTTCGAACTGCCCGGTGTGCGCGACTCCGAGCCGGCCGGTTTCGCCGAGCGGCTGCGCGCCGAGCTGGCGGCGGCGTCCGGGCCGTTCACCGTCGACGGCGGCGCCGTGCTGCGCCTGGAGGCCCGTCCCGCCTGCGAGGGCGCGTACGCCTTCACGGCGCGCGTCACCCCGCCCGACGACCCCGAGACGGAGCTGACCGTGGAGACGGGCCCCGTGTCCGTCACCGGGCTGCTGGCCGACCTCGACGCGTTCCTCGGGAGCCTCGGATGATGACGACCACCGACGGCGTCGTGGGTTCCGGCCCCGCGCCGCGGCCGGCCGGGAAGGTGAAGGCCTTCCTGCGCCTGGTGATGATCGAGCACTCGGTCTTCGCGCTGCCCTTCGCGTACATCGCCTCGCTCACCGCGATGTTCCGGGCCGACCGGAGCGTCCACTGGTTCGAACTGCTGCTGGTCACCGTCGCGATGGTGGGCCTGCGGACCTTCGCGATGGCCTGCAACCGCGTCATCGACCGCGAGATCGACGCCCGTAACCCGCGCACCGCGAACCGCGAGATCGTCACCGGCGCCGTGTCGGTGCGGTCCGCGTGGACCGGCGCGCTGGTGGCACTCGTGGTCTTCCTCGGCGCGGCGGCGCTGCTCAACCCGCTGTGCCTGGCGCTCGCGCCGCTCGCGGTCGTACCGATGGTGGTCTATCCCTACGGGAAGCGGTTCACGAACTTCCCGCACGCCATCCTGGGCCTGGCCCAGGCCATGGGCCCGGTCGGCGCGTGGATCGCGGTCACCGGGGCCTGGTCGTGGGACGCGGTGATACTGGGCCTCGCCGTCGGCGTGTGGATCGGCGGCTTCGACCTGATCTTCGCCTGCCAGGACGTCCAGGCGGATCGCGCACACGGGGTGAGGTCGGTCCCGGCCCGCTTCGGCATCCCGGCGGCGCTGTACGGGGCGCGGGGTGCCCATGGGGTGACCACCGCCCTGCTGGTCTGGTACGCGCTGGCCACCGGCGCGGGGGCGTTCTTCTGGGCGGGCCTGGCCATCGTGGCCGTCGCCTTCGTCTACGAGCACACGATCGTCCGCCCGCACGACCTGTCCCGCCTGAACAGGGCGTTCTTCACCGTCAACGGCTTCATCGGCATCGCCCTGTTCGTGTGTGCCCTGCTCGATCTCGTCGTTCGGGGCCTGACCCCCTGGTCACCGTCCTGACCTGCGTCCTCGGGCGCCGTGACGCCGGATAGGCTCGGCGTATGACTGTCGGCAAGCGCGTTCCCTGGGTCGTGGGGGTGTCCGGGGCGTCGGGAACCCCGTACGCCGCCGCCGTGCTGCGCGGATTGCTCGCGGCGGGCGAGAGCGTGGATCTGGTGGTGTCCCGCGCGTCGCGGCTGACGCTGCTCGACGAGACGGGGATCGCCTTCCGCGACGCGCACTGGCGGGAGGACCTGCGGGAGTGGCTGGCGCGGGGTGCGGACGGCAAGCCCGGCACGTTCCGGGTGGACGTGACGGACGTACGGCACTGGGCGGCCGGTGACCTGGCCGCGGGGCCGTCGTCGGGGTCGTACCCGGTCAAGGGGATGCTGATCGTGCCCGCGTCCACCGCGTGCGTGGCCGGGGTGGCGCTCGGGCTGTCGAAGGACCTGTTGCAGCGGGCGGCGAGCGTCACGCTGAAGGAGCGGCGCAGGCTCGTGGTGGCGGTGCGGGAGACCCCGCTGAACGGGCAGACGCTGAGGCATCTGGTGGCGCTGGACGAGGCGGGCGCCGTGGTGCTGCCCGCCTCTCCGGCGTTCTACGCGGGCGCGACGCACATCCAGGATCTGGTGGACTTCGTCGCGGGGCGGGTGCTCGACGCGGCGGAGGTGCCGCACGAGCTGTACCGCCGGTGGAAGGGAGAGCTCGGCCGGGGGTCACCCCAGCGGGGCTAGGACGGACCGGGTGCTCCCGGGGTGATGATCAGCGCTTGCGGGCGCGGCGCGAGGTGGCGCGGGCGGCGGCCTCGTCGGCGCGGCGGGCGGCCTGCGGCTGGTGGGCACGCGAGCGGTTGGCCAGCTCCTGCAGGGAGCGCATGTGGGCGTAGGCCATCTCGATCGTGTACACGATGAGGGTCAACTCCTGACGGATCGTCTTTGTTCAATTGAATGATTCGCAGGGTGTCGACCCTGCATTGCCTTAGATTCTACACTCATACGCGCGGTTTCGCTGGACAATGGAAGGCTTCAGGCATATGGACGCCGTGGATAGGCAGCTCATCCAGGCCCTGCGGGAGAACGGCAGGGCCTCGTACGCCGAGCTCGGCCGGCTCGTGGGCCTCTCCGGGCCCTCCGTCACCGACCGCATCAATCGCCTGGAGGCGGCGGGCGTCATCACGGGCTACCGCGCCACCGTCGACTCCGCCTCGCTGGGCCTCGGCGTCACGGCGCTGATCGGCATCTCGCTCTCCGACGCCGCCGACCACGAGGACGTCGCGCGCCGGCTGAAGGACCTGGCCGAGATCGAGGACTGCTGGTTCATCGCGGGCGACGACTCGTACATGCTCAAGGTGCGCGCCACGGACGTGGACGGCCTGGAGAAGACCATCCGCCGGCTGTCGGGCACCAAGGGCGTCTCCCGCACGCGGACGACGATCGTGCTCTCGACGAAGTGGGAGAACCGGGTGGGCGATCTGCCCGAGGGGGACTGACGCGCGACCGCCGACGGGGCCGCCCCCGCCGGGAAAACACGGGGGAGTACGGTGGGGGAGCCCGATTGACACAGGTATGGGAGGCGGCCGTATGGACGCGGGGCTCAAGCGCGAGCTGGAGGAGAAGGTCCGTTCCGGGGAGCGGCTGACCCGCGAGGACGGCATCGCCCTCTACGAGTCGGACGACCTGGCCTGGCTCGGCGGTCTCGCCCACGAGGTGCGCACGCGCAAGAACGGCGACGTCGTGCACTTCAACGTCAACCGGCACCTCAACATGACGAACGTGTGCACCGCGTCGTGCGCGTACTGCTCCTTCCAGCGCAAGCCGGGCGAGAAGGACGCGTACACCATGCGCATCGAGGAGGCCGTCCGCCTCGCCAAGGCGATGGAGAACGACAGCCTCACCGAGCTGCACATCGTCAACGGGCTCCACCCGAACCTGCCGTGGCGGTACTACCCGCGCTCCCTGAGCGAGCTGAAGAAGGCGCTGCCGAACGTCTCCCTGAAGGCCTTCACGGCGACCGAGATCCACCACTTCGAGACGATCTCCGGGATGTCCGCCTCCGACATCCTCGACGAGCTGATCGAGGCCGGTCTGGAGTCGCTGACCGGCGGTGGCGCGGAGATCTTCGACTGGGAGGTCCGTCAGCACATCGTGGACCACCGCACCCACTGGGAGGACTGGTCGCGGATCCACCGCCTCGCGCACGAGAAGGGCCTGAAGACCCCGTGCACGATGCTGTACGGCCACATCGAGGAGCCCCGCCACCGCGTGGACCACGTGCTGCGGCTGCGTGAGCTCCAGGACGAGACCGGCGGTTTCCAGGTCTTCATCCCGCTGCGCTACCAGCACGACTTCGTGGACATGAAGGACGGCAAGATCCGCAACCGCCTGCAGGCGCGGACGACGATGGCCACGGGAGCGGAGGCCCTGAAGACCTTCGCGGTCTCGCGGCTGCTGTTCGACAACGTCCCGCACGTCAAGGTCTTCTGGGTCATGCACGGCGTGCAGACCGCGCAGCTCGCACTCCAGCACGGCGCGGACGACATGGACGGCTCGGTCGTCGAGTACAAGATCACGCACGACGCCGACAACTACGGCACGCCCAACAAGCTGAGCCGCGAGGACCTGCTGGACCTGATCCGGGACGCCGGCTTCCGCCCGGTGGAGCGCAACACGCGCTACGAGATCATCCGCGAGTACCCGGGCCCGGACCCGGACCGCCGCGAGTCCCCGCAGCCGATGCGCGTCTGACCCACCGGGGGCGGGGCTCCACCACCGCCCGGCCCCCGTGTTCGCGCGCGCCTCCGGCGGGTACCCGGGGCGCATGGTCAGCCGCACGGGCCGTACCCCGGCAGCGCCGGAGGACGCGTACACCGCGGAGCCGTTCCTGCCCGCGCGGGGAGGGATCGAGGCGCTGCGGGAGGCCGCCGCCGGGTGCCGGGGGTGCCCACTGCACCGCGACGCCACCCGGACCGTCTTCGGGGCCGGCAACACCCACGCCCGCGTCCTGCTCGTCGGCGAGCAGCCGGGCGACCAGGAGGACCGGCAGGGCGCGCCGTTCGTCGGGCCCGCCGGGAAGCTCCTGGACCGTGCCCTGGACGAGGCGGGGATCGACCCCGGCGACACGTACACGACCAACGCCGTCAAGCACTTCAAGTTCGAGGTCGTCCCCGAGCGCGGCAAGCGCCGTATCCACAAGTCGCCCAGCCTGCGCGAGATGACCGCCTGCAAGCCGTGGCTCGACGCCGAAGTGCGGCTCGTGGACCCCGAGATCATCGTCGCGCTCGGCGCGACCGCCGGGAAGGCGCTGCTCGGCTCGTCGTTCCGGGTGACCAGGCAGCGCGGCATCCTCCTGCCGTACGAGGACCGCGGCGAGAGCCTGCTCGCCACCATCCACCCGTCGGCCGTGCTGCGCGCCGACGACCGCGAGGCGGTGTACGAGGGCCTGGTGTCCGACCTGCGGATGGCCGCCCGGGCGCTGAGCTGAGCCGTTTATCGTCGACGGCATGCCGCTGACCTTCCAACTCGCCCCGCCGATCGACCCCGCAGCGCGCGACGGCATCCTCGCCCTGTGGACGGACGTCTCCAACGCGGGCGGCGCCGTCGGCTTCGTACCGCCCGTGACCGCCGACGACGTCCGGCCCGAACTGCTCAAGCACCTCACCGCCCTGGCCGAGGGACGCATGCGGGCCGTGGTCGGCTACGACGAGGAGGGCGCCGTCGCCGCGACGGCGTTCATCGCGTACAACGCGCACCGGCTGATGAAGCACTGGGTGTGGCTGTACACGGTGATGGTGCACCCCCGGCACCAGGGCAAGGGGTACGGGCGGGACCTGCTGGCCGCGACCGAGACGGCCGTGCGCGGCTTCGACGGCATCGAGGCGATACGGCTCACCTGCCGCGGCGGCCACGGGCTCGAAGCGTTCTACGCCTCGTGCGGCTACAAGGAGGTCGGGCGCGTACCCGACGCGATCCGCGTCGCCGAGGGGGACGACCGTGACGACGTCATCATGTATCTGCCGCTCACCCGCTGAAATGATCCATCCGGCGCGTGCTTCACTTGAGGGGCAAGCAAGCGAGTAGGAAGAAGGTCCCGCCGTGTCCGCTTCTGCCAGGACGAGCGCCACGATCCGGTACACCCTCATGCGCTTCGGCATCTTCGCCGGCTGCTTCCTCGCCCTATGGGGACTGGTGTACGTGGGGGTGCTGCCGCGCGGTCTGGGCGACTCCAACCTGCTGTGGGTGCTGCTGCTCGCGATCGTGATCTCGGCGCCGCTCAGCTTCGTCCTGCTGCGCAAGCAGCGTGACGCGATGTCCGCCCGGATCGTCGAGAAGGTCGACAGCGCGAAGGCGCGGCTGGAGGCCAACCGGTCCCAGGAGGACACCGCCGTCCGGTGACCGCCCCGGCGGCGTCGAGTGACGTAGCCCACGTATCCGCCGCGCCCCCGTGCCGAAGCCGCGCTTCGCACGGGGGTGTTGGCGTTCCCGGGCCCGTCCGGGAGGCCTCCCGGGGCCCGTGTCCCAAAGAACTGCTTTGAGGATCTCAAAGTACAAGTGTTAACGTGTTCGATGTGAAGACAGCTGTGCGCCCCCGTGAAGCCATGAGCCCCCCGCTCGTGGCGCGCCTGCATGTCGACCTGTGCCGCTGTATGTCCGCGGTCTGTTGCCGCGAGGTCTGACCCGGCATCATGCAGCGGCGCCGCCTGTAGCGCGCGTGCGCCGCACCCCCGTCCCGTATTCCCCGATACGCCCTACTGGAGTGTGTCCGTGTCCGCGTCCGCGAGCACCGAGAACCCCACCCGCCGCATACCCAAGGTCCCCTTCTGGGCCCAGATCGTCGCCGGTCTGGTCCTCGGCGTCCTCCTCGGCTGGGTCACCCGCGCCCACGACGTGCAGTGGCTGTACACCACGCTCGACCAGGTCGGCCACATCTTCGTCCAGTTGCTGAAGCTGGCGGTCGCCCCGCTCGTCTTCTTCGCCATCCTGGTGTCCATCACCAACCTGCGGAAGGTCAACAACGCCGCCCGGCTGGCCGCCCACACCCTGCTCTGGTTCATGATCACGTCGCTGATCGCCGTCGCCATCGGCCTCGCGATCGGCCTGCTCACCAACCCGGGCGCCGGAACCGGCCTGACCCCGAAGGACGGCAAGGCGCCCGAGAAGGCCGGCTCCTGGCTCGACTTCCTCACCGGCATCATCCCGACGGACGTCATCACGCCGTTCACCGAGCTGAACGTCCTCCAGATCGTCTTCATGGCCGCCGTCGCTGGCATCGCCGCCCTCAAGCTGGGCGACAAGGCGCAGCCGATCCTCACCCTCAGCGAGGCCGTGCTGGAGCTGTTGCAGAAGGCCCTGTGGTGGGTCATCCGCCTCGCCCCGATCGGCACCGTCGGCCTCATCGGCTACGCCATCGCCGACTACGGCTGGGACCTGATCGGCAAGTACGCCACCTTCACCGCCGACATCTACATCGGCTGCGCGCTGGTCCTGTTCGGCGTCTACCCGCTGCTGCTGGCGACCGTCGCCAAGGTGAACCCCGTTCAGTTCTTCAAGGTCGCCTGGCCCGCCATCCAGCTGGCGTTCGTCTCCCGCTCGTCCGTCGGCACCATGCCGGTCACGGTCAAGGTCACCGAGCGTCTCGGCGTGCCGAAGGAGTACACCTCCTTCGCCGTCCCGTTCGGCGCCACCACCAAGATGGACGGCTGCGCCGCGATCTACCCGGCCCTCGCCGCGATCTTCATCGCGCAGATCTTCGACGTGCAGCTGGGCATCGGCGACTACCTGCTGATCGCCTTCGTGTCGGTCATCGGCTCCGCCGCCACCGCCGGTCTGACCGGTGCGACGGTGATGCTGACGCTGACCCTCTCCACGCTGGGCCTGCCCCTGGAGGGCGTCGGCCTGCTGATGGCGATCGACCCGATCCTGGACATGGTGCGTACGGCCACGAACGTCGCCGGCCAGGCGCTCGTCCCGGTCGTCGTCGCCGCCCGCGAGAAGATCCTGGACCTGGACGCGTACAACGCGGCCCCGTCGTCCCCGGTCGACGAGTACGACGCGCGCGAGGCCGAGCGGAAGGTCTCCGTGCCGGTCGCCGCGTAGCACCGCCGCCGCCCCCAAGTGCCCCTGGTCCGCTGCCGGACCGGGGGCACTTAGGCTGTGCGCTACCGAAAGGTGGGAGGTAGGGGCCGTGAAGAGCACGGGTGCGGGAGCCAGGGCGAAGCGGATGCCGCGGGCCGTGCGCGAGCAGCAGATGATGGACGCGGCCGTACGGACCTTCGGGCAGCGGGGCTACCGCGCGGCGTCCATGGACGAGATCGCGGAACTGGCGGGCGTGTCCAAGCCGTTGGTGTACCTGTACCTGAACTCCAAGGAGGACCTGTTCACCGCGTGCATCCGGCGGGAGGCCGCCGCGCTGGTCGCGGCCGTCCGCGGCGCGGTACGGCCCGGTCCGCCGGCCGACGAGCAACTGTGGGCGGGGCTCACGGCGTTCTTCACGCACACCGCCGAGAACCCCGACGGCTGGTCGGTGCTGCACCGGCAGGCGCGGACGCACGGGGAGCCGTTCGCCGGGGAGGTGGCGGCGATGCGCGACGAGATCACGGCGTTCGTCACCGAGCTGATCGGTGCGGCGTCACGCGAGGCGCGGCAGGAACCGGAGTTCGGGCAGCGGGATGTGGCGGGCCTCGCCCAGGCGCTCGTCGGCGCGGCCGAGTCGCTCGCCGGATGGGCGAACGAGACACCGGGCGTCAGTGCGAAAGAGGCGGCGGCGACCCTGATGAACTTCGCCTGGACGGGGCTCGGCAACCTCATGGACGGGCAGCGCTGGTCACCGTCCCGGTGAGGTGGACCGTCTCGCCGGTACGCAGCTGAAACGTTCCTTCAGGGGGGTCGGCGGCGTACGTGACGGTGCCGGGGAGCGGTACGGGCGCCCGGAAGTCGGCGCGGACGCGGGCGCTCGCCAGGGGCTCCCACTCGGCGAGGCAGCGGGCGAACGTCCACATGCCGTGGGCGATGGGCCGGGGGAAACCGAAGACCCGCGCGGTGAGCGGGTGCAGGTGGATGGGGTTGCGGTCGCCGGAGGCGGCGCCGTAGCGGCGGCCGAGGTCGGCGGGCAGGAGCCACTGGGCGCGGGCGGGCGGTGGCGGGATGTGCGGGCGCTCGTCCGGGCCGGCGGCGGTGACCGGGCCGGGGGCGGTGACCGGGCCCGCGTTCGCTTCCGGGTCCGGGTCCGTTACCGGGGCGCGCGGGTCCGTTTCCGCGGCGCCCGGGTCCGGGTCCGGTTCCGTGCCCGCGTTCGTACGGTGCCGGGCCAGGTACCCGCTGCGCGAAGCCCAGACCAGCTCGCCCGCCAGCCGCGCCTCGGTGACGACCGTCGCCTCGGTGCCGCGCCGGTGCGGGGCCATGCCGGCGACATACACCGTCAGTTCGGGGCGGTCACCGGGGAGCAGGGGGTGGTGCCCGGTCACCTCGATCCAGGTGTGGACGAGCCCGGGCAGCGGCAGCGGGAACCCCGGCGCGGCCATCAGCCGCATCGCCGCCGGGAACGCCAGGACGTGCGGGTACGGGAGCGGCAGCGGCCCCGTGCCGGGGAAACCGCAGATCCGGGCGTACGCGGCCAGGCGGTTCGGGTCGACGCGCAGGTCCGGCTCCACGATCCGGAGCGTGGGGGCGGGGGCAGGGACGGTGGCGCCGGGGCGGCGGCCGGGGCGCTTGAAGGGGGAGGACAGGGCGCCGAGCGCGAGGGTGGCGAACAGGTTCACGGGCGTCACGCGCCCAGCGGGGACCGGCCGCGGCCGCGTGCGGCCTGCCCGTTCACCGGGGCCGGGACGGGGTCCGTGAGCCGGGCCGTGGTCCTTGCGACATCGACCGGAGGACCGCTCCGCGCCTGGGAGTTCGTGCGGCGGCCCGCCTCCCGGGTGAGCAGCGGTCGGGCGGCCGTCGGCCACGTATCGGCGCAGCCGGGCGCGACCGCGTTGACCAGGGCCCGTCGCGCAGCCGCCCAATGACGGCGCGTCAGGGCGAGCGGGGCGCCGAGCGCGACGATCCGGCCGTCCGTCGTGACGCTTCGCACGAGGGGGTGACTGCGGTCGGCCATGGTCCTGTCCCCCTGCCCGGTCCGTCCTCGGTTTCTCCCGGGCGAGGTTACTCGTGGGTCAGGAGTTCGTCGACAGGCGGTCGCCCGCGCCCGTGCGGACCGCCGTACGCGGGTCGGCCGTGGTGCCGCCGGCTCAGAACGCGACACGGGCCGCACGGACCGCCTCGGCGGCGTCCACCGCGCCCTCGCAGTCGAGGGGGCCGCGCGGCGGCCGGCCCGAGAGGTGGCGCATCAGCGTGACGGCGTCCGCGTGGACGGTCACCGCGGGCGCGCCACGGCCCAGGGCCCAGCGGCCACCGACCGGGCCGCCCAGGTCCAGCAGCACCGGAGGACCGCTCCACCGCAGGGCGAGGTCCAGCAGCACCTGGCCGACGATCTCCCCGTCATGGCTGCCGAAGGCGAACTCCTGACCGGTGGCGTCGCAGATGTCCACGCGGTGCATCCAGGTGTCCCGCGCGATCAGGACCCGGGCCAGATAGTCCATGGAGTCCTCGGCCAGTTCCTTCGACTCGGGGAAGAGCGGGCTGAGACGGATCCGCCGCCGTACGCCGGCCGGAACGCGGTCCACCCCGCGCACGCCCTGCCGGCCGAACCGGCGCAACAGCGCGATCAGGTCGTCGGGCGGTACGGAGCGCCGGGCGTCGACCTGGCACTGGTTGTGCCCCGCGAGAGGGGTCAGCCGCGGATGTCGCCGGCGGGCGAGCAGGACGCGGCCGATCATCAGCCAGGGCCGCGGCAACTCCTCGAACTGGCCCACCACGTGCGCGGCGACGTCCCGCACCGTCCAGCCCGCGCAAGCCGTGTCACGTGCCCAGTCGCCGGGAGCCAGCCCGGCCAGCGCGGCCACCGTCGCCCGGACCTCCGCGTCGTTCACGGAGCGGGCCCGCGTGACGAGGGTACGGGGAATGTCGAGGGCGGCGGCCGGTGCGGTGGTGACCATGGTGTGCGCTCCCTGGGGTGTGCTCCCCGAGACACGACTCACGCTACGCCGGGGGCCCGGCTTCGCAAGCCGCGAGGCCGCCGCCATGACCCGCCCCCGCACCGATGACTTTCGGCCCCGCCGCCGGTCCACCCTTCACACGACCGACGAAGGAGACCAGCATGATCACCAAGGTGTACACCGGCGCCAGCATGTCCCTCGACGGGTACATCTCCGGCCCCGACGAGACCGGCTTCGACAAGCTGTTCAAGTGGTACGAGAACGGCGACGTCACCATCGAGACCACGCACCCGGAGCTGACCTTCCGGCTCACCGACGTCAGCGCCACCCACTGGCGGCGGATCGTCCAGAAGACGGGCGCCCTGGTCGTCGGGCGCAAGCTGTTCGACCAGACGCAGGGGTGGGGCGGCAACCATCCGATGGGTGTGCCCGTCGTGGTCGTCACCCACTCCGTACCGGACGGCTGGCCCCGCCCGGACGCGCCGTTCCACTTCGTCACGGAGGGCGTGGAACGGGCCGTCGCGCTCGCCCGGGAGCTGGCCGGGGAAGGCAAGCACGTCGGGGTCAACGCCGGCACGATCGCCCAGCAGTGCCTGGACGCCGGGCTCCTCGACGAGGTCGGCGTGGACCTGGTACCGGTGCTCCTCGGCGGCGGAACGCCGTTCTTCACCGACCTCAAGGGCGCGCCGTACGAGTTCGAGGGCCCCATCTCCCTCGCCGAGGGCAAGGACGTCACGCACCTGCGCTACCGGGTGCGGTACGCCTGAGGTCCCCTGCAAAACCGTTTGTGCGGGAGCGTGGCCGAGGGCGATCGTGGTGCGGTGCCGACCGAGAGACAGGCCGTCCTGAGCCGCCCCATGGTGCTGCTTCTGGCCGTCGCGTGCGGGGTGGCCGTCGGCAACATCTACTTCCCGCAGGCCATCAGCCCGCTGATCGCCACCGGCCTGCGCGTTCCGCCGGACACGGCCGCCCTCGTCGTGACGGCGGCGCAGTTCGGGTACGCGGCCGGGATCCTCCTCCTCGTACCGCTCGGCGACCGCTTCCGGCACCGCCCGCTGATCGTCACCCTCCTCGGGGTCACCGGCGTGAGCCTGTTCGCCGCGAGCGGCGCCCCCGGGCCGGCGCCGCTCATCGCGGCGAGCGCGCTGGTCGGCGTGGTGACCGTCGTCGCGCCGCTCATCGCGCCCATGGCCGCCGGCCTGGTGAGCGAGGACCGGCGCGGCGCCGTCACCGGCACCCTGCTGGCCGGGTCCATCGGCGGGATGCTCCTGTCCCGCGCGGTCGGCGGGGCGCTCGGCGAGTGGCTGGGCTGGCGCGCCCCGTACCTGCTCGCCGGGGCCGCCTCGCTGCTCATCGCCGCGATCCTGGCCCGTACGCTGCCGACGACGGCGCCCCCGGCGGGGCGGCAGCCGTACCCGGCGCTGCTCGCCGCCTCACTGCGCCTGCTGCGCACCGAGCCCGAACTGCGCCGCTCCTGCTTCTACCAGGCGACGGTGTTCGGCGCGTTCACCGCCGTGTGGACCGGCGCCGCCCTGCTGCTCACGGGTCCGGCGTACGGCTTGGGCGCGCAGGCCGTCGGGCTCCTCGCCCTCGTCAACATCGCCACGATGCTCGCCACCCCGGCCGCGGGCCGCCAGGTCGACCGCCGGGGCTCGGACGCGGTCAACCTCGTCTGCTTCCTCGCGGTCCTCGTCTCGGCCGCCGTCCTCGCCCTCGGCGGCCGGGGCGGGGCGGTGGGCCTGGCCGCCCTGGTGGCGGGCACCCTGCTGCTCGACGTCGCGATGCAGTCCGGCATGGTCGCCAACCAGGTCCGCATCTGGGCCCTGCGCCCCGAGGCGCGCAGCCGCCTCAACACGGCGTACATGGTGTGCGCGTTCCTCGGCGGCGGCCTCGGCTCCTGGGCCGCGACCCGCGCGTACCCGCACCTCGGCTGGCCGGGCGTGACCGGCCTCGTCGCCGTACTGGCCACCGCGGGCCTGGCCCGTCATCTGCTCAGGGAGAAGTGACGCCATGCGAACACCCCGACAGGCGGCCCGTGCCGCCGTCCTCGGCCCCGACGGCGCCGTCTTCCCCTTCCGGTACGACAACGAAGAGGTCGGCGTCCACCGAGCCCATGCCGGCGGCGGCCTGGAACCGGGCGAGACGCCCCGCGAGGCCGCCCTGCGCGAACCGCGCGAGGCCGCCCTGCGCGAACCGCGTGAGGAGAGCGGCTGGACCGGCGTCGCCCCCGGGCCGCTGCTGTGCACCTGGGAGCACGCGCGTATCAGTCGTGGCCGGTGCCGTGGCCATGGCCGGAGCCCCGCCGGGACCGCCACTCCCGCACCAGCTCCTCCTCGTCGAACGGTGCGAGCCGCAGCGGCGGGCCCGCCGGCGGCCGGCGGAGGGCTTCCTCGATCTTCTCGTTGATCCCGGCGGCGATCCGGCGCACCTGCGCCTCGCTCGCCGCCCCCCGCGCCGCCTCCCGCGCGTCCTCGGCCTCCTTGCGGAGGGCGAGCGCGGGCGGCAGGACGGGGGCGACGCCCTCGCGGTGCATCTTGCCCTTGACCCACCACAGCTCGTCGTACGGGGCGGTGTCGTCGGGGAGGGGTTCGCCGAGGCCGGACAGCTCCCGGAAGTCACCGCGCTCCGTCGCCTCGCGGATCTGCCGGTCGACCCATGACTCGAAGCCGACGCCGGGCGGTTTGCGTTCGGTCATGCCTTCGATCGTAGGCGGGAGCGACCGGTCCCGGCAGCGGCCGGGCAAAAAGGCAGGAGCCTTTTCCGTACGCCCGTGGGGACGTACGGAAAAGACTCCTTGGGTACTGCTAAGTCGTGCGCGATCGCCGACCCGGGCCGAATCAGGCCGGGGTGACGTTCTCCGCCTGCGGGCCCTTCGGGCCCTGGGTGACGTCGAAGTTCACGACCTGGTTCTCCTCGAGGGAGCGGAAACCGGACGCGTTGATCGCGGAGTAGTGGACGAAGACATCCGGGCCGCCGCCGTCCTGGGCGATGAAGCCGAAGCCCTTTTCAGCGTTGAACCACTTGACGGTTCCGGTAGCCATGAGCCCTCCTATGGGCCAAAGGGTTGCCCTGCTCCAGAACCTGCCAAACAAGTCTGAAAACTACAAAAGCCTGCGGGTCACATGCTCCGCAGGCTCTGTACTGCAAGGGAAACCAAACTGCAACTTGCGCCGAGCCTAGCACGCGCCATCCGGGAAGCGGTAGAGGTAAAGATCACCCCACCCGGAGGTTTGAACATCTCGATCGCGAGTTCGGCGCCGGTGGCGCCCACCCCGTCACACGCGCCGCACGGCGCGGGTCTAGCCTCACGATGTGGACAATTCAACCGACTGTCACCACGGGCAGCAGCAGCGAGCGACCCGGCCGCGTGTCGGGCACATCCAGTTCCTGAACTGCCTGCCCCTGTACTGGGGCCTGGCGCGCACCGGAACGCTTCTCGACCTGGAGCTCACGAAGGACACCCCGGAGAAGCTCAGCGAGCAACTGGTGCGCGGCGATCTCGACATCGGTCCGATCACCCTCGTCGAGTACCTGCGCCACGCCGGCGACCTCGTCGCCTTCCCCGACCTCGCGGTCGGCTGCGACGGACCGGTCATGTCCTGCGTGATCGTCTCGCAGCGCCCGCTGGAGAGTCTGGACGGGGCGCGCGTCGCGCTCGGCTCCACCTCCCGCACCTCCGTGCGCCTGGCGCAGCTGCTGCTCGCCGAGCGGTACGGCGTGACGCCCCACTACTACACCTGCCCGCCCGACCTCGGCGTGATGATGCAGGAGGCGGACGCGGCGGTGCTGATCGGGGACGCCGCCCTGCGCGCCTCCCTGCACGACGCGCCGAGGCTCGGCCTGGAGGTCCATGACCTGGGGCTGATGTGGAAGGAGTGGACGGGGCTGCCGTTCGTGTTCGCGGTGTGGGCGGTGCGCAAGGACTACCTGGCCCGGGAGCCGCGCATGACCCGCCAGGTGCACGAGGCGTTCCTGGCCTCGCGGGACCTGTCGCTGGAGGAGGTCGCCAAGGTGGCCGAGCAGGCCGCGCGCTGGGAGACCTTCGACGCGCGGCTGCTGGAGAGGTACTTCACCACCCTGGACTTCCGTTTCGGGCCCGACCAGCTCGCCGGGGTACGGGAGTTCGCCCGCCGGACCGGGCCGACGACCGGGTTCGCGGCGGACGTGCGGGTCGAGTTGCTGACGGCGTGACGGCGGGACGGCATAAAGGCGGGACGGCTGACGGCGTGCCCCGGACCGTGTGACCGCGTGACTCGGCGCGGCCCCGGACCGCGTGCCTGGCGTGACCGGTGTGACGGGTGTGACTAGCGTGACGGGATGGGCGCCTGCATGTGCGCGCTGATCCACTGGATCGAGCCGTCCCCCATGCCCTTCACATAGGTCCTGGCGTTGTGCCCGCCGCCCTCGATCACCTGGAGGCGGGTCTTCACCGGGCCCTTGGTGTACGTGCCGATGAAGGACCTGACGTCGTCCAGCGCGGATTCCTCGCTGCCCGCCTGGAACGCCAGATAGACGTCCCCGCCCCCGGAGTCCGGCTTCGCGCCGAGCGCCCGGGCCAGCTCCTTGGGGTCGTTCGCCCGCCGCTCCTTCTCGTGCCCCGCCCACAGCGGTGAGTCCGGCTCCGTGTCCGGCCCGGAGGCGATGACGGCCTTGAACTTGTCCGGGTGCTTCAGCACGGATTTCAGGCCGACGAAGCCGCCGGAGGACGACCCCATGAACGCCCAGCCGTCCCGGGAGGCGAACGTACGGAAATTCGCCCTGACGAAATCGGGAACGTCCTCCGTCATCCAGGTGCCCATTTTCGGCTGCCCCGGGATATCGCTGCCGTCGTAGTAGTGCTCGGCGTCCGGGTTGAGGACCGGCATCACGACGAGGAAGGGAAGGCTGCGGCCCTCCCGGGACCACGTGCTGATGCTGCTCTGCAGCTTGAGGTCGGTGCCCATCCAGTAATTGTTCGGATAGCCGTTGCCGCCGGGCAGCGCGATCAGCACGGGGAACCCGCTGCGCGCGTACGCCGGGTCGAAATACTGCTGGGGCGCCCAGACCCAGACCTTGCCCGTGAAGCCCGACTTCTTGCCGTGCAGGGTCGTCACACCGATCCTGGTGCCGTCCTCGATCGTGTTCTGGGTGGTGAACTCCGCCTTCGGGCCGGTCGGCATCACGGTTTTCGCGCCCCGTTCCCGCGCCGCTCCCCCTTTCGTCTCCGAGGGCGCGGGCGCGGCGGCGGTCGGGCCGTCGAAGGAGAGCGGCGCGCCCTCGTCGGAGCAGCCCGTGAGCACGGCGAGCGAGCCGAGGGCGACGGCGGTGACCAGGCGGCGCTTCATGAGGGGCACTCCGGTTCGGTTCGTTCAGGGCAGGTGTGTCTTCTGTGACGTACTGGCGGCGTACTAGATGTCCGAAGTGCCCGTCCGGTTCGTCCGGTTGCCCGGCCGATCCCCGTGATCCCGCCCACGCGCGCCCTCTACGCTGCTGAGAGCGACGACTACGGGGATCGGGGGCGGGCGCATGCAGCCGCTGGAAGCCGGCGAGCCGAGGGCCATCGGCCCGTACCGGCTGCTCGGCAGGCTCGGTGCGGGCGGTATGGGCCGCGTGTACCTCGCCCGGAGCGAGGGCGGGCGCACCGTCGCAGTGAAAGTGGTGCACCCGCACTTCGCGCTGGACGAGGAGTTCCGGGCGCGGTTCCGGCGGGAGGTGGAGTCGGTGCGGCGCGTCGGGGCGCGGTGGACCGTGCCGGTGCTGGACGCCGACCCGGAGGCGCCCGTCCCGTGGGTCGCGACCGGGTACGTCAGCGGGCCCTCGCTCGCCCTGGCCGTCACCCGGCACGGCCCGCTGCCCGCGCACACGGTACGGGCGCTGGGCGCGGGACTCGCCGAGGCACTGGACGCCGTGCACGGGCACGGGCTCGTCCACCGTGACGTCAAGCCGTCGAACGTCCTTCTCGCGCTCGGGGGCTCCGCCCAGGCCGAAGGCGCCGGGGGAGGGCCGCGCCTGATCGACTTCGGCATCGCCCGCGCGACGGAGGGCACCGCCTCGCTCACGTCGACCGGTGTGTCGGTCGGCTCACCCGGCTACATGGCGCCCGAACAGATCCTGGGCGAGAGCGTGACCGGCGCGGCGGACGTCTTCTCGCTGGGCGCGGTCCTGGCGTACGCGGCGACCGGCGAGGCGCCCTTCCCCGGTGACTCCTCGGCCGCCCTCCTCTACAAGGTCGTCCACGAGGAGCCCGAGCTGGGCGGTGCCCTCACCGGTGACCTGCGGGACCTGGTCACCGCGTGCCTGGCCAAGGACCCGGCCGCCCGTCCCACGCCGGGAGAGGTGGCCCGGCGGCTGGCGCCCGAGGGGGCTGCGGCGCTGGTGGCCGAACGGCTGGCTGCCCGGCGCCCTGGTGGCGGAGGCGAGCCGGGAGGCGGTGCGGCTGCTGGACCTCGAACCGGCGGCGGCCGACCCGTCGGGCTCCGGGCCGGTGCCGTTCAGCAGCCCGGCGGTGAGCCCGGGAGCGGGGCCGGGAGCCGGGCCGGGAGCGGGCCCCCGGGCGGCGGCGGGCGCCCCGGCCGGGGGCGTCTTCGGCCCGCCCGTCGACCGGCTCCCGACGGCGGACGCGGTCCCGCCGCCCCGTACGCCGGTCTCCCTCTCGGTGAGCGCGACGTCGGAGCCGGCGACGGCGGGCCGGGGCCGGCGGCTCAGCTGCACGGTCGCCCTCGCGGTCGCGGGCGCCCTGGCGGCGGTGACGGTCGGCGGCGCGGTCCTCCTGGACCTCCTCCCCGGGGGTGACAACGCCCAGAAGGACGGTGGCGCGGCGGCGTCGCGGCCCCCCGGGGACGCGTCGGAGGGCACGGCGCCCTCCTCCTCCGTGCCGAAGGAGTTCATCGGGACCTGGAAGGGCCCCTTCACGGTGAATCTGCTCGGCCGGAACGTGACGGCGGGCTCGTTCACCGTGGTCGTCACGGAGGGGCGGAAGGGCGCCAGGATCGGGACGGTCAACCAGTTCGACGCGCTCGGCAACTTCGCCTGCGAGGACGACCTGGTGCTGCGCGGCGTCTCCGGGAACGTCCTCGTCGCCCGGGGCGCCTCCAGCGGCAAGTCCGGCAACCGGTGCACCGGCGACGCGCACACGGTCACGCTCACGCTGAAGGGCGAGCAGCTGACGTACGCCTCGGACGAGGCGCGGGCGGGCACCCCGAAGGCCACGCTGCGACGCGCGGGCTGACCGGGCCCCGGGACCGGGGCGGCGTACCGGCCGAACCGCCGCACCGGGCGCACCAGCCACACCGGCCGCACCGGCCGACCTTGCCGACAAGGGGCGAAAGTGGCTGGCGTAGGCTGGTTCGGTCCGTCCACAACCCTGCCGAAAGGGACACCCGGTGACCGAGAAGGCCGACCTTCAGTCCGTCCTCGACCGCGCCGCCGAGGGTGGGCGGATCACCTCCGAGGAGGCGCTCGACCTCTACCGGTCGGCCCCGCTCCACGCGCTCGGCACGGCGGCGGACGCGGTGCGGAGGCGGCGTTACGCCGGTACGGAGCACATCGCGACGTACATCATCGAGCGCAACATCAACTACACGAACGTGTGCGTCACCGCGTGCAAGTTCTGCGCCTTCTACGCGCCCCCGAAGGACACCGCCAAGGGCTGGACCCGGGACCTGGACGACATCCTGCGCCGCTGCGCCGAGACCGTCGAGCTCGGTGGCACCCAGATCATGTTCCAGGGCGGGCACCACCCGGACTACGGCGTGGAGTACTACGAGAAGCACTTCGCGGCCATCAAGAAGGAGTTCCCGCAGCTGGTCATCCACTCCCTCGGCGCGTCCGAGGTGGAGCACATGGCCCGTATCTCCGGAGTCTCCGTCGAGGAGGCGATCACCCGCATCCACGCCGCCGGCCTCGACTCCTTCGCGGGCGCCGGTGCCGAACTGCTGCCGGAGCGCCCGCGCAAGGCGATCGCGCCGCTCAAGGAGTCCGGCGAGCGGTGGCTGGAGATCATGGAGATCGCGCACGGGCTGGGCGTCGAGTCCACGTCCACGATGCTCATGGGCACGGGCGAGACGAACGCCGAGCGCATCGAGCACCTGCGCATGATCCGCGACGTGCAGGACCGGACGGGCGGCTTCCGCGCGTTCATCCCGTACACGTACCAGCCGGAGAACAACCACCTGAAGGGCCGCACGCAGGCCACCCTCTTCGAGTACCTCCGCATGATCGCCATCGCGCGGCTCTTCCTCGACAACGTCGCCCACATCCAGGGCTCCTGGCTGACCACCGGCAAGGAGATCGGCCAGCTGTCGCTGCACTACGGCGCGGACGACCTCGGCTCGATCATGCTGGAGGAGAACGTCGTCTCCTCGGCGGGCGCCAGGCACCGCTCGAACCGGCTGGAGATCATCGACCTGATCCGCAAGGCGGGGCGCGTCCCGGCGCAGCGGACGACGACGTACGAGCACATCGTCGTCCACGACGACCCGGCGAACGACCCCGTCGACGACCGCGTCGCCTCGCACATCTCCTCCACCGCCATCGAGGGCGGCACGGCCCACCCCGAGCTCAAGCTGCTCAGCGCCAACTGACGCGCCGGTGCAGACGATCCACGTCGCCGAGGCGTCGCCCGAGACCGCCGTCCTCGTCGACGGCGCGTACGTCGCCGCCGTCGGCCCGTACGAGGAACTGGCAGCCGCCTTTCCGCAGGCCCGGACCCGGCGGTGGCCCGGCATCCTCACACCCGGGCTGCTCAACCCGTACGGGCCCGAGCTGCTCGAAGGCGCCTACCACCCGGACCCGCGCGAGGCCGACGCGCTCGGCACCGAGCCGATCACCGGGGCACGCGCGCAGGCCATCTTCCGCGCCGACGAGTCACGGCGGGGTGCCAGCGCGCGGCGCGGGGTGCAGCGGATGCTGGCGCACGGGACGGTCGCCATCGCCGGTGAACTGCGCGGCCGGGCCGCCGTGGACGCGGTGCGCCGGGCCGGTCTCGTCGTCGGCCGGCGCCCGGCGGTCCTTCCGGGCCCCCCGTCGTTCTCCCCGGTGCCGCTCGTCCTGCTGCCGCGGCTGACGCCGGGCGGCCCCGCCCGCTTCGCTGTGTTCGACGTACCGGACCGGGCCGGACTCGTGCGGCTCGGCGCCTCGACCTGCGTGGCGACGGTGCTGAGTGGCCGCCTGGTCCATCGGCGCCGCTGACGGAGGCGGCTGAGACAATGGCGGACGCAGCACACCGCCCCGTATCCGAGACAAGCGAGGCCGAACACCCGTGACCCGAGCACGCCTGGACAAGCAGCCGCACGAAGTCGCCTCGATGTTCGACGACGTCGCGGCGAACTACGACCTCACCAACGACGTGCTCTCGCTCGGCCAGGACCGGCGGTGGCGCAAGGAGGTCGCGAAGGCCGTCGACGCCCGGCCGGGCCAGAAGGTCCTGGACCTGGCGGCGGGCACCGGCACCTCCTCGCTGCCGTTCACGCGGGCCGGTGCGTACGTCGTACCGTGCGACTTCTCGCTCGGCATGCTGAGCGAGGGCAAGCGGCGCCATCCCTGGCTGCCGCTGACGGCGGGTGACGCGACGAAGCTGCCGTTCGCGGACGGGGTGTTCGACGCGGTCACGATCTCCTTCGGGCTGCGCAACGTCCAGGACACCGACGCGGCGCTGCGCGAGCTGTACCGGGTGACGAAGCCGGGCGGACGGGTCGTCATCTGCGAGTTCTCGCACCCGACGTGGGCGCCGTTCCGGACGGTGTACGAGGAGTACCTGATGCGCGCGCTGCCGCCGGTCGCCCGCGCGGTCTCGTCCAACCCGGACGCGTACGTGTACCTCGCCGAGTCCATCCAGACCTGGCCCGACCAGCCCACGCTGGCCGGGCTCCTCCAGAAGGCCGGCTGGTCGAAGGTGGCCTGGCGCAACCTGACGGGCGGCGTCGTGGCCCTCCACCGCGCCTCGAAGCCGGCGTAGCCGCGCACCTGGCCACCCCGCGCCACCTCCCGTCCGGGGCCGCGCCCGCGCGGCCCACGGCGGGCGGGCCGCTCGGCCTCGGCCACCAGATCGCAGCCCGGCCGGAACCCGGCGACACCCGGCCGCCCCCCATGTCCCCGGCGCTCGTCTCCACGGCGGAACCCGGCCCAATCCGGCCGGGGGCCGCCCCGCCCCCAAGCCCACCCCGCCCCGCCCCGCCGCGTCCGGGACCGGGCGCCTAGCCCAGCTCCAGCCGGAAGCAGTGCGCCACCGCGTCCGTGCCCGGGATCGCGTAGGTCTCCGACCGTTCCATCCCCAGGCGCCGGGCCACCGACGCCGAGCGGTCGTTGCCCTCCTCGACCATCGCCACCACCCGCCGGACGCCGGCCGCCCGCAGGCGTTCCAGCGTCGTGCGCGCGGCGGACGTCGCGTACCCCCTGCCCCACGCGGGCCGGGCGAGCCGCCAGCCGATCTCCGTCTCACCCACCGGGCCCCACTCCCGCAGCCACGGCTGCGCGCCGGTGAAGCCGACGACCTCGCCGTTCTCGTCGAGCAGGGTCCACAGGCAGAAGCCGTGCTCGGCGTCGTGCCGTCGCTGGCGGGCCGTCATCTCCTGGTAGAGCGAGAGCTCCGCGGGCCGGCCGCCGACGTACCGCATCACCTCGACGTCGTTGAAGACCTGGTGCCAGGCGTACGCGTCCTCGTCGGTCGGCACACGCAGGCGCACGGCGGACTGAACGACAGGAAGCGGTTCGGTCATCGGGGTGGCCCTTCGGGTCGGCTGATCGGTGCGCCCCCCTAGACTGCACCTGACCTGTGCCGTCCGGTACGTAATTTCGAGTATTCGGGAGACCCCGCCGTGACCGAGCAGCAGCCCCTCTCCGAACACACCGCGGATGTGATCGTCGTCGGGGCGGGCCCGGCCGGCTCCGCGACCGCGTACCACCTCGCCAAGGCGGGCCTCGACGTCCTGCTCCTGGAGAAGACCGCCTTCCCGCGCGAGAAGGTCTGCGGCGACGGGCTCACCCCCCGCGCCACCAAGCAGCTGGTCGCGATGGGCATCGACATCTCCGAAGAGGCGGGCTGGCTGCGCAACAAGGGCCTGCGGATCATCGGCGGCGGGGTGCGCCTCCAGCTGGACTGGCCTGAGCTGGCCAGCTACCCGGACTACGGACTGGTCCGCAAGCGCGACGACTTCGACGAGCAGCTCGCCCGGCAGGCGCAGAAGGCCGGCGCGCGCCTCTACGAGCGCTGCAACGTCGGCGCCCCGGTCATCGACGACCGTACCGGCCGGATCACCGGCGTCCACGCCAGGCTCGGTGAGGAGAAGGTGCCGGTCACCTTCCACGCCCCGCTCGTGGTCGCCGCCGACGGCAACTCCACGCGCCTGTCCCTCGCCATGGGGCTCCACCGGCGCGAGGACCGCCCCATGGGGGTCGCCGTCCGCACGTACTTCACCTCACCCCGCCACGAGGACGACTACCTGGAGTCCTGGCTGGAGCTGTGGGACCGCCGCGGCCCGGGCGAGGACCGGCTGCTGCCCGGCTACGGCTGGATCTTCGGCATGGGCGACGGCACCTCGAACGTCGGCCTGGGCGTCCTCAACACCTCCCACTCCTTCAAGGAGCTGGACTGGCGGGAGGTCCTCAAGGCCTGGTGCGCCTCGATGCCGGAGGAGTGGGGCTACACCGACGAGAACATGACCGGCCCGATCCGCGGCGCCGCGCTCCCGATGGCCTTCAACCGCCAGCCGCACTACACCCGCGGCCTGCTGCTGGTCGGCGACGCGGGCGGCCTGGTCAACCCGTTCAACGGCGAGGGCATCGCGTACGCCATGGAGTCGGGGCAGATCGCCGCCGACGTCATCGTCCAGGCACACGCCCGCCGGACCCCGGCCCAGCGGGAACTCGTCCTCCAGGCATACCCGAAGATCCTCAAGGACACCTACGGCGGCTACTACACGCTCGGCCGCGCCTTCGTGAAGCTCATCGGCAACCCGAAGGTCATGAAGCTCGCGACGCAGCGCGGCCTGACGCACCCGATGCTGATGAAGTTCACGCTGAAGCTCCTCGCCAACCTGACCGACCCGACGGGCGGCGACGCGATGGACCGCATCATCAACGGCCTGACGAAGGTGGCCCCGAAGGCCTGAGGGCCCGTCCGGCACGTCGACGGGGGCCGTATGAGGCAGCCGGGGGTCCCGGTACGCCCAAGCAGGACCGGGCGAAGCGGCGGACCGCCCGCGTGGCGCTGCCCGGCTCCCTCGCGGGCGGCCCGGCCCGTACGGTCGCCGACGAACGCGACCCCGAGGCGTCCGTCGTCACGTTCCCGGCCCTCGTTCGGGCGTGACCATCGCGGGGTCGGCTCGCCGTTCAGGGTCTGCCGACGGGTGCCGCAGCGGGGCCGTGCCGCGCGGTGACGCCGTGCCGGGCGGGGGCGGCACGGCGAAGGGCCGTCGCTCCCTCCCCGAGCGGGAGAGCGACGGCCCTGTGGCGCGTACCGGACGGCATGCGCCTCGGCCGGTGGCCGTGTCTCAGAGCAGGCGGACCGCGCCGGACGGCGCGTCGTAGTCGAGCGACCGCTCGACGACCCCGGTGCCGGGGTTCTGCGCGCCGACGAACTGGCCGCCGCCCACGTAGATGGCGACGTGGTACGAGTTGCTCCGGCTGCCCCAGTAGAGGATGTCGCCGGGCTGGAGGTTGTCGAGCGAGACGGAGGTGCCCATGCTCGACTGGGCGCCCGAGACGCGCGGCAGGTCGATGCCGGCCTGGCGGTAGGCGGCCTGGACGAGACCGGAGCAGTCCCAGGAGTTCGGACCGGTGCCGCCCATGACGTACGCGTCGCCGACCTGGGCGCGGGCGAAGGCGACGATCGCCGCGGCGGAGCCGGTGGCCGGCGCGGAGTCGTAGGAGCCGCCCTCGTCGGAGTCCCGGCCGGAGTCGGAGACGGTTGCGGAGGCGGAGGCGGAGAGGGTGGTGCGCTCGGAGGTGCGGTTGGCGCGCTCCCGGGCCTCGGCGCGGGCCTTCTCCGCCGCCTTGCGCTCGGCCTCCGCCTTGCGCTCGGCCTCCTGCTTGGCCTGCTTGGCTTCCTTCGCGGCCTTGGCGGCCGACGCGTCCTCCAGGGCCTGCAGCTCGGTGTCGAGGGCGATCTGCTGCGTCGCCTCGGCGGAGGCGGCGACGGCGCTCGACAGGTTCGTGGAGAGGTCGCCGTTGAGCGTGGGCATCTCGATGGTGTCGGTCACCGGCTCGGCCTGGGCCGGACCGGCGGCACCGGCCACCGCGATGGTGCTGAGGACGCCACCGGCAACTCCGGCGCGCAGCGCGAGCTTGGAGGAGCTGCGGCGGGGCTTCCGGTGGCTGGGTATGTGAGCGGTGTGGGACATGAGTACAACCGCTATCAGGGCATGACGGTTCCCTTCAAGAAACGTGGTTTGCGCCACAGTTGCGTCTGGAATGTGTGAATCCGCTGCCGTGGCGCCCTTATTGACGCCGTAACGGACATTGCGGACTCTCGTGATCATGCCCGTGATCATGGGCTTTCCGCGAAACGTCCGAATTGCGGTGCGCCTACCACCCCTTCACGCCCGTGGCCAAGCCCGCTTTTCTCAGCGTGTGAGGGGAGTGACGCAGGTCACGGAGGGGGCGCCGGTCCGGTGCCCGAAAGATCGTGAATGCGCGCACGCGTCCACTCCGGTCCCCGCGGGCCCCTCGGGCGAGTGAGGTGAGCTCCTCTATCACCCATGCGAGTCCAGAGCGAATTTGCCTGTACGTGCCATCCCTTGATAGGGCGCGACCCCTCCGACCAGCGGTAACAGGCCGGTTCGTCACGTCTAGTAGTCATCCGAACGCGACGCGTATCAAGATCGGCGTTCATCCGAATTCATGATCCTTGGCCAGGTGGTGGAGATCACAAAGACGTTGTCGCACCCCGTGTCGCAGATCACAGATCGACAGGCATAGGATGCAAAGCAGTCGGGCTTGTGAACTGCCTCACATGTGCACGATCTTTCGCGAGGCGGCGAGACGAAACGCCCGTGCGGTCCAACGGTCAAGGACGACTGGAAGGAGCGAGGAGCGTGAATGCCTACGCGCCCATCCTCGTGCTCGGCGCCCTCGGGGCAGGGTTTGCGATCTTCTCCGTGGTCATGGCCACACTTATCGGTCCAAAGCGGTACAACAGGGCGAAGCTCGAGGCATACGAGTGCGGTATCGAGCCGACACCCACTCCGGCCGGCGGCGGTCGCTTCCCCATCAAGTACTACCTGACGGCGATGCTCTTCATCGTCTTCGACATCGAGATCGTCTTCCTCTACCCCTGGGCCGTCAGCTTCGACGCCCTGGGGCTTTTCGGGCTCGTGGAGATGTTGCTCTTCGTGCTCACCGTCTTCGTCGCCTACGCGTACGTGTGGCGGCGCGGCGGCCTGGAATGGGACTGAGGACTTAAGGGGCTGAGGGGCACCGACATGGGACTCGAAGAGAAGCTGCCGAGCGGATTTCTGCTCACGACGGTCGAACAGGCAGCGGGCTGGGTGCGCAAGGCGTCCGTCTTCCCCGCGACCTTCGGCCTCGCCTGCTGCGCCATCGAGATGATGACGACGGGCGCCGGGCGCTACGACCTGGCCCGCTTCGGCATGGAGGTCTTCCGCGGCTCACCGCGCCAGGCCGACCTGATGATCGTGGCCGGCCGGGTCAGCCAGAAGATGGCGCCCGTCCTGCGTCAGGTCTACGACCAGATGCCGAACCCGAAGTGGGTGATCTCCATGGGGGTTTGTGCGTCATCGGGCGGAATGTTCAACAACTACGCGATTGTGCAGGGCGTCGACCACATCGTGCCCGTCGACATCTACTTGCCGGGCTGCCCACCGCGTCCGGAGATGCTGATGGACGCGATTCTCAAGCTCCACCAGAAGATCCAGGGCTCCAAGCTGGGCGTCAACGCGAGGGAAGCGGCCCGCGAGGCGGAGGAGGCGGCGCTCAAGGCGCTGCCGACGATCGAGATGAAGGGGCTGCTGAGGTGAGCGACGACCGGTACACCCGCCGCTGCCGCGGCGGGGCGGCCGCCGGGCCGCGGAGGACGACGGAAGGCGAGCCGCTGCTCCCCCTGCCTCCGGCGGGCCGTACCCCGAGCGCGGGCTCAGACACGGGCACCACCCAGGCGCCGGCCCTGGGGGAGAAGGAGACGGCACTGTGAGCGACCAGCCGAATCCCGACAAGGACCTCAGCGCGCAGAACCTGCCCGGGCAGCGCGGCGACCACGGCGAGGAGATCCGGGTCCAGCGCGGCATGTTCGGCGCCGACAACGGCGGCGACACCACCGGCTACGGCGGCCTCGTCCGCTCCGTACGCCTGCCCGGCGCGACCCCCCGCCCCTACGGCGGCTGGTTCGACGAGGTCGCCGACGAGCTCGAAGGCGCCCTGGAGGAACAGGGACTCCTGCCCGGGAACGCCATCGAGAAGACGGTCGTGGACCGCGGGGAGCTGACCTTCCACATCGACCGCGAGCACCTGGTCCGCGTCGCCCGCACCCTGCGCGACGACCCGGCCCTGCGCTTCGAGCTGTGCACGGGCGTGAGCGGCGTCCACCACCCCGGTGACAAGGGCCGCGAGCTGCACGCCGTCTACCACCTGCGCTCGCTCACCCACGGCCGGCTCATCCGGCTGGAGGTCTCCGCCCCCGACGCCGATCCGCACATCCCGTCGCTCGTCACGGTCTACCCGACCAACGACTGGCACGAGCGCGAGACGTACGACTTCTTCGGCCTGATCTTCGACGGCCACCCCGCCCTCACCCGGATCATGATGCCGGACGACTGGCAGGGCTTCCCGCAGCGCAAGGACTACCCCCTCGGCGGCATCCCCGTCGAGTACAAGGGCGCCCAGATCCCGGCTCCGGACCAGCGGAGGTCGTACTCGTGACCACCCCACACGCCCACCCGTCTCCCGGCCACCACCCCGCGTCGGGTCCCTCCGGGACGCACCTTTCCGATGCTCCTCGGGCCGACGCCCGCGAGACCACCGAGGGCACCGTCTACACGGTCACCGGCGGCGACTGGGACGAGGTCGTCCAGTCCGCGGCCAAGGCCGACGACGAGCGCATCGTCGTGAACATGGGCCCCCAGCACCCGTCCACGCACGGCGTGCTGCGGCTCATCCTGGAGATCGACGGCGAGACCGTCACCGAGGCCCGCTGCGGCATCGGCTACCTCCACACCGGCATCGAGAAGAACCTCGAATACCGGACCTGGACGCAGGGCACCACGTTCGTCACGCGCATGGATTACCTGACGCCGTTCTTCAACGAGGCGGCGTACTGCCTGGGCGTGGAGAAGCTCCTCGGCATCGAGGACCGGATCCCCGACCGGGCGACGGTCATCCGCGTCCTGCTGATGGAGCTCAACCGGCTCTCCTCCCACCTGGTGTGCATCGCCACCGGCGGCATGGAGCTCGGCGCCACCACGATCATGATCTACGGCTTCCGGGACCGTGAGCTCATCCTCGACCTCTACGAACTGATCACCGGCCTGCGCATGAACCACGCGTTCATCCGCCCCGGCGGCCTCGCCCAGGACCTGCCGCCCGGCGCCATCGACCAGCTCCGCGAGTTCGTCAAGACCATGAAGAAGAACCTGCCGGAGTACGACAAGCTCGCCACCGGCAACCCGATCTTCAAGGCGCGCATGCAGGACATCGGCTATCTCGACCTGGCCGGCTGCATGGCGCTCGGCGCCACCGGCCCGATCCTCCGCTCGGCCGGACTCCCGCACGACCTGCGCAAGACCGACCCGTACTGCGGCTACGAGACGTACGAGTTCGACGTCCCGACCGCCGACACCTGCGACGCGTACGGCCGCTTCCTCATCCGGCTGGAGGAGATGCGCCAGTCGCTGCGGATCATCGAACAGTGCCTGGACCGGCTGGAGCCGGGCCCGGTGATGGTCGCCGACAAGAAGATCGCCTGGCCCGCGCAGCTCGCGCTCGGCCCGGACGGCCTCGGCAACTCCCTCGACCACATCAAGAAGATCATGGGCACCTCCATGGAGGCCCTGATCCACCACTTCAAGCTGGTCACCGAGGGCTTCCGCGTGCCGGCCGGACAGACCTACACGGCGGTCGAGTCACCCAAGGGCGAGCTCGGCGTGCACGTCGTCTCCGACGGCTCCACCCGCCCCTACCGGGTCCACTTCCGCGACCCGTCGTTCACCAACCTGCAGGCCATGGCGGCGATGTGCGAGGGCGGCCAGCTCGCCGACGTCATCGTCGCCGTCGCGTCCATCGACCCCGTGATGGGAGGCGTCGACCGGTGACAGATGTTTCTTTGGGGATGCCGCAGCTCCCCGCCCCCGACTACCCGGCCGATGTACGGGCCCGGCTCGACGCGGACGCCGAGGAGATCATCGCCCGCTACCCGGACAGCCGCTCCGCGCTGCTGCCGCTGCTGCACCTGGTGCAGTCGGAGGAGGGGTACGTCTCCCGCACCGGGATGCGCTACTGCGCGGACACCCTGGGCCTGACCACCGCCGAGGTCACCGCCGTCGCCACCTTCTACTCCATGTACCGGCGCAGGCCCTCCGGCGACTACCAGGTCGGCGTGTGCACCAACACCCTGTGCGCGGTGATGGGAGGCGACGCCATCTTCGACGAGCTCAAGCAGCACCTCGGCGTGGGCAACAACGAGACCACCGAGGACGGCAAGGTCACCCTCGAACACATCGAGTGCAACGCCGCCTGCGACTTCGCGCCCGTCGTGATGGTCAACTGGGAGTTCTTCGACAACCAGACGCCCGAGACCGCCAAACGGCTCGTGGACGACCTGCGCGCCGGCCGCCCCGTCGCACCGACCCGCGGCGCTCCCCTGTGCACCTACAAGGAGACCGCCCGGATCCTGGCCGGCTTCCCCGACGAGCGGCCCGGCGCGGTCGAGGCATCCGGCGGCGCCGGCCCCGCCTCGCTGATCGGCCTGAAGCTGGCCAAGGGCGAGGCGGCGCCCGGCGCGCGCGTGGTCCACCCGCGCGGCGAGGCCCCGCGCGACGAGCCCACACCCGGCTCCGGCCACCTCAGTTCGCACGACGCGCCGCAGCGGACCTC
Source organism: Streptomyces sp. NPDC006368 (assembly GCF_040612535.1). NCBI lineage: Bacteria > Bacillati > Actinomycetota > Actinomycetes > Kitasatosporales > Streptomycetaceae > Streptomyces > Streptomyces sp. NPDC006368. The sequence continues at coordinate 77,392 of NZ_JBEXQK010000001.1, forward strand.
CGCGTCCGACCCCGCCAACCCGGCGGGCCCGGTCAACGAGGAGGGGGAGTGATGACGTTGGCACCCGAGAGGACCAGCCCCGAAAAGCTGCTGTCGCCGGTCCTGTCCGCCTTCTGGGACCAGCCCGGCTCCTGGACGCTCGACACGTACAAGCGGCACGAGGGCTACGAGGGGCTGAGGAAGGCCCTCGCGATGACGCCCGACGACCTCATCGCGTACGTCAAGGACTCGGGCCTGCGCGGTCGCGGCGGCGCGGGCTTCCCCACCGGGATGAAGTGGCAGTTCATCCCCCAGGGAGACGGAAAGCCGCACTATCTTGTTGTCAACGCCGACGAATCGGAGCCCGGGACCTGCAAGGACATCCCGCTCCTCTTCGCCAACCCGCATTCCCTCATCGAGGGCATCGTGATCGCGTGCTACGCGATCAGGTCGAACCATGCCTTCATCTATCTGCGCGGCGAGGTCGTGCCGGTGCTGCGCCGGCTGCACGAGGCCGTGCGGGAGGCGTACGCGGCGGGCTACCTCGGCACGAACATCCTCGGCAGCGGACTCGACCTCGAACTCACCGTGCACGCGGGTGCGGGCGCGTACATCTGCGGTGAGGAGACCGCGCTGCTCGACTCGCTCGAAGGCCGTCGTGGCCAGCCCCGGCTGCGTCCCCCCTTCCCCGCGGTCGCCGGTCTCTACGCGTGCCCCACTGTGGTGAACAACGTCGAGTCGATCGCCTCGGTTCCCGCGATCCTCAACCGCGGCAAGGACTGGTTCAAGTCGATGGGCAGCGACAAGTCCCCCGGCTTCACCCTGTACTCGCTCAGCGGACATGTCGTCTCGCCCGGCCAGTACGAGGCGCCGCTCGGGATCACGCTGCGCCAGCTGCTCGACATGGGCGGCGGCATGCGGCCGGGCCACCGGCTGAAGTTCTGGACGCCCGGTGGCTCGTCGACGCCGATGTTCACGGACGAACACCTCGACGTACCGCTGGACTACGAGGGCGTCGGCGCCGCCGGCTCGATGCTCGGCACCAAGGCGCTCCAGTGCTTCGACGAGACGACGTGCGTCGTGCGGGCCGTGACCCGCTGGACCGAGTTCTACGCCCACGAGTCGTGCGGCAAGTGCACGCCGTGCCGGGAGGGCACGTACTGGCTGGTGCAGCTGCTCCGCGACATCGAGGCCGGCAAGGGCGTGATGGGCGACCTCGACAAGCTCAGCGACATCGCCGACAACATCAACGGCAAGTCGTTCTGCGCCCTCGGCGACGGCGCCGCCTCGCCGATCTTCTCCTCGCTGAAGTACTTCCGCGAGGAGTACGAGCAGCACATCACGGGCAAGGGCTGCCCCTTCGACCCGGCCAAGTCGACCGCCTGGGCGGACAACCACGAGGAGGTGAACGCATGACCGTCACCGCGTCGGCCCCCGCCGGGGGCGGCAGCGCCGCCGTCCCGCCGGAAGACCTGGTCACGCTGACCATCGACGGCATCGAGATCTCCGTCCCCAAGGGGACGCTCGTCATCCGCGCCGCCGAGCAGCTCGGCATCGAGATCCCCCGGTTCTGCGACCACCCGCTCCTCGACCCGGCCGGCGCCTGCCGGCAGTGCATCGTCGAGGTGGAGGGCCAGCGCAAGCCGATGGCGTCCTGCACCATCACCTGCACCGACGGCATGGTCGTCCGGACCCAGCTGACCTCGCCCGTCGCCGAGAAGGCGCAGGTGGGCGTGATGGAGCTGCTGCTCATCAACCACCCGCTGGACTGCCCGGTCTGCGACAAGGGCGGCGAGTGCCCCCTGCAGAACCAGGCCATGTCGCACGGGCAGGCCGACAGCCGCTTCGACGGGCAGAAGCGGACGTACGAGAAGCCCGTGCCGATCTCCACCCAGGTGCTGCTCGACCGCGAGCGGTGCGTGCTGTGCGCGCGCTGCACCCGGTTCTCCAACCAGGTCGCGGGCGACCCGATGATCGAGCTGATCGAGCGCGGCGCGCTCCAGCAGGTCGGTACCGGCGAGGGTGACCCCTTCGAGTCGTACTTCTCCGGCAACACCATCCAGATCTGCCCGGTGGGTGCGCTGACCTCGGCCGCGTACCGGTTCCGCTCCCGCCCCTTCGACCTGGTGTCGTCGCCGAGCGTGTGCGAGCACTGCGCGGGCGGCTGCGCGACGCGCACCGACCACCGGCGCGGCAAGGTCATGCGGCGGCTCGCGATGAACGACCCGGAGGTCAACGAGGAGTGGCTGTGCGACAAGGGGCGGTTCGCGTTCCGGTACGCGCAGCAGCGTGACCGGCTCACCACCCCGCTGGTGCGCAGCGCCGAGACGGGCCGGCTGGAGCCCGCGTCCTGGCCGGAGGCGCTGGAGGCCGCGGCGCGCGGCCTGGTGAGAGGGCGCACCGGTGTCCTCACCGGCGGCCGGCTGACCGTCGAGGATTCCTACGCGTACGCCAAGTTCGCCCGCGTCGCCCTCGACACGAACGACGTCGACTTCCGCGCGCGCGTGCACAGCAGCGAGGAGGCCGACTTCCTGGCCGCCCGCGTCGCCGGGCACGGCCGGGACCTGGACGGCGCCGGAGTCACGTACACCTCCCTGGAGAAGGCCCCGGCGGTGCTGCTGGCCGGGCTGGAGGCGGAGGAGGAGGCGCCGGGCGTCTTCCTGCGGCTGCGCAAGGCGTGGCGCAAGCGGGGCCAGCGGACGTTCGCGCTGGCGTCGCACACGACCCGGGGCCTGGAGAAGGCGGGCGGGACGCTGCTGCCGGCGGCTCCGGGGACGGAGACCGAGTGGCTCGACGCGCTCGCCTCCGGCGCGGGGCTGGACGCCGACGGGACCGCCGCCGCCCAGGCGCTGCGGAAGCCCGGCGCCGTGATCGTGGTCGGTGAGCGGCTGGCCGGTGTGCCGGGTGCGCTGACCGCCGCCGTCCGGGCGGCGACGGCGACCGGGGCGGAGCTGGTGTGGATCCCGCGCCGGGCCGGTGAGCGCGGCGCGGCCTGGGTGGGCGCGCTGCCGTCGCTGCTGCCGGGCGGGCGTCCCGCGACCGATCCACGCGCGCGTGAGGAGGTCGCCGCCGCCTGGGGCGTACGTCAGCTGCCGCACCGCTACGGCCGCGACACCGGTCAGATCCTGGAGGCCGCGGCCACCGGTGAGCTGGGCGCGCTGGTCGTCGCGGGCGTGGAGGTCGTGGACCTGCCGGACCCGCCGCGCGCGCGTGAGGCCCTCGACGCGGCGTTCGTCGTGTCGCTGGAGCTGCGGCCGAGCGAGGTCACCGAGCGGGCGGACGTGGTCTTCCCGGTGGCGGCCGTCGCGGAGAAGTCCGGCACCTTCCTCAACTGGGAGGGCAGGGCCCGGATGTTCGAGGCCGCGCTGAAGCCGCAGCACATGACCCGGACGCTCGCCCCGGCGGACGCGCGGGTGCTGCACATGCTGGCCGACACCCTCGCCCGCGCCAAAGGCGCCGGCGGAGACGGTCACTTCGCGCTGCCGGACGTGCACTCCGTACGGCGTGAGCTGGACCGGCTCGGCGCGTGGGACGGTACGCGGGCGGCCGACCCGGCCGAGACGGCCCGGCCGCTGCCCCGCGCGGGTGAGGGCGAGGCGGTCCTCGCGAGCCACCGGATGCTGCTGGACCTGGGTGTCCTCCAGGAGGGCGACGAGGCCCTGGCCGGCACCCGGCACGCCTCGGTCGCCCGTCTCTCGGCGGCCACCGCGGCGGAGACCGGCCTCAAGGACGGTGACGTCCTGTCGGTGACGGGCCCCTCCGGCTCCGTCGAACTCCCGCTGCGCGTGACGCCGATGGCCGACCGCGTGGTGTGGCTGCCGCTCAACTCGACCCCCGGCGGTGTCCTGTCGGCGACGGGCGCGACACCGGGCCACCTGGTCCGTATCGCCCCCGCGACCCCGGCCCCCGCAGGCCTCACGGAGGTGGAGGCATGATCCCGTACACCTCGTACACCCTGGCCGCGGAAGACCTCTCCATGTTCGGCCGGGACCCCTGGTGGCTCGTCGCGATCAAGGCGGTCTTCTGCTTCGCCTTCCTGATGGTCACCGTGCTGTTCTCCATCGTGTGGGAGCGCAAGGTCGTCGCCTGGATGCAGCTGCGCATCGGCCCCAACCGGCACGGTCCCTGGGGCCTCCTCCAGTCCCTCGCGGACGGCATCAAGCTGATGCTGAAGGAGGACGTGGTCGTCAAGCGGGCGGACAAGGTCGTGTACGTCCTCGCTCCGATCATCGCCGCGATCCCCGCGTTCATGGCCATCGCGGTCATCCCGTTCGGCCCGGCCGGGAACGAGGTCTCGATCTTCGGGCAGCGCACCACGATGCAGCTGACCGACCTCCCGATCGCGATGCTCTACATCCTCGCCGTCGCCTCCGTCGGCATCTACGGCATCGTGCTGGCGGGCTGGTCGTCCGGCTCGACGTACCCGCTGCTCGGCGGTCTGCGCTCCTGCGCGCAGATGATCAGCTACGAGATCGCGATGGGCGCCGCCTTCGCGTCCGTCTTCCTGTACTCCGGGTCGATGTCGACCTCCGCGATCGTGGAGGCGCAGGCGGACCGCTGGTACATCATCCTGCTGCCGGTGTCGTTCATCATCTACGTCGTCACCATGGTCGGCGAGACCAACCGCGCCCCGTTCGACATGCCGGAGTCCGAGGGCGACCTGGTCGGCGGCTTCAACACCGAGTACAGCTCCATCAAGTTCGCGATGTTCATGCTGGCCGAGTACGTGAACATGGTGACCGTCTCGGCGGTGTCCGTGACCCTCTTCCTCGGCGGCTGGCGGGCCCCGTATCCGATCTCCACCTTCTGGGAGGGCGCGAACCACGGCTGGTGGCCGCTGCTCTGGTTCGTCGTCAAGGTCCAGCTGCTGCTGTTCTTCTTCATCTGGCTGCGCGGCACGCTGCCCCGCGTCCGCTACGACCAGCTGATGAAGCTCGGCTGGAAGGTCCTCATCCCGGTCTCGGTCGTCTGGCTGATGCTGGTCGCGACCGTGCGCGCGCTGCGCAACGAGAACTACGACTTCCAGCAGATCGTGCTGTACGTCGCGGGCGCGGTGATCGCGGTCCTGCTGCTCTCCTTCGTCGCCGACGCCTTCCGCGACAAGAAGGCCAAGCGGGCCGAGCAGGAGGCCGAACCGCCCGCCGAGTTCGACCCGATGGCCGGCGGCTTCCCCGTACCGCCGCTGCCCGGGCAGACGCTGCCCCCGGTGCCCCGACGGCGTCCGCGCCACTCGCGCGAGCTGATTGTCAGTGGTGGGCCCGACACTGTGAGTGAGCGAAAGGAGGCTGACGGTGTCTGACAGCAACTTCCAGAATCCGGTCGCCGGCTTCGGCGTGACCTTCAAGGCCATGTTCAAGAAGCGGCTGACGGAGCAGTACCCGGAGCAGCGGAAGACGACGGCGCCGCGCTTCCACGGACGGCACCAGCTCAACCGGCACCCGGACGGCCTGGAGAAGTGCGTCGGCTGCGAGCTGTGCGCCTGGGCCTGCCCGGCCGACGCCATCTATGTGGAGGGCGCGGACAACACCGACGAGGAGCGGTACTCGCCGGGCGAGCGGTACGGCCGCGTCTACCAGATCAACTACGCCCGCTGCATCCTGTGCGGCTTGTGCGTCGAGGCCTGCCCGACCCGGGCGCTGACCATGACGAACGAGTTCGAGCTGGCCGACAGCTCCCGCGAGAACCTGATCTACACGAAGGAGCAGCTCCTCGCGGGCCTGGAGGAGGGCATGGTCGAGGCGCCCCACGCCATCTTCCCGGGCATGACCGAGCAGGACTACTACCGGGGCCTGGTCACCGAGGCCGCGCCCGGCACGGTCCCGCAGCCGGCGGCCGGCAAGGGCGAGCGGCCCGAGGGCGCCGTCCCGCAGGAGGCCGCGTCGGACTTCGGTGAGGGCGAGCCCGCTTCGGGGAAGGTGGTCGGGGCATGAGCACGCTCGCCGGCGTCACCACGCTCGCGGCCACCGCGACCTCCATGGGCGAGGCCGTCCAGTTCTGGGTGCTCGGCACCATCGCCGTCGTCGGCGCGCTGTGCACCGTCCTGATGAGGAAGGCCGTGCACAGCGCGCTGTGCCTCGCCGGAACCATGATCATCCTGGCGGTCTTCTACCTCGCCAACGGCGCGTACTTCCTCGGCGTCGTCCAGATCGTCGTCTACACCGGCGCGATCATGATGCTGTTCCTCTTCGTGGTCATGCTGGTCGGCGTCACCGCCGCCGACTCCCTCAAGGAGACCATCAAGGGCCAGCGCTGGTGGGCCGCAGCCTGCGGACTCGGCTTCGGGATCCTCCTCGCCGCCGGCATCGGCAGCGCCTCGCTGACGACCTTCGACGGCCTGGGCACGGCGAACGCCGGTGGCAATGTCCAGGGCCTCGCGGCGCTCATCTTCAGCAAGTACGTCTTCGCCTTCGAGATCACCGGTGCGCTGCTGATCACGGCCGCGGTCGGCGCGATGGTGCTGACGCACCGGGAGCGCACCGAGCCGGCCCGCACCCAGCGGGAGCTGTCCCAGCAGCGCGTACGCGAGGGCAGGCACCTGCCGCCGCTGCCCGCGCCCGGTGTCTACGCCCGGCACAACGCCGTGGACATCGCCGGCCTGCTGCCGGACGGCACACCGTCCGAGCTCACCGTCAGCAAGACGCTGCGGGCCCGCGGGCAGATCCGCGACGTGTCAACGGAGGCGATCGAGGATCTGAAGGCGCTGGAGCAGCGCGCCGAAGAGCGTCTGGGCCGCCACCCGGCGGAGCCGAGGACGCCCCGGCGGGAGGAGGAGAACGCGCAATGAATCCGGTCAACTACCTGTACCTGGCCGCCCTGTTGTTCACCATCGGCGCGGCCGGGGTGCTGATCCGGCGGAACGCGATCGTCGTCTTCATGTGCGTCGAGCTGATGCTCAACGCCTGCAACCTCGCGTTCGTCGCCTTCTCCCGTATGCACGGCAATCTCGACGGCCAGATCATCGCCTTCTTCACGATGGTCGTCGCCGCCGCGGAGGTCGTGGTCGGACTCGCGATCATCGTGTCGCTGTTCCGTGCCCGCCACTCGGCCTCGGTCGACGACGCCAGCCTGATGAAGCTGTAAGGGGTCGCTGGAACCGTGGAAACAGAGAACCTGATCGCGCTGCTCGTCGCGGCGCCACTGCTGGGAGCGGCCGTCCTGCTGTGCGGCGGCCGACGGCTGGACCGGGCCGGGCACTGGCTCGGCACGCTGCTCGCCGCCGCGTCCTTCGTCATCGGCGCGGTGCTCTTCTTCGACATGCTCGGCAAGGGCACCGAGGAACGGGCCCTGCACCAGCACCTGTTCAGCTGGGTGCCGGTCGAGAGCTTCCGGGCGGACATCGCCTTCCAGCTCGACCAGCTGTCGATGACGTTCGTCCTGCTCATCACCGGAGTCGGCACGCTCATCCACGTCTACTCCATCGGGTACATGGAGCACGACGAGCGCAGGCGCCGCTTCTTCGGCTACCTCAACCTCTTCCTCGCGGCGATGCTGCTGCTCGTCCTCGCCGACAACTACCTGCTGCTGTACTTCGGCTGGGAGGGCGTCGGTCTCGCCTCGTTCCTGCTGATCGGCTTCTGGCAGCACAAGCCCAGCGCGGCCACAGCCGCGAAGAAGGCCTTCCTGGTCAACCGGGTCGGCGACATGGGCCTGTCCATCGCCATCATGCTGATGTTCACCACCTTCGGCACCTTCACCTTCGGGCCCGTGCTCGCGGCCACCGGTGAGACCTCCGAGGGCATGCTGACCGCGATCGGGCTGATGCTGCTGCTCGCCGCGTGCGGCAAGTCCGCGCAGGTGCCCCTGCAGTCCTGGCTCGGTGACGCGATGGAGGGCCCGACCCCCGTCTCGGCCCTGATCCACGCGGCGACGATGGTGACCGCGGGCGTCTACCTCATCACCAGGTCGGGCGCCATCTTCAACGCCGCCCCCGACGCGCAGCTGGCGGTCACGGTCGTCGGCGCGGTCACGCTCCTGTTCGGTGCGATCGTCGGTTGCGCCAAGGACGACATCAAGAAGGCGCTGGCCGGTTCGACGATGTCGCAGATCGGCTACATGATCCTGGCCGCCGGTCTCGGCCCCGTCGGATACGCCTTCGCCATCATGCACCTGGTCACGCACGGCTTCTTCAAGGCCGGGCTGTTCCTCGGAGCGGGGTCGGTCATGCACGGCATGAACGACGAGGTCGACATGAGGAAGTACGGCGGCCTGCGGACGTACATGCCGGTCACCTTCGTCACCTTCGGGCTCGGCTACCTCGCCATCATCGGTTTCCCGGGGCTGTCCGGCTTCTGGTCCAAGGACAAGATCATCGAGGCTGCCTTCGCCAAGGGCGGCACCGAGGGCTGGATCCTCGGCGGCGTCGCCCTGCTGGGCGCGGGCATCACCGCGTACTACATGACCCGCGTGATGCTCATGACGTTCTTCGGCGAGAAGCGCTGGCAGCCGGCGCCCGACGCCGACGCGGTGCCCAGTGCCGAGCCCGCTGCCGAGGACCACGCCGGGCGGATGCCGCACCCGCACGAGTCGCCGAAGTCCATGACGATCCCGATGATCGTGCTCGCCTTCGGTTCCGTCTTCGCGGGCGCGCTGTTCTCCCTGAACGGCGCGTTCGTCAACTGGCTGAAGCCGGTGACCGACTTCGAGCACGGGCACCCGCCCATCAGCGCGGGCGCGGTGACGGCGTCCACGGTCGTCGTCCTGCTGATCGGCGTCTTCGTCGCGTACGCGCAGTACGGCCGCCGGCCCGTCCCGGTCGTCGCCCCGCGCGGCTCGCTGCTCACCCGCGCCGCCCGGCGCGACCTGCTCCAGGACGACTTCAACCACGTGGTCCTGGTCCGCGGCGGCGAGCACCTCACCCGCTCCCTGGTCTACGTCGACCACACCCTGGTCGACGGGGTGGTCAACGGCACCGCCGCCTCGGTCGGCGGACTGTCCGGCCGGCTGCGCAAGCTGCAGAACGGCTTCGCCCGCTCGTACGCGGTCTCGATGTTCGGAGGTACGGCGGTGCTGATCGCCGCGACCCTGCTGATGAGGGGAGTGTGACCACGATGTCGTTCCCTCTCCTCACCGTGACGGCGGCGCTGCCCGCGGTCGGTGCCATCCTGACCGCCGCCGTCCCCGCCGCACGGCGGACGGCCGCCAAGTGGCTGGCGCTGCTCGTCTCCCTCGCCACGCTCGTCCTGGCCGCGATCGTCGCGGTCCGCTTCGAGCCGGGCGGCGCCCGCTACCAGCTCACCGAATCCCACGCCTGGATCAAGGACTTCGGGGTGAGGTACGAGCTGGGCGTGGACGGCATCGGGGTGGCGCTCATCGCGCTCACCGCGCTGCTCATCCCCTTCATCATCCTGGCGGGCTGGCACGACGCCGACTCCCCGGCGGTGTCCGACAGCGGCTCCGCCGCGGACCAGTCGCAGCGGTGGCGGCCGACGCAGGGGTTCTTCGCCCTGATCCTGATGGTCGAGGCGATGGTGATCCTCTCCTTCGAGGCCACCGACGTCTTCCTCTTCTACATCCTCTTCGAAGCCATGCTCATCCCGATGTACTTCCTCATCGGCGGTTTCGGGGACCGGGCGCACGCGGGCACCGACGAGCACGCGGCGGCCCAGCGCTCCTACGCGGCGGTCAAGTTCCTGCTGTACAACCTGGTCGGCGGGCTCATCATGCTGGCCGCGGTCATCGGGCTGTACGTCGTCGCGGGGAACTTCTCCCTCACTCAGATCGCCGAGGCGCGGGCCAACGGCTCGCTGGAGATGGCGACCAACACGGAGCGGTTGCTGTTCCTGGGCTTCTTCTTCGCCTTCGCGGTGAAGGCGCCGCTGTGGCCGCTGCACACCTGGCTGCCCAACGCCATGGGTGAGGCGACCGCGCCGGTCGCCGTGCTCATCACGGCCGTCGTCGACAAGGTCGGCACCTTCGCGATGCTCCGCTTCTGCCTCCAGCTGTTCCCGGAGGCGTCGAAGTGGGCGACGCCCGCGATCATCGTGCTCGCGCTGATCAGCATCGTGTACGGGGCGCTGCTCGCGGTCGGCCAGCGGGACATCAAACGGCTGGTCGCGTACGCGTCGATCTCCCACTTCGGCTTCATCATCATGGGCATCTTCGCGATGACGAGCCAGGGGCAGTCCGGCGCCACCCTCTACATGGTCAACCACGGGATCTCGACGGCCGCGCTGATGCTGGTGGCCGGCTTCCTGATCTCGCGGCGCGGGTCGCGGCTCATCGCCGACTACGGCGGGGTGCAGAAGGTCGCTCCGGTGCTCGCCGGGACGTTCCTGATCGGCGGTCTGGCCACGCTGTCACTGCCGGGCCTCGCGCCGTTCGTCTCCGAGTTCCTGGTCCTGGTGGGCACCTTCGCCCGCTACCCGGTGGCCGGGATCGTCGCCACCTTCGGCATCGTGCTCGCCGCGCTCTACACGCTCGTGCTGTACCAGCGGACGATGACCGGGCCGGTGAAGGAAGAGGTGCGGAGGATGCCCGACCTCAAGGCGCGGGAGCTGGTGGTGGTGGCGCCGCTGATCGGGTTGCTGCTGCTCCTCGGCGTCTACCCGAAGCCGCTCACCGAGATCGTCGATCCGGCCGTACGGCACACCATGTCGGACGTACAGCAGAAGGACCCCCGGCCCGAGGTGGAGGCGGCCAAGTGAGTGCGACACCTGTACCGGCTGTCCACAGCCTGTGGATGGCGGCGGCCGAACCGGCCGACAAGATCGGGGCGCCGACCATCGAGTACACCCAGCTGGCACCCACGCTGATCGTGGTGGGCGCCGCGGTGGTGGGCATCCTGCTGGAGGCGTTCGTCCCGCGCCGCGCGCGGTACTACGCCCAGATGTTCCTGACCGTCGTCGCGCTGGCCGCCGCCTTCGCGGCGGTGGTCGGCCTCGCGGCGGGCGGATACGGCTCCACCAAGGCGGGCATCGCCGCGATGGGCGCCATCGCGGTCGACGGGCCCGCGCTGTTCCTGCAGGGCACCATTCTGCTGGCCTCGCTCGTCGCGCTCTTCACCTTCGGCGAGCGCCGGCTCGACCCGGCGCACCACGGGCACCGGGTCGACTCGTTCGCCGCCGAGGCCGCCGCCGTACCGGGCAGCGAGCAGGAACAGGCCGCGGTCAAGGCGGGGTTCACCACCACCGAGGTCTTTCCGCTGATGCTGTTCGCGGTGGGCGGGATGCTCGTCTTCCCGGCGGCCAACGACCTGCTGACGCTGTTCATCGCGCTGGAGGTCTTCTCCCTGCCGCTGTACCTCCTGTGCGCCGTCGCCCGCCGCAAGCGGATGCTGTCGCAGGAGGCCGCGGTGAAGTACTTCCTGCTCGGCGCCTTCTCGTCCGCGTTCCTGCTCTTCGGCATCGCCCTGCTGTACGGGTACGCCGGCTCCGTCTCGTACGCGCGCATCGCCGATGTGGTGGACGGGTCGGTCCCGGACATCACCCCGGCGCTCGCCGAGACCATGGGCAACGACGTGCTGCTCCTCATCGGCTTCGCGATGGTGCTGATGGGGCTGCTGTTCAAGGTGGGCGCGGTGCCGTTCCACATGTGGACCCCGGACGTGTACCAGGGCGCCCCGACACCCGTCACCGGCTTCATGGCGGCAGCCACCAAGGTGGCGGCGTTCGGCGCGATGCTGCGCCTGCTCTACGTGGTCCTGCCGGGCCTGCGCTGGGACTGGCGGCCCATCATGTGGGGTGTCGCCATCCTCACCATGCTCGCCGGTGCGGTCATCGCGATCACCCAGACCGACATCAAGCGGCTCCTCGCGTACTCGTCGATCGCGCACGCCGGGTTCATCCTGGCCGGTGTCATCGCGGCGACCCCCGAGGGGGTGTCGTCCGTCCTCTTCTACCTGGCGGCGTACTCCTTCGTGACGATCGGCGCCTTCGCCGTCGTCACGCTGGTGCGGGACGCGGGCGGCGAGGCCACCCACCTGTCCAAGTGGGCCGGGCTCGGGCGGCGGTCGCCGCTCGTCGCGGCCGTCTTCGCGGTGTTCCTGCTCGCCTTCGCCGGAATCCCGCTCACCTCGGGCTTCTCCGGCAAGTTCGCCGTCTTCAAGGCGGCGGCGGAGGGCGGCGCCGGGGCCCTGGTGGTGGTCGGTGTGATCTCGTCCGCCATCGCCGCGTTCTTCTACATCCGGGTCATCGTGCTGATGTTCTTCAGCGAACCCAAGCCGGAGGGGCCGACGGTCGCCGTGCCGTCACCGCTGACGATGACGGCGATCGGCGTGGGGGTCGCCGTCACGCTGGTGCTGGGCGTGGCCCCGCAGTACTTCCTCGACCTGGCAGGTCATGCGGGGGTCTTCGTCCGGTAGCGGTGACCGTCTATCGGCAGTCGGCAGCCGGTAGCGGTGGGTGTTCGGCGGGGTGCCCGGTGGGGCGCCCCGCCGAACCGCTTTCGGCCTACGGACCCGGGGGCCGTTCCGCGACGGCGGCGGGCGTGCCATCGTGGGCGGACGAGTAGTGGTCTGGACCTGTAGGCGAGGGGCGGGCGCATGCGCGGAACCACCGTGTCACCCGGGACGGAGGGGCCTCCTCAGGAAGAGGGCGCGCTCCCCATGCACCGGCTCGAGGTGCCGATGCCCAATGTGCTGCCCTTCGCCATCGGCACCTTCGACACGATCGGGGCGATGTCCCGCGCCTCCTTTCCGCACCGCCACACCTTCTACGAGATCGTCCACGTCACCGCCGGAACCGGCGCGCACGTCGTCGACCTCGCCCGCTGGGAGCTGCGCCCCCCGCACCTGTGCGTCCTCGCGCCGGGCCAGGTGCACCACTGGGAGGACGCCAGGGGCCTGGACGGATCCGTCATCCTGTTCACGGACGACTTCCTGCTCGACCACCCGGGCGACCGGGAGCTCCTGCGAGGGCTGAGCGGGCGGCCCCCGCGGACGCTGGACGACCACGCCCACTCCCGGACCACCCGGCTGGTCGCCGACCTCGACGACGAGTACCGGCGGGGCGCCCGAGGCTTCGAGACCGTCCTGCGGGCGCTGCTGCACGTCCTCGTCGTACGGACGGCCCGCCTGAGCGGTCCCGGGGAGCCGGACGCGGCACCCGCGCCCGCGCCCGCCTCCGCGCCGGTGCGGGCGCACGCGGTGGCCGAGGAGTTCACCCGCCTGATCGCGGGCGCCGATCCCGAGCTGTGGTCGGTGCGCGTCTGCGCCGAGCGGATCGGGGTGACGGCCGGCTACCTGGCGGAGGCCGTGAAGGCGGCCACGGGCCGCACGCCGGGCGGGCTGATCCGGGAGGCCCGCACCCATGAGGCCAAGCGGCTGCTGGCCCGCACGGACCTGACCGTACGTCAGGTGGCGCACCGGACCGGCATCGCCGACCCCGCGTACTTCTGCCGCTTCTTCCGGCGCGAGACGGGCCTGAGCCCGGGGGAGTTCCGGCGCGGCGGCGATATTCACCACGACCACCGGATCCCGTCCATCGCCGACGACGGGCGCCCCGCATAGGTTCGTTGCCGATCCCCGACGAGCATCCCCCTTCAGGAGGAGCAGGCATGGACGGCGACCACCGCACGACCCCGGCAGTCCCCGGACACCCCAGCCGCAAGGCGGTGCTGCGCGCCGCGGTGGCGGCCTCGATCGCCGCGCCCGCGGCACTGATGGGCGTACCGGCCCTGGCCCGCACCCTCGGCCCGTCCGGCACCTCCCCGGCCCTGACCCCGGCCTGCGACGACGGCGACGACCCGACCCCGCCGCAGATGGAGGGGCCGTACTTCAAGCCCAACTCCCCGCGCCGCACCTCGCTGGTGGAGGCGACCACCCCGGGCACGCGGCTCACCGTCACCGGATACGTCTTCGGGCTCGCCTGCCGCCCCGTCAGCGGCGTCCTGCTGGACTTCTGGCAGGCGGACGTCAACGGCGCGTACGACAACGTCGGCTTCCGCTTCCGGGGCCACCAGTTCACGGACGCGCGGGGAGCGTTCCGGCTCAGCACGATCGTGCCGGGGCTCTACCCGGGCCGTACCCGGCACATCCACGTCAAGGTGCAGGCACCCGGCCGCCCCGTGCTCACCACCCAGCTGTACTTCCCGAACGAGCCCCGCAACACCACCGACGCGCTGTTCGACCCGCGGCTGCTGATGACGGTGCGCGAAGCGGGCGGCGCGAGGGAGGCGGCGTTCGACTTCGTCCTGGACGTGCCGCAGTCGCCCGGGCCCGGCCCGACGCCCCCGGACCCCGCACCCGGCGGCTCCTGGACCGTGGGCGTCGGCTACCGCCCCGGTACACGGGTGACGTACGCCGGCGCGGGTTACGTGTGCCTGCAGGGCCACACCGCCCGGACCGGCTGGGAGCCGCCCGCCGTCCCCGCCCTGTGGCGGGCCGAGTGACCCTCTCCGCGCGCGGCTGAGCCGGTGCCGCGCGGGCCCGGCACCCTGGAGCCGGGGTGCCGGGCCCTCCGCGTTCCGGGCCCTCCGCGTTCGTGCCCCGGGTCCTCGGGCTCCGTGCGCTCCCGGGTCAGATCGCGGACGCGATCCGGCCCGTGACCTCGCCGAGCGCCACCTTCATGCCGTCGGGGCCCGGCGCCCACGCGGTGAGCGTGACCTCGTCGCCGTCCTCCAGGAACGTCCGCTTCCCACCGGTCAGTTCGAGCGGTTCCTGACCGTTCCAGGTGAGTTCCAGGAGCGAGCCGCGCTGGTGGACCTCCGGGCCGCTGACCGTGCCGGAGCCGTACAGGTCACCGGTGCGCAGGGAGGCGCCGTTGACCGTCATATGGGCCAGCTGCTGGGCCGCCGTCCAGTACATCGTGGAGAACGGCGGCTCGGCGACGACCTCGCCGTTGATCCGTACCGTGATGCGCAGGTCGAAGCCGCCCGGCTCCTCCTCGGCGCTGTCGTCCAGGTACGGCAGGAGCGGGAAGTCCCGGGCGGGCGGCGCGACACGGGCCGCGTCCAGCGCCTCCAGTGGCGTCACCCAGGCCGAGACGGACGTCGCGAAGGACTTGCCGAGGAAGGGGCCGAGGGGGACGTACTCCCACGCCTGGATGTCGCGCGCCGACCAGTCGTTGAGGAGGGTCAGGCCGAAGACGTGGTCCCGGAAGGAGGCGAGGTCGACGGGGTGGCCGATGGCGGACGGCGTCCCGACGAGGAAGCCGACCTCGGCCTCGATGTCCAGCTTCACCGAAGGGCCGAAGACCGGGGCCGGGTCGGCGGGCGCCTTGCGCTGCCCCGAGGGGCGGACGATCTCGGTGCCGGAGACGACGACCGTGCCCGAGCGGCCGTGGTAACCGATCGGCAGGTGCTTCCAGTTGGGCGTGAGCGGCTCGCCGTCGGGGCGGAAGATGCGGCCGACGTTGGTGGCGTGGTGCTCGGACGCGTAGAAGTCGACGTAGTCCGCCACCTCGTACGGCAGGTGGAGGGTGACGCCGTCGAGGGGGTGCAACAGGGGCTCGACGTCCGGGCGGTGCGCGGGGACCGTCAGCCAGGCGGTGAGGGCGCGGCGGACATCGCGCCAGGCGGTGCGGCCCGCGGCGAGCAGCGGGTTCAGGCTGGGCTGCGCGAGCAGCGCCGCGTACGGCGAACCCAGCGCCCGGGCCGCCGCACCCGCGTCCAGGACGTGGTCGCCGATGCGTACGCCGAGCCGGCGGCGGCCGGGCTCGTCGGCGGTGCTGAAGACGCCGTACGGGAGGTTGTGCGGGCCGAAGGGATCGCCTTCGGCCAGGTCGAGCGGGCTCTGCTCGGGCATCGGTGCTTGCCTCGCTTTCCACGTGTGTGGGGGACACGTTACGACGGCGCTCCGGCCGTCAGGTACGGGGAACGCGCTTCTCCCAGGTGCGGTGGAAGACGACCTCGGCCCCTTCCTTGCAGATCACTTCGCTGGAGGCGATGAAGTGGTCCGGGTCGCACGTGATCTCGGAGCGCGTGTCGACGGAGGCGTTCCAGGGGAGGTCCGGGCGGTGGAACCGGATCGTCCAGGCGGTGCGGGCGCGGGCGGAGAGAGGGTCGTCCTCGGTGATCGTGTACGTCTCCACGGCGTCCTCGCCGTGTTCGAGTCCGTCCGGGTGGATCCGCACGCCGCCGTACTGGGGGTCCGCCTCCAGCCGCCACACGCCCCGGGCCACATCGCGGACCAGGAGGAGGGCGGGGCGCTGGGCCTCGTCGAGGGTGGCGGGGTGGTTGATGCCGAGGGGAAGGGACTGCTCGGGCTCCTGGAAGGTGACGGTGTCGGTGGTGGGGGCGCGGAGGGGGAGTTCGAGGGAGCAGCTCGCCGGGTCGAGGGTGAAGCCGGCGGCGTCGGGGGCGGGCCAGATCCAGGGCCAGTACGCGGACGAGACCGCGAGCCGTACCCGGTGGCCGGGTGGGAAGGTGTGGGCGATCGGGTGGAGGTCGAAGACGTGCTCGCCGTTCTCCTCGCCGCCGTTCTCCTCGCCGTCGGGTGGGCCTTCGGCGCGGAGTGCGAGGGCGCCGCGCGTCACCAGGGTGGAGGCCCCGCCGGGGGCGACGTCGCAGAGGCGGGCGATCACCTGGCCGGTGGGGGCGTGGCCGCGCAGGGCCAGGCGGACCCGGGGCCGGCCGAGGATCTCGATCGGGCCGCCGCCGGGCGGGACGGGGAAGTCGAAGCACGCCGAGTGGGCGTCCTCGGCGCGCTGGTCGGGCGGCAGGTCGGCGTCGTTGCCGGAGGGGACGAACCGGCCCGCGTCGAGGCCGGTGTGCTGGGGCGAGCGGACGAGGACGTGCGGGCCCTGGAGGGCGTACGTGACGGGCGTGACGTTCGGGGACGGCCACGCGTCGTCGGCGACCCAGCGGCCGGGCAGCTCCGGGTACGTCGTCGCGGGCGGGTGCGACGCGGGGAGCCAGGAGCGCAGGAGGGGCTCCCGCATGACGCCGGTGTCCCGGCCCTTCAGGTGGTGATCCCACCAGCGCAGCGTCTCCTGGAGGAAGCCGATCGCCGGGCCGGGCGGCAGGCCCCGGTCCGGGTACTGGTGCGACCAGGGGCCGATGATGCCGCGGACCCGGTCGCGCGGCAGGTGCTCGACCAGCCGCAGGACGGCGTCGCGGTACGGGTCGTGCCAGCCGCCGACCGCGAGGACGGGCGCCTCGATGGCCGCCTGGGAGCCGGCGCCGCGTCCGTGCTCGTCGCGCGCCCGGTGGTCCGGCCAGGTGGGGAGCGGCGGTTCCAGGGCCTCCAGGCGCGCCAGCCACATCTCGCGCCAGAGGTCGCCGACGTGTGCGGGGTCCGGCGGCCGGGCCGCGAAGGCGAGCAGGTCGGCGGGGGCGGAGTGCAGGCCCGCGGTGAGGACCGCGCCGCCCGGGCGGGGGGCGTCCTCGTCGTACCGGCTGTCCGGGGCGCAGACGGTGACCACCGCCCCGAGCGGTCCGGGGGCGAGGGCGGCGACGCGCAGGGCGGTGGAGCCGCCCCAGCCGATGCCGATCATGCCGACCCGCCCGGTGCACCAGGGGCGGGCGGCGAGCCAGTTGACGACCTCGACGCCGTCCGCGAGCTCGGTGGCGCCCGCGCGCCCGGTGGCGTGGTGCGCGGTGCCCGGCACGCCCTCGCTGTTGCCGTGCCCGCGCACGTCGACCCGTACCGAGGCGTAGCCGTGGCCCGCGTACCAGGGGTGGCGCTGCCGGTCGCGCGGCGCGGTCGCGTCGGTCAGCCGGTGCGGCTCGTACTCCAGGAGCGCGGGCACGGGCTCGTCGGTCAGGGGCCGCCAGATCCGGGCGTACAGCCGGGTGCTGTCCGGCATCGGGACGCGGACGTCCTCGTGGGCGGTCTCGTACGGGAAGGAGGTACGGAAGCGCATGGCGGGGGCCTCGGGGCATCGGAGGGCTCTGGGCTTCGGAGAGGCTCGGGCGGCTGGGGGACTGGGCTTCTCGGGTGAGGGAAAATCGTCACTTATCGGGCGGTATTGGCTGATCCTGAACATACCGGGGGAGGCGGGAAGGCGCCCACGGTGATCGAAAGGCGACCGGATACGCTGACTTGAGTGAATCCAGCGACACATCGACAATCCGTGTGATCGTCAGCAGACAGGAGACCCCCTCGTGACCGCAGTCGGGCCGTTCGGGCTGAGCGTGCGGGACCAGGCTCTGGAAGCCGATGTCCAGACCGGATTGGCGGCTGTCGAGGCAGGGCTCCTCGATGCCTGCAAGAGCGACGTGCCCTTCATCACCGAGGCGGCCCAGCATCTCGTCCGGGCCGGCGGCAAGCGGTTCCGCCCGCTGCTGGTGATGCTCGCCGCGCAGTTCGGCGACCCGCACGCACCGGGCATCGTGCCGTCGGCCGTCGTCATCGAGCTCACCCACCTGGCGACGCTGTACCACGACGACGTCATGGACGAGGCCGACGTGCGGCGCGGCGTGGCCAGTGCCAACGCCCGCTGGGGCAACTCGGTGGCCGTCCTGACGGGTGACTTCCTCTTCGCCCGCGCGTCACACATCCTGGCCGACCTCGGCCCGGAGGCCGTACGCGTCCAGGCGCAGGCCTTCGAGCGGCTGGTCACGGGCCAGATCCTGGAGACGGCCGGCCCCCGCGACGGGGCCGACCCGGTCGGGCACTACCTGGACGTCATCGCCGGCAAGACCGGCTCGCTGATCGCCGTCTCCGGCCGGTTCGGCGCGATGATGTCCGGCGCGGACGAGCGGGTCGTCGACATCCTGACGCAGTACGGCGAACGGCTGGGCGTCGCCTTCCAGCTCGCCGACGACCTGCTGGACATCGCCTCCGACTCCCACGAGTCCGGCAAGACGCCCGGCACCGACCTGCGGGAGGGCGTCCCCACCCTGCCGGTGCTGCACCTGCGCGCGCAGGCGGCGGCGTCCGGGACGGCGGAGGACCTGGCGCTGGTCGAGCTGCTGGACAGCGACCTGACGGACGACGAGCGGCACGCGGAGGCGCTGCGCCGGCTGCGCGTCCACCCCGCGCTGGAGCTGGCGCGGCGCGACACCGTGCGGTACGCCCAGGACGCGCGGGCGATGCTGGCGCCGCTGCCGGAGTGCTACGCGAAGTCCGCGCTGGAGGAGCTGTGCGACCTCGTGGTGCACCGCGCGGGCTGAGGGAGTGTCTTCAAAGTAGCGTCGTCCGCCCGAAGGGCGGGCCTGGCGGCCTCTGGCGCGTGCGATCGCAAGGCGGAGGGAGGAGCCACTGCGGAGCATTGGCGACTGACAACGCAGTGAGCGTGCGTGCCAGACGTCGACGGGCAGACGGGACTTCGAAGACACGACCTAAGGGCCTGTCGGGGTCCGGGTCATCCTTGAGCAGTACGGAAGTCGAGCCCGGGGGCTGACGCCTTGGTGGGTGCCTTTTGGTCAGATTGAGACAGAAGGCTCGCTCACCACGGAGGTAGGCACACATGGCACCGAACGACAGCGCCGGGCGCAGGAAGACGGCGCGGTACGCCGTCCCGGTCGCGGTGGCCGGAGTGGCCGCGGCGACGATCGGGCTCGTCCCGGCGCTCGCGGCATCCGGTGACCCCGAACTGCCGGAGATCACGGCACAGCAGCTGGTGGAGAAGATCGCCGCGTCGGACGCGCAGCGGATGTCCGGCACGGTGAAGGTCACGACGGACCTGGGGCTCCCGTCCCTGGCCGGCCTCGGCGACCTGGGCGGCCTTGGGGGAGCGGGCGGCGCCGAGGGCGGGAAGCTGATGGAGCTCGCCTCGGGGACGCACACGCTGCGCGTGGCGGCGGACGGCCCGGACAGACAGCGGCTGACCTTCGTGGACGACGCCGCCGAGTACAGCCTGATACGCAACGGGGACGACGTATGGGCGTACGACGGCGCGTCCGGGGAGGCGGTCCACTCGACCGGGCCCGGCGCGCGGAACACCCCCGGGCCGGAGCTGCCGGCCACCCCCGAGGACCTCGTGGACGAGGCGCTGAAGGCCGTCGACGACACCACCTCGGTGACGGTCGACGGTACGGCGCGGATCGCCGGGCGCGACGCGTACCAGCTGCTCATCAAGCCCAAGCAGAGCGGCTCGACGATCGGCTCGATCAAGGTGGCGGTGGACGCGGAGAAGGGCGTACCGCTGAAGTTCACGCTCACCCCGAGCGGCGGCGGCAAGGCCGCGGTCGACGCCGGCTTCACGAAGGTCGACTTCGGCGCGCCGGCGGCGTCGGCGTTCGCCCTGCCCAAGGGCGCGAAGGTGACCGAGGCGCCCAAGGAGGCCGCGCCCTCGAAGAGCGCTCACGAGGGCCGCGCCGAGGGCCGTGCCGAGGAGCTCGCCAAGGGCTTCGAGGACGTGAACGTCATCGGTGAGGGCTGGACGACCGTCGCCCGGCTCGGTGCGCCGGGCGGCGAGGGCGTCCCCGCGGAGGCGGGTCGGTTCCTGGACGTCCTGGGCGACAAGGTCTCGGGGAAGTTCGGGTCCGGCACCGTCTTCAAGACCCGTCTGGTCAACGCCCTCCTGACGGACGACGGCAAGCTGTACGCGGGCGCGGTGACCCCGGAGAGGCTCATCGCCGTCGCGAACGGCGCGAAGTAGCGACGCGAAACGGCAACGCGAAACGGCACGCGGCAGTGGCCGTACGCGGGGACACCCCCGCCTACGGCCACCGGCCGTTGGCCGTGCCGCGGTCAGGACGTCAGGACGTCAGAACGTCAGGACGTCAGAACGTCAGAACGTCAGACGGAACGCGTTGATGTAGCCCGTGTCCTGGGCGGCCACGTCCTGGGCCCGCAGCTTCCAGGCCCCGTTCGCCGCCTCGCTCGACGCGTCGACCGTGTACGTGGTCTGGACGTTGTCGGCCGAATCCGAGGAGCTGGAGTTCTTCAGGCGGTAGGCGGTGCCGTCCGGGGCCACCAGGTCGACCACCACGTCGCCGCGCCAGGTGTGCACGATGTCGACGCCGACGCGCAGCGCGACGGGGGCGTTGCCCGTACGGCCCGAGACGGTGACCGTCGAGGTCACGGCCGCGCCGTTGTCCGGAATGGCGACGTCCGCCGTGTTCTCGTACACGTCACCGGTCGGCGGTTCGGTCGTCCCGGCGGACAGCGACCAGATGGCGTGGGCGATCGCGTCGCTGTTCCGGTCGAGCGCCGTGTCGTTGATGTTGGCCGTCGTGTCGCACGACGAGTGGTAGCAGCGGTCGAAGGCCTGGCCAGCCGTTCCGCCCCACTTCTGCGCCTGCGCGCTCGTCTTCGTACGGCTGGCGCCGGTGAACAGGCCGCCGACCGCGATGCCGGCGTTCTTGAACGAGGCGTGGTCGGAGCGGCCGTCGCCTTCCGTCTCGATCTCGGTGGCCACGCCGAGGCCCGCGAAGTAGTCCTTGAAGGTCTTCTCGATCGTCGGGTCGTCGTCGTACACGAAGTACCCGGGGTTGGGCGACCCGATCATGTCGAAGTTGAGGTAGCCGGAGAGCTTGGCGCGCTCGGTCGACGGCAGGTTGTTGACGTAGTGCTTGGACCCGACCAGGCCCAGCTCCTCCGCGCCCCACCAGCCGAACCGCAGGTGTTTGGCGGGCTTGTACTGGGCGCGGGAGACGGCGAGCGCGGTCTCCAGGACGGCGGCGGAGCCGGAGCCGTTGTCGTTGATGCCGGCGCCGGAGGAGACGGAGTCGAGGTGCGCGCCGGCCATCAGGACCTGGTTGGTGTCGCCGCCGGGCCAGTCGGCGATGAGGTTGTAGCCGGTGGTGCCGTTGTACGTGAACTGCTGGACCGTGGTGGTGAATCCGGCGGCGTCCAGCTTGGCCTTCACATAGTCGATGGACGCCTTGTAGCCGGCGCGGCCGTGGGCGCGGTTGCCGCCGTTGGCGCTCGCTATGGACTGGAGCTGGGTGAGGTGCGCCTTGACGTTGGCGACGGGTATGTCCGGCGCCGCGGCGGCCGTCGGCACGGGCGCCGACAGGGACGGGGACGCCGTGGCGAGCAGCCCGGCGAGGGCGAGAGCCGCGGTGGCCGCGGCGGTTCCTCTGGAGAGGTTCATGTGGGGGCTCCGGGGATTCCGTGCGGGGATGGGACGGAACGTGCGAGACGCCCCGCGGCCGTGGGTGGCGCGGGGCGCTGGAGCTGCTGGTGCGGTGTGCGTGCTGAATGTTCGGCGAGGACATGACATATCGTCAAGAGCGCTTCTCGGACACCGCCGTTCGCTGAGCGGACAACTGACGCCCCTGTCGGGCGGCCCTCATTGCACGCAGTACTCGTTCCCCTCCGGATCCGTCATCACGGTCCACTCGCCCCCCGGCACGCTGACGTGCCGCAGGACGGCCGCGCCCAGCTCCTCCAGCCGGGCGACCTCCGCGTCCCGCCTGCCGGGGTCGGTGTGCAGGTCGAGATGGAGGCGGTTCTTGACGGACTTCACCTCCGGGACGCGCTGGAAGAGCAGCCGCCGGCCGAGCCCGATGCCGGTCGCCTCGTCGTAGGGATCGTCCGGATGGCGGACGGCGACCAGATCCCGCCATGCGCGCCGACCGTGTGCCTCCACGGTGTCCCGGTCCTCCGCCACGACGCCGAGGCCGATGAGCCGGTCGATGTGGGCGCTGTTGTCCTCGACCAGGTAACCGAGGGCGCTCGCCCAGAAGTCGGCCTGGGTGTGCGGGTCGTTCGCGTCGATCACGAGTTTCCAGTGGAGGGTCGTCATGTAACCACTCATATTGGTTACATGAGTGGGGTGGCAACGGGTCCGACCCCGGACACGCCGGAAGGGCGCTCCCACCGCTTCGATCCGGGGGCGCTGTGCCTGGAGCTGCTGACGACCGGCGGCCCCGGCCCGCTCGCCCGGTACGAGGTGCTCGACACTCCGGCCGGGCTCCTGGACTGGGTGGCGGCGAGCCGTCTCGATCCCGGCCTGCGGCTCGACGTCCACGAGCGGGACCTGGCGGCCGTACGCGAGCTCCGGGACGCCCTCCAGCGCCTCACCGCCGACCGGGCGCACGGCCGTGCCCCCGCCGGGCCGGACCTGGCGGTGCTCAACACCGCCGCGGCCCGGCCACCGCTCGCCGTCCGCATGACGGCGACCGGCACGCGCGCGTGGGCACCGGACGCCGAGAGCGTCCCCGCGCTGCTGTCCACGATCGCGCGCGACGCCGTCGACCTGTTCACCGGCCCGTACGCGCATCGCGTCCGGGAGTGCGGCGCCCACGACTGCTTCCTGCTCTTCGTCGACACCTCACGCCCCGGCCGCCGCCGCTGGTGCGCGATGGGACGGTGCGGCAACCGCCACAAGGTACGGGCCCACCGCGCCCGTACCGCACCCGAAGGAGAAGACGCCATGACACCCACGGGCCTGACCAAGGACGCCGGCTGGGAGATCGGCGTGTCGAAGACCCTGCCCCTGCCTGCCGACGCCGTCTGGGACTTCGTCACGAGCCCCGAGGGTGTCGCGCTCTGGCTCGGAGCCACGCACGGCCTGCCGGTGGAGAAGGGCGCGCAGTACACCACCGCCGACGGCGTCACGGGCGAAGTGCGCAGCCACCGGCCGGGCGACCGGATCCGGCTCACCTACGGGGAGACGACCCTGCAGGTGGCCGTCACCGCCGCCGGGCCCGGGAAGACGGTGCTCCGCTTCCACCAGGAGCGGCTGGCGGGCGCGGAGGAGCGGGAGCGTCGCCGTGCGCACTGGAAGGCCGTGATGGACCGGGTGGCCGCGGAGCTGCGGCCGTAGGCGTCAGGGGCGGGGTGTCGCCGTGGTCTCGGGGGTGTCCGGCGTCCCCGTCCTGTCCGGCGCCGCCCTCCGGCGCGGTGCCTCCGCCCGCGTACGCCGTGACGTCCGCAGGGCGTCCCATGTCAGTACCGTCAGGGCCAGCCACACCAGCGAGAAGCCCGCCCACCGCTCCGGGGGCATCGCCTCGTGGAAGTACGCGACACCCAGCAGGAACTGGGACACCGGCGCCAGGTACTGCAACAGCCCGAGTGTCGACAGCGGCACCCGTATCGCCGCGGCGCCGAAGCACACCAGCGGCGCGGCGGTGACCAATCCCGTCGCCGCGAGCAGCGCGGCGTGCCCCGCGCCCGCGGTGCCGAAGGTGGCCGCGCCCTGGGCGCCGAGCCACAGCAGAAAGGCCAGCGCGGGCAGGAACTGGATCGCGGTCTCCGCCGCCAGCGACTCCAGGCCCCCGAGGTTGGCCTTCTTCTTGACCAGGCCGTACACGGCGAACGAGAAGGCGAGCGTGAGCGAGATCCAGGGCGGGCGCCCGTACCCGACGGTCAGGACCACCACCGCCGCGGTGCCGGTTCCGACCGCCGCCCACTGGGCCGGCCGCAGCCGCTCCTTGAGCAGCAGGACGCCCATGGCGATGGTGACCAGCGGGTTGATGAAGTAGCCGAGGGACGCCTCCACCACATGACCCGTGTTCACCGACCAGATGTACAGGCCCCAGTTGACGGTGATCACGGCCGCGGCGACCGCGAGCAGGCCCAGCGTGCGCGGCTGCCGCAGCAGCGGGCGTATCCAGGCCCAGCGGCGCAGTGCCAGCAGGGCGAGACCGACGGCGACCAGGGACCACACCATCCGGTGGGCCAGGATCTCGCCCGCGCCCGCGGGCTTCAGCAGCGGCCAGAAGAGAGGGACCAGGCCCCAGATGCCATAGGCCCCGATCCCGTACAGGAGTCCCGCTCGCTGGTCGCCACCGCTCTTCGCCGTCGCCATGGGCCGCCTCCTGTCCCGTCCTGCCCGGTGCTCTGCCGAAGGTAGCGCCGGGCGGTCGGGTTGTCATGCCCGTACCCCGAGACGGTCATGACGTTGTGTGTCACCGCTGTCGCAGCGCCCGCGCGACCGAGTCGGCGAGGGGTGTCGTCGGGCGCCCGATCAGACGGGCCAGGTCACCGCTCGTGGCGGACAGCCGGCCCCGCCCGATCGCCCTGTCGACGTCGACGAGGATCGCGGCGAACGGCTCCGGCACACCCGCGCCGGTGAGGATGTCCAGGTGCGTCCCGGCCGGGACGTCCTCGTAGGTGACGGGCTCGCCGGACTGGCGGGCCACCTCGGCCGCGTACTCGGCGAAGGACCACGCCACATCGCCGCTCAGCTCGTACGCCCGGCCCAGGTGGCGCTCGGCCTCACCGGTCAGCACGGCCGCCGCCGCGGCGGCGTAGTCGGCGCGCGCGGCGGAGGCGACGCGGCCCTCACCGGCGTTGGCGACGACGGCACCGTGCTCCAGGACCGGGGCGAGGTGCTCGGTGTAGTTCTCGGTGTACCAGCCGTTGCGCAGGAGCGTGTACGGCAGGCCGGAGCCGAGGATCAGCTCCTCGGTGGCCCTGTGCTCGGCGGCCAGCTCGAAGTCGGCCTCCGGCCCGCCGAGGATTCCGGTGTACGCCAGCTGTGCGACGCCCGCCGCCTTCGCCGCGCTGATCACGGCGGCGTGCTGGGGTACCCGCTGTCCGACCTCGCTGCCGGAGATCAGCAGGACGCGGTCACCGGCCGTGAACGCGCCGGCGAGGGTCTCGGGCCGGCTGTAGTCGGCGATCCGCAGCTCGACGCCGCGCTCCGCCAGGTCGGCGGCCTTGGCCTTGTCGCGTACGACGGCGGCGATGCCGGACGCCGGGACGCCCTGGTCCAGCAGGGCGTCGATGACGAGGCGGCCCAGGCGGCCGGTGGCTCCGGTGACGACGATGCTCATGGGGTTTCTCTCTTTCGTGGGCGATGTCGCACCGACGCTACGTTGAGCACTTACTTTTCGAAAGTACCTACTTTGAAGTAAGGTACTGGCATGCCCGTAAGTCGAGAGCCCGCGAGCACGACCCTTCCGGCGGTGCCGAACGTCAACGAACCGATGTGCCCGTCCCGGCTGGTGCTGGAGCACGTCACCAGCCGGTGGGGCGTGCTGGTCCTCGCCGCGCTCCTGGAACGCTCGTACCGCTTCAGCGAGCTGCGCCGCACCATCGGCGGCGTGAGCGAGAAGATGCTCACCCAGACCCTCCAGACCCTGGAGCGGGACGGCTTCGTCCACCGCGACGCCAAGCCCGTGATCCCGCCGCGCGTCGACTACTCGCTCACCGCCCTCGGCAGGGAGGCGGCGGAGCAGGTGTGGGCGCTGGCGCGGTGGACGGAGCGGCGGCTCGACGCGGTCGTGACGGCCCGCGAGGCGTACGACCAAGCGAGGAACCACGCGAGGAACCACGCGAGGGATTAGGACGAAGGAGCAAGGAAGAAGAAGGAAGCGAAGAAGCGCGGAAGGGGCACCCTCGGGGGAGAGGGTGCCCCTTTGCCGTTCGGATGGCCGTCCGGTTTGCCGTCCGGCTCGGCCCTATCCGACGACCGTCCAGGTGTCGCCGCCCGCGAGGAGCGTGGCGAGGTCGCCCTTGCCGTTGCGTTCGACGGCGGTGTCGAGCTGATCGGCCATGAGGGTGTCGTAGACGGGACGGTCGACGCTGCGGAAGACGCCGATGGGGGTGTGGTGCAGGGTGTCGGGGTCGGCGAGGCGGGAGAGCGCGAAGGCGGTGGTGGGGCTGGGGTTGCGTGCGTCGTGGACGAGGACGCGCGCCTCGTTGTCCGGGGTGACCGTGACGACCTGGAGGTCACCGGTGACGGTGTCTCTGATGACGCCCTTGGACCGGTCGGGCCCGAAGCGGATCGGCCGGCCGTGCTCCAGGCGGATCACGGCCTCCTCCGCCTGCTGCTTGTCCTTGAGGGCGTCGAAGGCGCCGTCGTTGAAGATGTTGCAGTTCTGGTAGATCTCCACCAGGGCGGTACCGGGGTGGTCGGCGGCGGCCCGTAGCACCTCGGTGAGGTGCTTGCGGTCGGAGTCGACGGTCCGGGCGACGAAGGACGCCTCCGCGCCGATGGCCAGCGACACCGGGTTGAACGGCGCGTCGAGCGAGCCCATCGGTGTCGACTTGGTGATCTTGCCGACCTCGCTGGTGGGGGAGTACTGGCCTTTCGTCAGGCCGTAGATCCGGTTGTTGAAGAGCAGGATCTTGAGGTTGACGTTGCGGCGCAGGGCGTGGATGAGGTGGTTGCCGCCGATCGACAGCGCGTCTCCGTCGCCCGTGACGACCCAGACGGACAGGTCGGGGCGGGAGGAGGCCAGTCCGGTGGCGATGGCGGGGGCGCGGCCGTGGATGGAGTGCATCCCGTAGGTGTTCATGTAGTACGGGAAACGGGAGGAGCAGCCGATGCCGGAGACGAAGACGATGTTCTCCTTGGCCAGGCCGAGCTCGGGCATGAAGCCCTGCACGGCGGCCAGGATCGCGTAGTCACCGCACCCCGGGCACCAGCGCACCTCCTGGTCGGACTTGAAGTCCTTCATCGACTGCTTGCCCTCGGCCTTGGGCACCAGTTTCAGCGCCTCACTCATCGATGGCCTCCTTCAGAGCCGTGGCCAGCTGCTCGGCCTTGAACGGCATGCCGTTGACCTGGTTGTGGCTGCGTACGTCGACGAGGTACGTGGCCCGGATGAGGGTGGCGAGCTGGCCGAGGTTCATCTCCGGGATCACGACCTTGTCGTACCTGCCAAGGATCTCGCCGAGGTTGCGCGGGAAGGGGTTGAGATGGCGCAGGTGGGCCTGGGCGATCCGGCCGCCCTCCTTGCGGATGCGGCGCACGGCGGCGGTGATCGGCCCGTACGTCGAGCCCCACCCCAGGACGAGCGTGCGGGCCCCGTCCTGGTCGTCGACCTCGAGGTCCGGGACCTGGATGCCGTCGACCTTGGCCTGGCGGGTGCGGACCATGAAGTCGTGGTTGGCCGGGTCGTAGGAGATGTTGCCCGAGCCGTCCTGCTTCTCGATCCCGCCGATGCGGTGCTCCAGACCCGGCGTGCCCGGCACGGCCCACGGCCGGGCCAGGGTGTGCGGGTCGCGCTTGTAGGGCCAGAACACCTCGGTCCCGTCGGCCAGCGTGTGGTTGGTCCCCGAGGCGAACTGCACGCGCAGGTCCGGCAGCTCGTCCAGGTCGGGGATCCGCCACGGCTCGCTGCCGTTGGCCAGGTACCCGTCGGACAGGAGGAAGACGGGGGTGCGGTAGGTCAGGGCGATGCGGGCGGCCTCCAGGGCCGCGTCGAAACAGTCCGCCGCCGTACGCGGCGCCACGATCGGCACCGGCGCCTCACCGTTGCGCCCGAACATCGCCTGCAGCAGATCGGCCTGCTCGGTCTTGGTCGGCAGACCGGTCGACGGCCCGCCGCGCTGGATGTCCACGATCAGCAGCGGCAGCTCCAGTGAGACCGCCAGCCCGATCGTCTCCGACTTCAGCGCCACACCGGGACCGGAGGTGGTGGTCACCGCCAGCGAACCACCGAACGCCGCCCCCAGCGCCGCGCCGATCCCCGCGATCTCGTCCTCCGCCTGGAAGGTCCGCACGCCGAAATTCTTGTGCTTCGACAGCTCGTGCAGGATGTCCGAGGCCGGGGTGATCGGATACGAGCCCAGATACAGCGGCAGGTCGGCCTGGCGGGAGGCGGCGATCAGCCCGTACGACAGCGCGAGGTTCCCGGAGATGTTGCGGTACGTACCGGGTGGGAAGGCCTGCGTCGCGGGGGCGACCTCGTAGGAGACCGCGAAGTCCTCGGTGGTCTCCCCGAAGTTCCACCCCGCCCGGAAGGCCGCCACGTTCGCCTCGGCGATCTCGGGCTTACGGGCGAACTTGCGCCGCAGGAACTTCTCCGTGCCCTCGGTGGGCCGGTGGTACATCCACGACAACAGCCCCAGCGCGAACATGTTCTTCGACCGCTCGGCCTCCTTGCGCGGCAGGCCGAAGTCCTTGAGCGCCTCGATCGTCAGCGTCGTCAGCGGCACCGGGTGGACGCGGTAGCCGTCCAGGGAGCCGTCCTCCAGCGGACTCGTCTCATAGCCGACCTTCGCCATCGCCCGCTTGGCGAACTCGTCGGTGTTGACGATGATCTCGCCGCCGCGTGGTACGTCACCGATGTTGGCCTTCAGCGCGGCGGGGTTCATCGCCACCAGTACGTTCGGCGCGTCACCGGGGGTGAGGATGTCGTGGTCGGCGAAGTGCAGCTGGAAGGAGGAGACACCCGGCAGGGTCCCGGCGGGCGCCCGGATCTCGGCCGGGAAGTTCGGCAGGGTCGACAGATCGTTGCCGAACGTCGCCGTCTCCGAGGTGAACCGGTCACCCGTCAGCTGCATACCGTCGCCCGAGTCACCCGCGAAACGGATGATCACCCGCTCCAGACGACGCACTTCCTTCTCGCCACCCTGCCGCGCCGGAGCGGTGCGCTGCTCCCCGACGACGGCCTCGTCCGTCTCGGCCTCGCCGGACTGCTCGGCTGGGCTACTGACCTGGCTGGTCACTGAACTGGACCTCCCTCAAGACAAGGGGCCTCCCCGCCGTCAGCGGGGGAACGCTCGGGAGTCGGCCTGCCGGCCATTGCTCCCAACGCCCACCCTACGTCCGTAAGGGTCGCCCTCCTCGGACCGCTCGGAATTCGGACGCGTTTGTGGAACGTCCCTCCATCCGGACTGATCATGCTCGTCTCCCCCCTGGTGCCGTGTGAATGACGCTCCCGACGTGCCTCCGGATCACGCCCCCACCACCCGTCAGGTGTTCAGGTACGTCAGGACCGCCAGTACCCGTCGGTGATCCCCGTCGCTCGGCGACAGCCCGAGCTTCGGGAAGATGTTGCTCACATGCTTCTCCACCGCGCCGTCGCTCACCACGAGCTGCCGCGCGATCGCCGAGTTCGTCCGCCCTTCCGCCATCAGGCCGAGGACCTCCCGCTCGCGGGGCGTCAGCCCCGCCAGGACGTCCTGCTTACGGCTCCGCCCCAGCAGCTGCGCCACCACCTCCGGGTCCAGGGCGGTGCCGCCGCGCGCGACCCGCACCACCGCGTCCACGAACTCGCGGACCTCGGCGACCCGGTCCTTCAGCAGGTACCCCACGCCCCGGGTGTTGCCGGCCAGCAGCTCGGTGGCGTACCGCTCCTCGACGTACTGCGACAGGACGAGCACCCCGATGCCGGGGTGCTCCTTGCGCAGCCGCACCGCCGCCCGCACCCCCTCGTCCGTGTGCGTCGGCGGCATCCGTACGTCCGCGACCACCACGTCCGGGAGAGTGTCCTGGGCCGCCAGGTCGCCGATGGTCCTGATCAGCGCCTCGCCGTCCCCGACGCCGGCGACGACCTCATGGCCCCGGTCGGTCAGCAGCCGGGTCAGGCCCTCCCGGAGCAGCACCGAGTCCTCGGCGATGACCACACGCACTCTGTCTTCCACGACCTGAAGCCCCCACGCATCGATGTCCTGCACGTCCTGCCCGCGTTCGTCACGCGTCCGGGACCAGCATTCCAGCAACCGGAGCGCCGTGGGCGGGCCTGTGGACAACCAGTGGACAACTGGGGGAGAGCCTTCCGGCCGGGGGTCTCGGGGCGGGGTCTTCCGATGGGCCTTCCGGGTGAGGTCGTCCGGCCCGGGGCCGGTCAGCCGCGCCAGGGCAGCTCGGCGGTGACCGTCGTCGGCCCGCCGGCCGGTGAGCGCACGGCGAGGACCCCGTCCACCGCGTCGAGCCGGTCGGCCAGCCCCGCCAGACCGCCGCCGCCCTCCAGCCGGGCCCCGCCGTGGCCGTTGTCGACCACCTGGAGCATCAGCCGGTCCTCCACCCGCCACACATCGACGGTGGCCCGGGTAGCGCCGGAGTGCTTGGAGACGTTCTGGAGCAGCTCGGAGACGGTGAAGTAGGCGATGCCCTCGATCGCCGGGGCGGGCCGCTCCGGCAGGTCGACGGTCACGGTGACCGGCACGGTGCAGCGGGTGGCGATGGCGGACAGGGCGGCGTCCAGGCCCCGGTCGGTGAGCACGGCGGGGTGGATGCCCCGGGCCAGGTCGCGCAGCTCCTGCAGCGCGGTCTTCACCTCGCCGTGCGCCTCCTCCACCATCCGCGCCGCGGCCTGGGGGTCCTCGGCCAGCTTCTCCCTGGCCAGGCCGAGATCCATCGCCAGGGCGACGAGCCGGGCCTGCGCGCCGTCGTGGAGGTCCCGTTCGATACGGCGCAGGTCGGCGGCGGCCGTGTCGATGACCACGCCCCGGTCCGACTCCAGTTCGACGACCCGGGTGACCAGCCGCGACGGTCCCAGCAGCCCGGTCACCAGCAGCCGGTCGACGGTGGCCAGCGCACGGATCAGCCACGGCGTGATCAGTACGAGGACCAGGCCGGCCAGGCTCGTCACCGTGACCTCGAACGGCGAGTCCAGGTAGAAGCTGTGCGTCCCGTCGCCGTACAGCTGGAGCCCGTCCACACCCCCGTACACCGGGAAGACCCACTGCCACAGCGGATAGGTCAGCAGCGCCCAGCCGTACGCCCAGAAGGTGACCGCGACGGAGAAGGCGAAGACCGCCCACGGCATGTGCACGACCGCGTAGAGGAAGTGCCGCCACGACACCCCGCTCTTGAGCACACCGCCCACCCACCCCATGAGCCCGCCGCGCCGCACGCGTACGGGGTCGGGGTCGGCGACCTCCGCGCGCAGCAGGGCACGCGCGCGTGCCCGTTCCACCGCGCCGAAACCGCGGCAGACGGCGAGCCCGGCGGCCAGGACCGGGATGCCGAGGAAGGTCACGAGCAGCCCGGCGCCGAGCGACGCCACGGTGATGGCGACGACGAAGAAGAACACGCTGAGCGGCAGGCTCAGCAGGAGGTAGCCGAACTCGCGCCAGGTGCGGGCCTCGATCGGCGCGCGCAGCGCCGCGGGCAGACGGTGACGCGGGGTGGGCCCGTCGGGTTGGTGGTCGGGTTGGTGGGGCCGGTCGGGCCGGGAGGGCCGGGTGTCCGGTTCGTAAGCCGTGGCCATCGGTGGGGTCCGTCCGTTTCTGCTCGTGGCGCTCGTCGCGTGGTGCTTCCAAGGCTCCCGGTGCGGACGGCGGCGCACCATGAGGGCCGTATCCGTCTCGACCGGGGGTTTTCCCTACCGGGAGCGGCCGGCGGGGGTCCCGGAGGCCGGGCGGGCGGCGTCCCGGCCGCGCCAGGGCAGCTCGGCGGTGACCGTCGTCGGCCCGCCGACGGGGGACTCCAGGACGAACAGCCCGTCGACCGCGCCGAGCCGTTCCGCCAGGCCCGCCATGCCGGTGCCGCCGTCCATCCGGGCCCCGCCGTGGCCGTCGTCCGCCACCTGGATCAGCAGCCGGTCCTTGACGCGCCACACGTCGACGGTGGCGCTCCGGGCGCGGGCGTGCTTGGAGACGTTCTGGAGCAGCTCGGAGACGGTGAAGTAGGCGATGCCCTCGATCGCCTCGGCGGGCCGCTCCGGCAGGTCGACGGTCACGGTGACCGGCACGGTGCAGCGGGAGGCGATGGCGGACAGGGCGGCGTCCAGGCCCCGGTCGGTGAGCACGGCGGGGTGGATGCCCCGGGCCAGGTCGCGCAGCTCCCGCAAGGCCAGCTTCACCTCGCCGTGCGCCTCCTCCACCATGGCGGCGGCCGCCTCGGGGTCCTCCAGGAGCTTCTCCTTGGCCAGACCCAGGCCCATGGCGAGGGCGACGAGCCGGGCCTGCGCGCCGTCGTGCAGGTCCCGTTCGATACGGCGCAGGTCGGCGGCGGCCGTGTCGATGACCACGCCCCGGTCCGACTCCAGTTCGGCGATCCGCCGCTCCAGCTCGTCGGACGGCGAGAGCAGGCCACGTGCCAGCGCCCGGTCCACGTTGGTCAGGCCCCGGGTGAGGTAGGCGAGCACCGGCCACAGGACGATCAGCCCCACCAGGGTCACGACGAACGTCAGCACACCCCACGGCAGCCGGATGAAGCCGTACAGCATCGTCCGCCAGGCGACCGGGTCCTTGAGGCCCGTCCACAGCCAGGGGAAGAAGCCGGCGCCGGGCCGGCGCGGCAGCGGGCTCGGTTCGTCGATCCGCACCCCGAGCAGCGCTCTCGCCCGGGCCCGCTCCGACCGGCCGAGCAGCCGAGCCCCGGCCAGCCCGACCGCGAGCAGGGGCAGGCCGACGACGGTCACCGACAGGCCCACGCCGACGGCCACCGTGACCACCGCGTAGAGGAAGCCGATCAGCGCGACCGGGAAATTGGAGAGGAGGTACGCGATCTCCTTCCAGGCCTGCCGCCCGACCGCGATCCGTGCGGGTCGTTCCCCGCTGCCCGGGGCGCCGACCGTGCCGGCCGTGCCTTCGGTGCCGCCTTGGATGCCGCCTTCGGAGCTGCCGACGGGGTGGGGTGCGGGGCTGGGTGGGGTCATGCCACACAGCCTGCCGGGCCCGCGCCCGCGCCCGCCATGGGGCACGTGGGTGGGGCGAAGTAGGGCTAACCCCACCTCAAGAGCGGCACGGCTGATTACCCGCCCATGGCCAGGGCCTAGACTCCCGTGCGTACAGATCGCATAAGGATCTCCACGAGAGCAGGGAGCGAGGGACACGGACGTGCCGGAAGCGACCGTACCGACCGTACTCGCCGTCGACTATTTCCAGAGCTACTCGGTCGTCGGCCTGCTCGCGCTGCTCGGCGTGCTGTTCGTCGCGATCGCCTTCGGCGCGGGACGGCTGCTGCGGCCCGTCGTGCCGACGCCGGAGAAGCTCCTCACCTACGAGTGCGGCGTCGACCCCGTGGGCGAGGGCTGGGCCCACACGCAGGTCCGCTATTACGTCTACTCTTTTCTGTACGTCATCTTCGCCGTCGACTCCATCTTCCTGTTCCCGTGGGCGACGGTTTTCGCAGCGCCGGGGTACGGCGCCACGACGCTGGTCGAGATGTTCATCTTCCTCGGCTTCCTCGCCGTAGGACTGCTCTACGCGTACAAGAAGGGCGTCCTGACATGGACGTGACCCCTGTGACCCCCGGTTCTCCCGTGACGCCCGGTTCCTCCGTGATCCCCGCGTCCCCCGCGATTCCCGCGTCTTCGGCGGCTCCCGTGGATCTTCCCGACCCGAAGAGGCTCGGCGTGCTGTCCCGGCTCGCGCCCGAGCCGATGAAGGTGGTCCTGAACTGGGGCCGCCGTTACAGCCTGTGGGTCTTCAACTTCGGCCTCGCCTGCTGCGCGATCGAGTTCATCGCCGCGTCGATGGCCCGGCACGACTTCATCCGGCTGGGCGTGATCCCCTTCGCGCCCGGGCCGCGCCAGGCCGACCTCATGGTCGTGTCCGGGACGGTCACCGACAAGATGGCCCCGGCCGTGAAGCGGCTGTACGAGCAGATGCCGGAGCCCAAGTACGTCATCTCCTTCGGCGCCTGCTCCAACTGCGGCGGGCCGTACTGGGATTCGTACGCCGTCACCAAGGGCGTCGACCAGATCATCCCGGTCGACGTGTACGTACCGGGCTGCCCGCCGCGCCCCGAGGCGCTGCTCCAGGGCATCCTCAAGCTCCAGGAGAAGATCGCCCGCGAGTCGCTCGACGAGCGGTACGGGCGGTCGTCCTCGGTCGCCGAGCTCCGCAGCGGCCTGGTGACCCCGCCGCCGGGGGGCACGGTGTGAACGCGTACGACCGCCTCCCCGAGGCCGTCACCGAGGTCTTCGGCGAGGAGGCCACGGCCGAGCGCGCGTTCGACCTGCTCACGGTCGACGTCCCGGCCGGCTCCTGGACCGCAGCCCTCGAAACGGCCCGTGACACGCTGGGCTGCACCTACTTCGACTGGCTGAGCGCCGTCGACGAACCGGGTACGGGCTTCCGGGTGTGCGCCCATGTCGTGGCCCTGGAAGGCCGCCAGGTGCGGCGACTGCTGCTGCGCACGACCGTGCCGCACCACGCGCCCGCACTGCCCACCGCCGTCGGCGTCTACGCGGGCGCGGCCTGGCACGAACGTGAGACGCACGAGATGTTCGGCGTGACGTTCACCGACCACCCGCACCTGGTGCCGCTGCTGTTGCCGGACGGCTTCGAGGGCCACCCGCTGCGCAAGGACTTCGTACTCGCCGCCCGCGTGGCCAAGGCCTGGCCCGGCGCGAAGGAGCCGGGGGAGTCCGAGCACGGCGGCGGGCCCAAGCGCCGTCAGATGCTGCCCCCGGGCGTGCCCGACCCCAACGAGTGGGGCCCGCTCAAGGGCCAGCTCCCCCCTGCCCCGGCGCGCCCCACCCGCGAACGCCCGGCCCGCGCCGCCGGCGACCGCCCGGTACGCCGCACCCGCACGGCGGGCGAGGGCTCGGCGAGCCAGACCGCCCCGGAGACCCCGGAGACCCCGGGGGCCTCGCAGGCCCCGGGTGCGGACGCCCCTGCCGTACGGCCCCGCCGTACGCGTACGGCGGGCGAGGGGTCGGCGAGCCAGACGCGCGAGCCGCGCACCGCGCGGGAGGACGCCGCCCCGCGGCCCACGCGCACCCGCAGCGCGGACGCACCCTGGAACAACCCGCGCCCCGCCTTCGAGGACACCCCGGCCCCGGAACCGGTTGCCGCTCCGGAACCCGGGGGCGAGCCGAGCAGTGAGCCCGCCCCCGCTCCGGAACCGGCTCCCGCCCCGGAACCCGGGGGCGAGCCGAGCCGCGAGCCCGCTCCCGCCCCGGAACCGGCGGACGCACCCGACACCCCCCGCCCCGAAGAGCAGCGGCGACCTGAAGGAGACGCGTGAACGACGTACTCGACGTCGCCCTCCGGCTGGTCATCGTCCTCGGCGTGTTCCTGGTCATGCCGTTGGTGATCGGGCAGACCGAGCACAAGGTCATGGCCCACATGCAGGGCCGCCTCGGCCCCATGTACGCCGGCGGCTTCCACGGCTGGGCCCAGCTCGTCGCGGACGGGGTGAAGTTCGCGCAGAAGGAGGACATCGTCCCGGCCAACGCCGACCGGCGCATCTTCCAGCTCGCGCCGGCCGTCGCCCTCCTCCCGTACCTCCTGGTCCTGGTCGCCATCCCGATCGGCCCGGGCGAGGGCGCCGTCGGCGAGATCGTCGACGCGGGCATCTTCTTCGTCCTCGCCGTCATGGGCGTCGGCGTGCTCGGCTCGCTCATGGCGGGCTGGGCGTCCGCCAACAAGTTCTCCCTCCTGGGCGGCCTGCGCACCGCCGCGCAGCTCCTCGCCTACGAACTGCCCATGCTGCTCGCCGCCGCCTCCGTCGCGATGGCGGCCGGCACGGTCTCCCTCCCCGGCATCCTCGACGCCTTCGAGTGGTGGTGGCTGCCGTGGCAGATCGTCGGCGCGCTGGTGTTCTTCATCGCGGGCCTCGCCGAGCTGCAGCGACCGCCCTTCGACATGCCGGTCGCCGATTCCGAGATCATCTTCGGCGCGTACACCGAGTACACCGGCCTGCGCTTCGCGCTGTTCCTGCTCGCCGAGTACGCGGGCATCGTCGTGCTGTGCGGTCTGACCACCGTCCTCTTCCTCGGCGGCTGGCACGGCCCGTTCGGGGCCGAGGGCCTCGGCTGGGTCTGGACCCTGCTCAAGACGGCCGTGCTCGCCTTCATCGTGATCTGGCTGCGCGTGAGCTACCCGCGGCTGCGCGAGGACCAGCTGCAGAAGCTCGCCTGGACCACGCTCGTCCCGCTCGCCCTCGCTCAGATCGCCCTCACCGGCGTCGTCAAGGTGGTGATCCAGTAATGGCTCCGATCCCGGGCAGCGGCCTGGCCAAGGGCCTGGCCGTCACCCTCCGCACGATGACGAAGAAGAGCCACACCGCGCAGTACCCCGACGCCCAGCCCGAGCTCCCGCCGCGTACCCGTGGCGTGATCGGACTGTTCGAGGAGAACTGCACGGTCTGCATGCTCTGCGCCCGCGAATGCCCCGACTGGTGCATCTACATCGACTCCCACAAGGAGACGATCCCCGCCGCCGCCCCCGGCGGCCGTGAGCGCAGCCGCAACGTCCTCGACCGGTTCGCCATCGACTTCGCGCTCTGCATGTACTGCGGTATCTGCATCGAGGTCTGTCCTTTCGACGCGCTGTTCTGGTCGCCCGAGTTCGAGTACGCGGAGACGGACATCCACGACCTCACCCACGAGCGGGACAAGCTCCGCGAGTGGATGTGGACGGTCCCCGAGCCGCCCGCCCTCGACCCCGGCGCCGAGGAGCCCAAGGAGATCGCCGCCGCTCGCAAGAGCGCCGAGAAGCTGGCGGCCGCCCGGGCTGCCGAGACGGACACGCCCGCCGCCGGCAGCGAGCCGCCGCCGCGCCCGGCCGAGGGAGGCACCGAGTGACGCTCGCCACCGCGAACGCCGCCCCCGGCTTCCTGTCGCCCACCGGCGTCGAGATCGCCTTCCTCCTGGTCGGCATCGTCACCCTCGGCGCGGCCGTCATCACGGTCACGACCAAGCAGCTGGTGCACGCCGCCCTCTGGCTGGTCGTGGCGCTCGGCGGCATCGCCGTCGAGTACCTCCTCCTCACGGCGGAGTTCGTCGCCTGGGTGCAGGTGCTGATCTACGTCGGTTCCGTCGTCGTCCTCCTCCTCTTCGGTTTGATGCTCACCAAGGCACCCATCGGCCGCTCCCCGGACGCCGACTCGGGCAATCGCCCCGCCGCCCTCGTGGTCGCCCTCGCCGCCGCGGCCGCCCTCGTCTGGGTGGTCGTCGACGCCTTCCGCGCCACCTGGATCGACCTCGACGGGCCCGCGCAGGGCTCCACCAAGGTGTCCGGCGCGATCCTCTTCCGGCACTGGGTCCTGCCCTTCGAGGCGCTCTCCGTCCTCCTGCTCGCCGCGCTCGTCGGCGCGATCGTCCTGTCCCGCAAGGACCGGGAAGGGGAACGCTGATGCACCTCGCCTATCCCGCCGTGCTGGCCGTCCTGCTGTTCTGCACGGGGCTGTACGGAGTGCTCGCGCGCCGCAACGCGATCCTGGTCCTGATGTCCGTCGAGCTGATGCTCAACGCCGTCAACCTCAACCTGGTCGCCTTCGACGTCTGGCTCCGCGACACCCTGCACGCCGGCCAGGCGCTCACCCTCTTCACCATCGCCATCGCCGCCGCCGAGATCGGCATCGGTCTGGCGATCGTCCTGATGGTGTACCGGAACCGCGGCACCTCGGACATCGACAAGCTTCGTGACAACGCCGAGTCGGCGGGCCCCGACGAGAAGGCTGAGGCCACCGCGTGACCACCACGACCCTCGCCGTCCTCGTCCCCCTCCTTCCGTTCCTGAGCGCACTCGCCGGGCTGCTGCTCGGCCGTGGCGCGCCCGGCTTCGTCCGCCCGCTCGCCGTCCTTCCGACGCTCGCCGCTTTCGTGCTCGCCGTCCTCGTGGCCGTACGCCAGGGCGGCGGCCGGGCGATCGACGCGGCCACCCAGCTCACCCCGACCGGGTCGGTCCCCATCGACCTCGCCCTCCACCTGGACGGCTTCGCGGTCCTCACGGCCGTCCTCGTGGGCCTGGTCGCCTCCTGCGTGCAGCTCTACTCGACGGCCTACCTGCGCGACGACCCCCGCTACCCGTCCTACGCGGCGCTCATCTCCCTCTTCACCTCCGCGATGCTGCTCGTCGTCTACTCCGGCGACCTGATGGTGCTGCTGGTCGGCTGGGAGATCATGGGCATCTGCTCGTACTTCCTGGTCGGCCACTACTGGGAGACCCCCGAGGCGCGGGCCGCCTCCCTGAAGGCGTTCCTGGTCACCAAGCTGGGCGACGTCCCCTTCCTGATCGGCCTGTTCGCGCTGGCCGCCGACGCCGGCACGTTCCGGATCACCGGGGTCCTCGGCGCCGTCGCCACCGGCGGCATCGACCATCCGACCCTGGTGGCGCTGCTGCTCCTCGCGGGTGTGGCGGGCAAGTCCGCGCAGTTCCCCCTGCACACCTGGCTGCCCGACGCGATGGCCGGCCCCACGCCGGTCTCCGCGCTGATCCACGCCGCGACGATGGTCGCCGCCGGTATCTACTTCGTGGCCCGCCTCCTTCCCCTCTTCGCCGCCTCCGCGGCGGCCATGACCGTGCTCGCCGTGATGGCCGCGGTCACGATGGTCGGTTCCGCGCTCGCCGCGCTCGCCCAGGACGACATCAAGCGGGTGCTCGCGTACTCGACGATCGGCCAGCTCGGCTACATGTCGGGCGCCCTGGCCGTCGGTGACCGTGGCGCGGCCGTCTTCCACCTCCTGTCGCACGGCGCCTTCAAGGCGCTGCTGTTCCTCGCCGCCGGCGTGGTCATCCACGCCGCCGGCACCAACTCGCTGGCCGCCATGTCCCGTATGCGGGGCCTCGCCGCCCGCGTCCCCGACGCGTACTGGACGATGACGGTCGCGCTGCTCGCGCTCGCCGCGATCCCCCCGTTCGCCGGCTTCTTCTCCAAGGAAGCCGTCCTCGTGGCCGCCGAGCACACCGCCCTCGGGGACCGGGCCGTCGCGCCGGCCGGCGCGGGCTGGATCGTCCTCGTCTCCGGTCTGCTCACCGCCCTCCTCACGGCCGCCTACGCGACCCGCCTGTGGCTGCTGGCCTTCCGGGGCCGGGGCGTCGAAGCCCCCGACCACGGCAGGGAGCCCGTCGTCATGAACGCCGTGCTGTGGGTACTGGCGCTCCCCTCCCTCGCCTTCGGCCTGACCGCCGTCGTGCTCGACGACTGGTTCGACGGCCACGCCCTGACCCCGACCGTCACCACGGCCGTCCTCGGTACGGGCATCGCCCTCGTCGGCGGACTGGTCACCTACGCCACCTGGCGGCACACCACCGCCATGGCCGCCAGGGCCCCGCTCGGCGCGGTCGCCGCGCACCCCCGGGAGGAGCCGGCCGTCTCCGAGGCGGAGGCCATCGCCACCCACACCCCCGCCTACGGCGACATCGCGGCTGCGCCCGACCCCGCCGACCCCGGGCGCGTGCTGCTCGGGCCGCTGCACCGCCACGCCGCCGCCGGCTTCCACGTCGACGCCGTCTACTCCGCGCTGTTCGTACGCCCCGTCCGGGCCGCGGCGTCCCTGGTCGGCTTCCTCGACCGGGAAGTCGTCGAGACGTACGTACGCGGCGCGGGCAGCGGCACGCACCTGCTCGGCCGGGCCGTCCGCCGTGCCCAGACGGGCAACGTGCAGACCTACCTGAGCGTCCTGCTCGCCGGCTCCGTCGTCCTGGCGATCGCCGCCGTCGTCCTTGCCAACGCCAACGCCGGATCGTGAGCCGTGATCGATATCAGCGAATCCGTGACGCAGTTCCTTCTTGCGTTCGTCGTCGTCGGCCCGCTCATCGGCGCCGCCGCGGCCCTCCTCCCGGCCCCGCCCGGACTGAAGGGGAAGTCCCCGGACCAGGCCGTGCTCCGCCACGGCGTGATCGTCACGGGCGCGATCCTCGCCGCCGCGATCGTCCTCACGCTCGGCTTCGACCACGACCACCCGTCGAAGATGCAGGCCACGACGGACATCAGCTGGATCCCCGCACTCGACGTGCGCATCCACCTCGGCATCGACGGCATTTCCCTCCCCCTCCTGCTCCTGACGGCGCTGCTGACCTTCCTCTGCGCGCTGTACAGCTACCGCAACATGCCCGCGGGCCCTTCCCCGAAGGCATTCGTCGCCCTGATCCTGGTCCTCGAGTCCGGCACGCTGGCGACCTTCGCCGTCCTCGATCTGCTGCTGTTCTTCCTGGCCTTCGAGATGGTGCTCATCCCGATGTACTTCCTCATCGCCCGCTGGGGCGGCGAGGGCAGGCGGCAGGCCGCCTGGCGGTTCATCCTCTACACGCTGCTCGGCTCGGTCGTCATGCTGCTCGGCCTGCTCCTCATCGGGCTGAAGGCCGGCACGTTCGACATGGTGGCACTCGCCACTGACAACGGCCGTGACCTCACCACATCCGCGCAGGTCATCGCCGTCCTCGCGATCGGCGTCGGCCTCGCGGTGAAGACCCCGATGTGGCCCCTGCACAGCTGGCTGCCCGACGCGCACACCGCCGCGCCGACCGTCGGCTCCGTCCTCCTCGCCGGTGTCCTGCTGAAGATGGGTACGTACGGATTCGTCCGGATCGTCCTCCCGATCGCACCCGACGGCATGCGGGTCTTCGCGCCCTACCTCGCCGCCTTCGCCGTCGCGGGCGTCATCTACGGATCACTCGCCTGCCTCGCCCTGGCCAGGAGCGGCGCCAGAGGCGACCTCAAGCGCCTGATCGCGTACTCCTCCGTCGGCCACATGGGCTTCGTCCTCCTCGGCATCGCCACCATGACGCCCACCGGCGTCAACGGCGCGCTGTTCGCCAACATCGCCCACGGCCTCATCACCGGCCTGCTGTTCTTCCTGGTCGGCGCGGTCAAGGAGCGGTACGGCACCGCCGACCTCGACACCCTCGCCGGGGCCACCGGCGCCGCGCTCTACGGCCGCGCGCCGCGCCTCGGCGGACTGCTCGCCTTCGCGGCCGTCGCCTCGCTCGGCCTGCCCGGCCTCGCCGGCTTCTGGGGTGAGATGCTCGCGCTGTTCGGGGCGTTCGACCCCGCCGACGGCCTCAGCCGCCCGGCCTTCCTCACCTTCATGGCCATCGGCGCCTTCGGTACGCTGCTCACCGCCGCCTACCTCCTCGTCGTCGTACGCCGCGTCTGCATGGGTGCCAAGCCCGCCGCCGACCAGGCGCCGCTCGACGACATCCGGCCGTACGAGTACGCCGCCTGGACGCCGCTCGCCGCCCTCACCGTCATCGCGGGCCTCTGGCCCGCGCTCCTCCTCGGCCTGACCGACCCGGCCGTGCAGAAGCTCCTCGCAGGAGGAAAGTCGTGACCCTGGCAGCCACGAGTGCCACGAGCGCGGCAGGTCTCGTCCAGTCCGTCGACTGGGCCGCCATCGCGCCACCGACCATCGCAGCCGTCACCGGCCTCGCCGTACTCGTCGCCGACCTCTTCGTACCAAAGGAGCGGCGGCGCGTCCTCGGCTGGGTGTCGATCGCCGGACTCGTGGCGGCGCTCGTCACGCTGGTGCCGCTGCGCACGGGCGACCGCTCCACCTTCTGCCTGACCACCGACGCCCACGCGTGCAGCTACACCGCCGACCACTTCACCCTGGCCATCCAGTTCCTGGTCCTCGGCGGCGCGCTCCTGACGGCCCTGCTGTCCCTGACCGACACCGAGGAGAAGCTGCCCGCCGGGGAGTACTGGTTCCTGCTGCTCTCCTCGGTCGCGGGCGCCGCGCTGCTGCCCGCGTCCAGGGACCTGGCCACCCTCGTCGTCGCCCTGGAGGTCGCCTCGTTGCCGGCCTTCGCGCTCGTCGGCCTCAAGCGGGGCGACCGCATGTCCGGCGAGGCCGCGCTGAAGTTCTTCCTCTCCTCCGTCACCGCGACCGCCGTGACGCTGCTCGGCGTCAGCTTCGTGTACGCCTCGGCCGGCACCCTCCACCTGACGGAGATCGCCCAGGCGCTGGACGACACCCCGGCGCAGCTCGCCACCCTCGCCCAGGCGGGCGTCGTCCTCACCCTCGTGGGCTTCGCCTTCAAGACGGCCGCCGTCCCCTTCCACTTCTGGGTGCCCGACACCTATGTCGGCGCGCCACTGCCCGTCGCCGCCTATCTGTCCGTGGTCGGCAAGGCGGTCGGCTTCACCGGTCTCATCCTGGTGACCGTCGTCGCGTTCCCGTCGTACGCCGACGTCTGGGGCCCCGCCCTGTCCGTCCTGGCCGCGCTGACCATGACCGTCGGCAACGTCGCCGCCCTGCGGCAGGTCCCCACGCGCGCGTGGAGCGCGGTACGGCTGCTCGCCTGGTCCTCCGTGGCCCAGGCCGGGTACCTCCTGGTGCCGATCGCGGCCGCCGCGTACTCCAGCGACGACCAGATCGGTGCCACCGTCTCGTACGCGCTGATGTACGCCGTCGTGAACCTCGGCGCCTTCGCGGTCGCCGCCCTGGTCGCCCGTACGCACCCGCTCAACCGGATCACCGACTACCGCGGCCTGTACGCCGCCCGGCCCGTCACCGCACTGGTCATGGCCTTCTTCCTGCTCTGCCTGGCGGGCCTGCCGCCCGGGATCATCGGCCTCTTCGCCAAGGTCACCGTCTTCTCGTCGGCGGTCGACGCCGGTCTGGGCTGGCTCGCGGTCGTCATGGGCCTCAACGTGGTCATCGCCCTCTACTACTACCTGCAGTGGACGGCGGTGCTCTTCCGCGCGCCCGAGGGCGCCGAAGCCCCCCTGGCGCACCGCGCGGCCCCCGCGCCGGTCACCCTCACCATCGGCCTGACGGCCGTGGGCGGTGTGCTGCTGTCCGGCTATCCCCAGCTGGTGCTGCGCTTCGCCGCCACCACCCTGTTCTGACCTCCGGGACCCCCTGTTCCGACCTCCGGGACCCCCGCCACCACCGAGGAGCAAGGCCGTGCTGAGCGGTTTCAAGGACTTCATCCTGCGCGGAAACGTCATCTCCATGGCGATCGGCCTGGCCGTGGGAGCCGCCTTCACCGCCGTCGTCACCGCCTTCAGCAACGCCTTCGTCGTGCCGCTCATCGGCCTCGCCACCGGTTCCATCGGCGACTACAGCAAGGCCGTCTTCGTGGTCGAGGGCGCCAAGTTCCCGTACGGCCTGTTCATCAGCGCCGCCCTCGCGTTCGTGATCACGGCCGCCGTGCTGTACTTCTGCGTCGTCGCCCCGATGATGAAGATCCAGAGCCGCTTCACGCGCGACCAGCCCTTCGACATCAAGGCGGCGCTGCGCGACTGCCCCCGCTGCTACTCGGAGATCCCGGCCGTCGCCAGCCGCTGCCGCCACTGCACCAGCGAGGTCGAGCCGGTCCCCGAAGTCCTCGCCAAGGCCGGCCTCCCCGCCCCGCGCCAGTAACCCGGGTCACCCGGACGGCCCAGCCCGCCGCCCGTGGGCACCAGGGAACCAGGCACTCCCGCCTGGCGTTGACCAGTACGGGAGGGTCCACTGGACAGTGGATGTGGGCCAGCACCACGCAAAGGGTTCCCCTGCCGCACCACTTGGAGGGCGTACCGTGCACCGCCGGCACAACGGGCTGAGGACCGCCGTACTCCTCGGGGGACTGTCCGCACTCATCATCCTGATCGGCAGCCTCTTCGGGCGTACGGGCCTGATCGTCGCGCTCCTCGTGGCGCTGGGCACCAACGCGTACGCGTACTGGAACAGCGACAAGCTCGCGCTGCGCGCCATGCGTGCCCGCCCGGTGAGCGAGTTCCAGGCGCCGGAGCTGTACCGGATGGTGCGCGAGCTGTCGACGCAGGCGCGGCAGCCCATGCCGCGGCTCTACATCTCACCCACCCAGGCACCCAACGCGTTCGCCACCGGCCGCAACCCGCGCACCGCGGCGGTCTGCTGCACCGAGGGCATCCTGCAGATCCTCGACGAGCGGGAGCTGCGCGGAGTGATCGGCCATGAGCTCAGCCACGTCTACAACCGGGACATCCTGATCTCTTCGGTGGCCGGCGCCCTCGCTTCGGTGATCATGTTCCTGGTGAACTTCGCCTGGCTGATCCCGGTGGGGCGCACGGACGACGACGACGGCCCCGGCCTGCTGGGCCTGCTCCTGATCATGATTCTCGGCCCGCTCGCCGCGTCGGTCATCCAGCTAGCGATCAGCCGTTCCCGGGAGTACGAGGCGGACGCCTCGGGCGCGCAGCTCACCGGTGACCCGCTGGCCCTCGCCAGCGCGCTGCGCAAGCTGGAGGCGGGCGCGAAGCGCCTCCCGCTGCCGC
Organism: Streptomyces sp. NPDC006368; assembly: GCF_040612535.1. Classification (NCBI taxonomy): domain Bacteria; kingdom Bacillati; phylum Actinomycetota; class Actinomycetes; order Kitasatosporales; family Streptomycetaceae; genus Streptomyces; species Streptomyces sp. NPDC006368. The sequence continues at coordinate 121,629 of NZ_JBEXQK010000001.1, forward strand.
CGGAGCCCAGGATCGAGACCGCGAGCCACATGATGATCGCGAACCCCTTCCGGCGGGGCCAGGGGTTCGCCCGGATGTTCTCCACCCACCCGCCGATGGCGGAACGTATCGCCCGGCTCGAACAGATGGCAGGCCACCGCCCGTGAAGACAATCCTCAACGTCATCTGGCTGGTGCTGAGCGGTTTCTGGCTCTGCCTCGGTTACCTCGCGGCCGGGCTGCTTCTCTGCATCACGATCATCGGCATCCCGTTCGGCCTGGCGGCGTTCCGCATCGGCCTGTACGCGCTGTGGCCCTTCGGCCAGACGGTGGTGGACCGCCGCGACGCGGGTGCGGCGTCCTGCGTCGGCAACGTGCTGTGGCTCGTGCTGGCCGGCTGGTGGCTCGCGATCGGCCATGTCGTCACGGGCGCCGCCCTGTGCGTCACGATCATCGGCATTCCGCTGGGCATCGCGAACTTCAAGCTCATCCCGGTCTCGCTGCTGCCCCTGGGCAAGGAGATCGTCCCGACCGACCGGCCCTTCGCTCCACGCTGACGAGCACGCTGACGAGCCGCGCCGACGACGGTGACGACGTGGTGTCGACGTGGTGACGACGCGGTCGGCAGCCCGGCCGGGGCCGATTGTCAGTGGCGTGGTTCACCATGAACACATGAACGATCGCGAGCAGTACGCAGCCCCGTGCGCGGACGCGCACGCCGCCCGAATATGACGGCCTGGCCTGCCTAGGTCCGCCGCACCGCGTACATCACCGCGCCCGCCGCCAGCACCGCCGCGCCCGCCAGGACGGACGACACGGGCAGGGCGAACGCGAGCAGCAGGCAGCCCGCCGCCCCGGCCGCCGCCAGGGCGCGGCCCGAGCCGAGCGTCCACGCCGAGGCGTTGGCGATGGCGTAGTACGCCAGCACGCCGAACGACGAGAAGCCGATCGCCCCGCGCACGTCCACCGTCGCCGCCACCACCGCGACGACCGCGCCCACCGCCAGGTCCGCGTGGTGCGGTACCCGGAAGCGGGGGTGGACGGCGGCGAGGGTGCCCGGCAGGTGGCCGTCGCGCGCCATCGCCAGCGTCGTACGGGAGACCCCGAGGATCAGCGCCAGCAGCGAGCCGAGCGCGGCCACCGCCGCCCCCACCCGCACCACGGGCACCATCCACCCGGCACCCGCCGCCCGTGCCGCGTCCGCGAGCGGCGCCGTCGCCCCGCCCAGCTCCGGCGCGCCCAGCACCACCAGGACGGAGACCGCCACACCCACATAAACCACCAGCGCGATGGCCAGCGCCACAGGGATCGCCCGGGGGATGGTCCGTGCCGGATCCCTGACCTCCTCGCCGAGCGTGGCGATCCGCGCGTACCCCGCGAACGCGAAGAACAGCAGCCCCGCCGCCTGCAGCACACCCCCCACGGACGCGTCGCCGCCCGGCTCCAGCCGCCCGAAGTCCGCCGCCCCCGACCCGAGGGAGGAGACGGTCACCGCCACCAGGACCGCCAGCACCACGGCGACGATGGCGCGGGTCAGCAGCGCCGACTTCTGTACGCCCCGGTAGTTCACGGCGGTCAGTACCACCACCGCCGCGACCGCCACCGCGCGCGCCTGCCCAGGCCATACGTACGCCCCGACCGTCAGCGCCATCGCCGCGCACGAAGCGGTCTTCCCGACGACGAAGGCCCAGCCCGCGAGGTAACCCCAGAAAGGACCGAGCCGTTCGCGGCCGTACACATAGGTGCCGCCCGACGCCGGGTAGCGGCCCGCCAGCCGCGCCGACGCCATGGCATTGCAGTACGCCACGGCCGCGGCCAGCGCGAGCCCCAGCAGCAACCCGCTGCCGGCCGCCCCGGCCGCGGGCCCGAGCGCGGCGAAGATCCCCGCCCCGACCATCGACCCCAGCCCGATGACAACCGCGTCGAAAACCCCCAGGGACCGCCGCAATTCCTCTGCCATGCGCCGCACCCTACTGATCGCCGCAACCACCCCGTGCGCCCAAGGCGTCTTCCCGGACAACACCGTACGAAAGGCAGGTCATGGCATGACCATCATCAGCTGGATCGTCCTCGGGCTGCTGGCCGGGATCATCGCCAAGATCCTGCTGCCCGGCCGCGACCCGGGCGGTCTGATCGGCACCACGGTCATCGGTGTCGCGGGCGCCTTCGTCGGCGGCTGGCTGTCGGCCCGTTTCCTGGACCGGCCCATCAGCAACGAGTTCTACGACGGCGCGACCTGGGCGGCGGCCATAGGCGGCTCGCTCGTGCTGCTGATCGCGTACCGCATCCTGTTCGGCCACTCCCGCTCGCGCTAGGACAGGCCCGGTCTCCCGTCAGGACATCCCCGTCTCCCGTCAGGACAGCCCCGTCTCCCGCAGGGTGATGTTCAGCCTGCCGGCGGCCAGACCGGTGGCGGGGTCGCCCGTGTCCGGGTAGACCTTCGGCACACCGTGGTGGGCGAAACGCGACGGGCCGCCGAAGACGAAGAGATCCCCCGACACCAGCTCCACGTCCGTGTAGGGCCGCCCGCGCGTCTCGGTGTTCCCGAACCGGAAGACGCAACGATCCCCGATGCTCAGCGACACCACCGGCGCACCCGACCGCTCCTCCTTGTCCTGGTGCATGCCCATCCTGGCACCGCGCTCGTAAAAGTTGACCAGTGCGGTGTCAGGGGCGTAGCCCCCGTCGTCCCCGTACGCCTCCACCAGCGCCGCCCGGCCCAACTCCACCAGCCAGGCCGGGAACCGCGCCACGCGCGCGCCGTTCACGTCGTCCGCGGTACGGGTGTAGCGGTACGGCTGCCAATGCCAGCCCACGCACACCGTCCGCACGGACATCACCCCACCGCCCGGCAGTGCGGTGTGCCGCATCGGCACCGGCCCGCGCGCCCACCCCCGGCACGCCTCGACCAACTCCCGCTGCCGCTCCACCGACAGCCACCCCGGTACATGCACCGCCCCCGGGGCGACCTCCGCCCGCTCGCGCCGGAGCGGGAACAGCCCGTCCGTCACGGCGTGAGCGCGCCTTCGAGCCCGAGCAGCCGCTGCTTGCGCTCCAGCCCGCCCGCGTACCCCCGCAGCGCCCCGTCCGCCCCGATCACCCGGTGGCACGGCCGTACGACGAGCAGCGGATTGCGCCCGATGGCGGTCCCCACCGCCCGCACCCCGGCCCCCGGGGCACCGACGCGCGCGGCGATCCGCCCGTACGTCACGGTCTCGCCGTACGGGATCTCCTCCAGCGCCCGCCACACCCGCCGCTGGAACTCCGTGCCGGCCCCGCTCACGTACGGGATGTCGAAGCGCGTCCGCCGGCCCGCGAAGTACGCGGCGAGCTGCGCGGCGATCCCCTCGAACGCCTCCGGCGCGTGCCGCCACCCCTCACGGACGACCGCGCCGCCCTTCTGGCCCGGCAGGGAGAGCGAGGAGAGCGCGGTGCCGCCCCTCTCCGGGGTGGTCTCCTCGCCGACCAGCAGCATCTCGCCCAGCGGGCCGTCGACGTACGCGTACACCGTCATGGCTCGGTCTTTCCTTCCTCGCAGCGTGGCGCTCCGACCCCAGTTTCGTCCCGGTGCCACCCGGGAGCTGGCGGAAATCGGACACGACGCTCCCGACCGCCGGGACACCGGGCAGTACCGGACAGCGGGTAGGGCCGGACACAGGGCGGCGGACACAGGGCGGGGGCGGACCGGCCCACAGCCGCGCCCGCCCCCGGTCCGTCCGTCGAACCCGCCCCGTCCGCCCTAGCGGTAGTTCACGAACTGGAGCGCGAAGTCGAAGTCCTGCTGCTTCAGCAGCGCGATCACGGCCTGCAGGTCGTCCCGGCTCTTGGAGCTCACGCGCAGCTCGTCGCCCTGCACCTGCGCCTTGACACCCTTGGGCCCCTGGTCGCGGATGATCTTCGCCACCTTCTTGGCGTTCTCCTGGGAGATGCCTTCCTCGATCGAGGCGAAGATCTTGTACTCCTTGCCGGACAGCTGCGGCTCACCGGCGTCCAGCGACTTCAGGGAGATGCCGCGCTTGATCAGCTTGGACTCGAAGACGTCGAGGATCGCCTTGACCCGCTCCTCGGAGTTCGCCTGCATCAGGATCTTCTCGCCGGACCAGGCGATGGACGCCCCGACGTTCTTGAAGTCGTAGCGCTGCGAGATCTCCTTAGCCGCCTGGTTGAGGGCGTTGTCGACCTCCTGCCGCTCGACCTTCGAGACGATGTCGAAACTGGAGTCGGCCATGTCCTTGTGGCTCCTTGGGTCGGGTGCGTATCGGTGCGTATGCGTAGCGGCACGACCGGGTCCCCCCGGACCGCCACCTCAAAGCCTAGTCACCCGCACCCGCCCGGAGCGCTGATCAATCCGGTGGCGAAGCACCCCCCGGCATCGGGTATCGTTTACGTCGTTGCCACGGAGCACCGCCGAAAAGCGGCCACCTCCACGGCGACATCCCATGGCGGTGTGCCCGAGTGGCCAATGGGAGCGGACTGTAAATCCGTCGGCTTAGCCTACCCAGGTTCGAATCCTGGCGCCGCCACACGGTGAGACCCCCGTACATCCGCGGAAACGTGGATGGGCGGGGGTTTTCTCACATCCGTACGAGGCGCGTGGGGACGTGTCATGGCACTGCCGAAGAAGCGGTCACGGCTGATCGTCGCCGACGGCGTGCCGTACCGGTGGCGCGTGCGCCGGCGCCTGACATACAGCCACGGCATGGGCTGGAGCCCGCTGTCCTATGCCGTCGAGCACGCCACCGAACCCGGTACGACGCTGCTCGTGACGACAGGGCTGTCCCACCCCGGCAACTGGATGGGACGACCCGCGGCCGTGGTGCTCCCGGCCGATGCCGCCGCCGCTGTACGCGCCGGCCCGGTGTGCCGTTCCGTGTGGAGGCCGCCCCAGGGACGACCACGGGGGACTGGGCACCCACAACCCGTTGGTACGCGCCCGTGGTCGCCGTATGGACGGCGGTCGCCGCGGCGCGGGGGAGGCGGGCGACGGTGACGCAGGCGTGCTCCGGGGCGGACGGGGTGGTGGCGGTCAGCTCGACCAGGGACTGTTCGGCGGGCGTGAGGTCCGCGAGGACGTCGAAGACGTAAGCCGGGTCCGTCGGCCGCGTACCCGTCCGCCCACACCTGGAGCACCGCTCCGCTCGTCAGGCGTACGTGCCACAGCGACGGCACATCGGCAGGTCTCACCCCGCCACCGCACGGCCTCCCCTGACGGCCGGTCGGGGAGACGCTCAGTCGGAGAGACGGAACGCCAGCTCCACCTCCCACCGGGCCGGATCCGGCTCCACGCGCGGGTCGGTGCGGTACGACTCGACGCGGCAGCCCCACCGCTCCGTGCCGTCCACCACCCGCATGTCCCACTCCAGGCCGCGCTCCCGCGCCCACTCCAGCAGGGCCGTGGTCGCCGCCGACAGCCCCTTCGGGTGGCCGACATGGGTCAGCGTCGCGTACCGGCCCGCCGGGAGCAGGGCCACGCCCACATCGCCCTCCGGCTCCGGGAGCGAAGCCACCGGAACACCAGCCTCCACTTCCCACTCGCCACCACCCGCGACGACGGTGTTGTACCGGAAGAACGGCGCGTCCGCGGCATCGACGCCCCGTGCCGCCAGCCACCCGACGAGCTCGGGCAGCCGGTCGGCGATCTCGGCGAAACCGTCCGGCGTCACCGAACGGCGCTGGAAGACGTACGGCCGCTCCCCGCGCTCCACCACCACCGGTTCGGCGCCCATCAGTTGCCCGCCACGGCCTTGACCGCCACCGTCACCGGCACCGAACCGCTGACCAGCTCCAGTGTCAGGCCCGCCGTCGCCGACGTCTCCGCCAACTCCGCCAGCACGGCCGCCACGTCGTCGCGCGGCACCGGTCCCCGCCCGGTCGACGCCTCCAGGCGTACGAGCCCGGTACCGGCGTCGTTCGTCAGGATGCCGGGCTTCAGGATCGTCCAGTCCAAGCCCCGCTTGGCCCGCACGTACGCGTCCGCCGCGCCCTTCGCCCGCAGATACGCGTCGAAGATCTCGTCCCCCGCGTGCTCCGGGTCGGCGCCCATCGAGGAGACGACGATGTAGCGCCGGACGCCCGCCCGCTCCGCCGCGTCCGCGAAGAGGACCGCCGCGCCCCGGTCCACGGTGTCCTTGCGCTCGACGCCGCTCCCCGGTCCCGCGCCCGCCGCGAAGACCGCCACGTCCGCGCCGGTCAGCACCTGAGCGACGTCCTCCACCGAAGCCGACTCCAGGTCCAGTACGACCGGTTCGGCGCCCGCCTCGCGCAGGTCGTCCGCCTGTTCCGGCTTGCGGATGACGCCTGCGACCTCGTGCCCGCCTGCCGAGAGCAGCCGCTCCAGCCGCAGGGCGATCTGACCGTGTCCTCCAGCGATGACAATGCGCATGCTCTCGACCGTACGGCTCCGGAGCGCAAAGTGCGCAGAAGCGAGGGGCCGGACACGACGTCAGACCGGCCGCCGGGGCTGGACGGCAGACCGGCACACCGCTTCAGGGGCGGGCGTCGGGCCGCCCCTGGCGCGGCAGTTCCAGGGCTGCCGCCGAGTCGCAGTACTCCCGCACCGCGCTCGTCCGCGCCACCACGCGCCCCCGGTGCACCACGATCCGGCTGTACGCCAGTGACAGCACGCCCGACAGGCGCTCACCCCGCACCGCCAGCAGCTCCGCGGGGAAACCCGCCTCCACCCGCACGGCGGGCAGCCCCATCGCCTTCCGCGCGGCCGCGCTCACCGCCCCGTACGCCTCCCGCGCCGGCAGCCCGCCCTGCGAGGCCAGCAGGTACGCCGCCTCCAGCGGATCACCCCGCCCCACCGGATTGGCCACGTCGCGCAGCGCCCCGCTCCCGGCAGCGAGCCGCACCCCCGCCGCCCGCAGCAGACGTACGGGTGCGGCGCCCCGCACCTCCGTACCCGCGCAGCCGCCCTGCGGCAGGCACACGACGGTCACACCCGCCGCCGCGAGCTGGTCCGCGGCCCGGGCCACCATCTCCTCGGGCAGCCGCCCCAGCGCCCCGCACGGGCCGATGGTGACCCCGGGCCGCAGCCCGCCGGCCATCGCCGCCAGCCGGGCGAGCCGTGCGGGGTCGTCCCCGTCGGTGTGCAGGTCCACGGGGCAACCGTGTTCGGCCGCCAGCTCCAGCACGGCCTCCGCGTACCCCGCAGGATCGGGGTCCAGGTCGGGGCAGCCGCCGATGACGGAAACGCCCATCTTCACCGCGTCGCGCAGCATCGCGAGCCCGTCCGCCCCCGCCACACCGGTCAGCAGCCGTGGCACGGCGACCGCCGCCAGGTCGACCAGCCCGCGCAGCGAGCGGCGGGCCTGGAGGACGGCCTCCAGCGGCCCGAGCCCCTGCACGTCGCCGATCCGCACATGGGCGCGCAGCGCGGTCGCCCCATGGCCGAGCTGGAGCAGCGCGGCCTCGGTGGCGCGGCGCTGGACGTCCTCGGTGGCGTACGAGACGGGGCCGGGGACGTCGGCGCTGAGCGCGGTGTCGGCATGGGCGTGCGGCTCGGCGGGCGCCGGCAGCAGCAGGTAGCCGCTGAGGTCGACGCGGGCGCCGAGGGTGGGCAGGCTGCCCGCGGTGCCGACGGCCTCGATGCGTCCGCCGCTCAGCCGCACGTCGACGGTCCGTCCGTCGGCGAGGCGGGCGCCGCACAGCAGCAGGGCGGTGCTGTCGGCGGTGGCGCCCTCGGGTGGCTGCGGCTGCTGGCTGTCGGAGGACATCGGGCTCCTGTCCGGACGGGCGGGGCTCGGGGCGGGCTCTGGCGTGCTCGGCACGGGGATCTCCGGTGTGCTCGGCACGGGGATCAGACGGGGATCACGTGCGGGATCACGCGAGGATCGGGTGCAGATCACACGCAAGATCACAAGCAAGATCACGCAGCGTGAGGCGAGCCTAGGGGCCGTCCGGCGGGGCTTCGAGGAGGAGCGCAATAGTCGTACCGGCGTGGGGCGCGAGTGGCCTACGGGAAGGGGGAGGTACCGGCCCGGAATCGGATTTGGGCGAACGGCGACCGACCGTGTAATGTCTTCATCGCTCGCCCCAATAGCTCAGTCGGCAGAGCGTCTCCATGGTAAGGAGAAGGTCTACGGTTCGATTCCGTATTGGGGCTCTGGTGTCGGTGATCCTCGCCTTCGGGCGAGGGGATCCAGCATCACAGCGGTGTAGCTCAGTCGGTAGAGCAAGCGGCTCATAATCGCTGTGTCACCGGTTCAAGTCCGGTCACCGCTACTTACTCTCGGTAGCCGATTGTAGGGTCGGTCCTTCGATCGGCTACTCTTTTATGCGTTCACCCGTCCATCCGTCCGTCATAGGAGCACTCACGTGGCTGCCACCGACGTCCGCCCGAAGATCACGCTGGCCTGCGTGGAGTGCAAGGAGCGGAACTACATCACCAAGAAGAACCGGCGTAACAACCCGGACCGTCTTGAGATGAAGAAGCACTGCCCGCGTTGCAACGCGCACACCGCGCACCGCGAGACGCGCTGAATCAGGCTCGTACACGAGGCCGTCCCCACCCAGGGGGCGGCCTCGTGTCGTTTGTCCACGCGCTCACGCATACCGTGGCGCCGACCCCGGCGCCCCCGCAGCGCGTTTGTTCACAGAAATCAGCAGGAGGTAGCGAGTCCATGGCGCTCGACCAGTCCTTCGTGGGGCGGACTTACCCGCCCACCGCGCCGTACGAGGTCGGCCGGGAAAAGATCCGCGAATTCGCCGAAGCGGTCGGCGACGCGAATCCCGTGTACACGGACACGGAGGCCGCCAAGGCGCTCGGCCACCCCGAGGTGATCGCTCCGCCGACCTTTGTGTTCGCCATCACGTTCACGGCGGCGCGGCAGGTCGTCCAGGACCCGCAGCTCGGCCTGGACTACAACCGGGTGGTGCACGGCGACCAGAAGTTCGCGTACAGCCGTCCGGTACGGGCGGGGGACCGGCTGACGGTCACCTCGACGATCGAGGCCATCAAGTCGCTCGCCGGGAACGACATCCTGGACATCCGGGGTGAGGTGCGTGACGAGGCCGGCGAGCATGTCGTGACCGCGTGGACGAAGCTGGTGGCGCGGGCCGCCGAGGAGGCGTGAGGCGATGACCGCGAAGATCTCTTACGACGACGTCGAGGTCGGCACGGAGCTGCCGGCGCAGAGCTTCCCCGTGACCCGCGCCACGCTGGTGCAGTACGCGGGCGCCTCCGGCGACTTCAACCCGATCCACTGGAACGAGAAGTTCGCCGTCGAGGTCGGCCTGCCGGACGTCATCGCGCACGGCATGTTCACCATGGCGGAGGCGATCCGGGTGGTGACGGACTGGACGGGCGACCCGGGCTCGGTCGTCGAGTACGGGGTGCGCTTCACCAAGCCGGTCGTCGTGCCGAACGACGAGACGGGCGCGCTGATCGAGGTCAGCGCCAAGGTGGGCGCCAAGCTGGACGACCACCAGGTGCGCGTGGACCTGACCGCGATGAGCGCGGGCCAGAAGGTCCTCGGCATGTCGCGGGCCGTGGTCCGGCTCGCCTGAGGGCACGGTCCCTCTCCGGGCCGGACGGTTTGGCGTCGGGGCGGGGGCTTCGCCGACGGGCTCGCGCCCGCGCTGTGGGCGGACGCGGCGCTGGTCACCGCGGCGGCGGGCGGCACGGACGAGGAGATCGTCGCGGACGAGTCCGGCTGGGCGCCGCCTGGCGGACCGCTGCTCCTGCCGGACGGGCGGCCACCGCTGCCCCGTCCCGGCCCCCACTGCCCGCCCCGGCCGGCCACCGCCCCGGCGCGTGACCCGGCCCCGGGCCGCGCAAGACGCCGGGCCGGTACAGGCGCCGGGACCAGACGAGGCTCCGCCCCGGGTGACCGTCCGCCGGCCGTCCGACCTGGCGGGCACCTCGGCCCCGGTACCCGTGGCGGGGCCGAGGCGCGTTCGCTGTCCCACCCGACCCGTAGTCTTGAGCCCGTGCAGGAACTCCACGACGCCCCCCTCGCCCCGCTGACCACCTTCCGGCTCGGCGGGCCCGCCACCCGGCTCGTCACGGCCACCACCGACGACGAGGTCGTCGCCACCGTGCGCGAGGCCGATGCCACCGGGACCCCGCTGCTGATCATCGGCGGCGGCTCCAACCTGATCATCGGCGACAAGGGATTCGACGGCACGGCCCTGCGCATCGCCACCCGGGGTTTCGCCCTGGACGGCACCCGGCTGGAGCTGGCGGCCGGCGAGGTCTGGTCGGACGCGGTCGCGCGGACGGTCGAGGCCGGGCTCGCGGGCATCGAGTGCATGGCCGGCATCCCCGGCTCGGCCGGCGCCACCCCGATCCAGAACGTGGGGGCGTACGGCCAGGAGGTCTCGTCCACGATCACGGAGGTCGTGGCGTACGACCGCCGCACGGACGAGACGGTGACCATCCCGAACGCCGCGTGCGACTTCGCTTACCGCCACAGCCGCTTCAAGGCCGACCCGGACCGGTTCGTGGTGCTGCGCGTCCGGTTCGAGCTGGAGGACGCCCACGGCATGAGCGCGCCGATCAAGTACGCGGAGACGGCCCGGGCGCTCGGTGTCGAGCCCGGCGACCGCGTCCCGGTGGCCGCCGCGCGCGAGAAGGTCCTGGAGCTCCGCGCCGGCAAGGGCATGGTCCTGGACCCCGAGGACCACGACACCTGGTCGGCCGGGTCGTTCTTCACCAACCCCATCCTCGGGGAGGCGGAGTACGAGACCTTCCTGACCCGCGTCCACGACTGCCTCGGCCCGGACGTCACCCCGCCGGCCTTCCCGGCGGGCGACGGCCGGGTCAAGACGTCGGCGGCCTGGCTGATCGACAAGGCGGGCTTCACCAAGGGATACGGCTCCGGCCCGGCCCGTATCTCGACCAAGCACACCCTGGCCCTCACCAACCGCGGCGAGGCCACCACCGAGGACCTCCTGGCCCTGGCCCGCGAGGTCGTCGCGGGCGTCCGGGACGCCTTCGGCGTCACCCTCGTCAACGAGCCGGTGACGGTCGGCGTCAGCATCTGACCACCCCCGCCTCCCCGGCCCGGCCGGGAGGCCGTACCGCGGCCCAGTCGGTCACGCCCCGGCGCACGGCGCCCACTCAGGCCACCGGGCCGACCGCCAGCCAGTCGTCGATACCGGCCAGGAGCTTCGCCCTGACGTCCTCCGGCGCCGCCGAGGCGCGCACCGACTGGCGGGCCAGCTCGGCGAGCTCCTCGTCGGTGAAACCGTGGTGCCCGCGCGCGATCTCGTACTGCGCCGCCAGCCGCGACCCGAACAGCAGCGGGTCGTCCGCGCCCAGCGCCATCGGTACCCCGGCGTCGTACAGCGTCCGCAAAGGCACGTGCTCGGGCTTCTCGTACACACCGAGCGCCACGTTCGACGCCGGGCACACCTCGCACGTCACGCCCTTCTCGGCCAGCCGCCGCAGCAGCCGCGGGTCCTCCGCAGCCCGCACCCCGTGCCCGATGCGCGCCGCCCGCAGGTCGTCCAGGCAGTCCCGTACGGAAGCGGGCCCGGTCAGCTCGCCGCCGTGCGGCGCCGCCAGCAGTCCGCCCTCCCGCGCGATCGCGAACGCCCGGTCGAAGTCGCGCGCCATCCCGCGCCGCTCGTCGTTGGACAGGCCGAACCCGACCACCCCCCGGTCCGCGTACCGGACGGCGAGGCGAGCGAGCGTACGGGCGTCCAAGGGGTGCTTCACGCGGTTCGCGGCGACGAGCACCCGCATCCCGAGACCGGTCTCCCGCGAGGCGCTCTCCACCGCGTCCAGGATGATCTCCAGCGCGGAGATCAGGCCACCCAGACGTGGGGCGTACGAGGTCGGGTCCACCTGGATCTCCAGCCATCCCGACCCGTCCCTGACGTCCTCCTCGGCCGTCTCGCGCACCAGCCGCCGGATGTCCTCCGGCTCGCGCAGACACGACCGGGCGGCGTCGTACAGCCGCTGGAAACGGAACCAGCCCCGCTCATCGGTCGCCCGCAGCTTGGGCGGCTCCTCACCGGTCAGCGCCTCGGGCAGGTGGACGCCGTACTTGTCGGCCAGCTCCAGCAGCGTCGTGGGGCGCATCGACCCGGTGAAGTGCAGGTGCAGATGGGCCTTGGGCAGCAGCCGCAGATCTCGGACGTACGGGGGGTTCGGGGGGTGTCCATCTGGAAGACGCAGCATTCAGGGATCTTGCCAAACCGGCCGCCCGCGCGGCAGCCCCTTTCGGTCCCTTTCACCGATCGGGTGGGTGCGGGAACGAAGAAGCGGGCCCCCGGCCGAAGCCGGAGGCCCGCTCATCGGTCGCCGGGTGCGGTGACCGAGCGGCTGGATCCAGTGACCGTTTCAGTCCCGCGCCTCGGCGAGCAGCTTCTGCATCCGCGAGACACCCTCCACCAGGTCCTCGTCGCCCAGCGCGTACGACAGGCGCAGATAGCCCGGCGTGCCGAACGCCTCGCCCGGTACGACCGCCACCTCGGCCTCGTCCAGGATGAGCGCCGCCAGCTCCACGGAGGTCTGCGGGCGCTTGCCGCGGATCTCCTTGCCCAGCAGCCCCTTCACCGACGGGTACGCGTAGAACGCGCCCTCCGGCGTCGGGCAGTACACGCCCTCGATCTCGTTGAGCATCCGCACGATGGTCCGGCGGCGGCGGTCGAACGCCGTCCGCATCTCGGCCACCGCGTCCAGGCTGCCGGAGACGGCCGCCAGGGCGGCGACCTGCGCGACGTTCGACACGTTGGACGTGGCGTGCGACTGGAGGTTGGTCGCGGCCTTCACCACGTCCTTCGGGCCGACGATCCACCCCACGCGCCAGCCGGTCATGGCGTACGTCTTGGCCACACCGTTGACCACGATGCACTTGTCGCGCAGCTCGGGCACCAGTGTCGGCAGCGAGGTGAACGTCGCGTCGCCGTAGACGAGGTGCTCGTAGATCTCGTCCGTCAGGACCCACAGGCCGTGTTCGAGGGCCCAGCGGCCGATCGCCTCGGCGTCCGCCTGGCTGTAGACGGCGCCGGTCGGGTTGGACGGGGAGACGAACAGGACCACCTTGGTCCTCTCCGTGCGCGCCGCCTCCAGCTGCTCCACGGACACGCGGTAGCCGGTGGTCTCGTCGGCCACGACCTCCACCGGTACACCGCCCGCCAGGCGGATCGACTCGGGGTACGTCGTCCAGTAGGGGGCCGGGACGATGACCTCGTCGCCCGGGTCCAGGATCGCGGCGAACGCCTCGTAGATCGCCTGCTTGCCGCCGTTGGTCACCAGGACCTGGGAGGCGTCGACCTCGTAGCCGGAGTCGCGCAGTGTCTTCTCGGCGATGGCCTTCTTCAGCTCGGGCAGACCGCCGGCCGGGGTGTAGCGGTGGTACTTCGGGTTGCGGCAGGCCTCGATCGCGGCCTCGACGATGTACTCGGGCGTCGGGAAATCGGGCTCACCGGCGCCGAAGCCGATCACCGGACGCCCGGCGGCCTTGAGGGCCTTCGCCTTGGCGTCGACGGCGAGGGTCGCGGACTCGGAGATCGCGCCGACTCGGGCGGAGACCCGGCGGTCGGTGGGAGGAGTTGCAGCGCTCATGCGGCCCATCGTCGCAGACCGTGAAGGGGCTCGGTACACGAGTTTCGCGGTACGGACGGACGGGACCTCAGCCCGTCCGCCCGCCGCGTCCGCGGGTACCCTCCGCCGCGTCCGCAGGTATCTGTTCGACGCGGCGCCGCTGACCACGTACACTCTCTGCTCGTTGGCCCTCACCGACCACATCCACGGATGCGGTAGGTTGGGGGAGAACCACAAAGGGTCGTAGCTCAATTGGTAGAGCACCGGTCTCCAAAACCGGCGGTTGGGGGTTCAAGTCCCTCCGGCCCTGCTACACACACCGCCAGGATGTGTGCGCAGGTATGTATGTCATTGCACCGCCGTGCGGCTCCACCCGGGCGCGGCACGGCCGACCCGGAATCAGGTGAGAGACGTGACGGACGCCGTAGGCTCCATCGACATGCCTGATGCCGAAGACGAGGCCCCCAAGAAGAACCGCAAGGGCGGCAAGCGCGGAAAGAAGGGCCCACTGGGCCGTCTCGCGCTCTTCTACCGGCAGATCGTCGCCGAGCTGCGCAAGGTCGTCTGGCCCACACGCAGCCAGTTGTCGACGTACACCACCGTCGTCATCATCTTCGTCGTGATCATGATCGGTCTGGTGACCGTGATCGACCTCGGCTTCCAGGAAGCAGTCAAGTACGTCTTCGGCTGATTCCCGCGGAGGGCGCCCACCCCGGCGCCCCTTTTCGCATGTTCCACCCCATCTGTATCCAGGAAGAAGCAGCCACCGTGTCTGACCCGAACCTGAACGAGTCCGCCCAGGACGAACTCGACATCGTCGAGGCGGCCGACGAGGACCAGGCGGAAGCTGCGGACGCCGCTGCCGGCGAGGCGGCCGAGGAGGCCGCGCTCCACGTCGAGGACGAGGACGCGGACCGGGCCGTCGAGGACGAGGGCGACGCCGAGGCCGTCGTGGCCGACGAGGACGAGACCGCCGCGGAAGAGACCACGGACGAGGTCGTCGCGGACGAGGCCGACGAGGACGAGACCGAGGAGGCCGCCGCGGAGCCGGAGGCCCCGGCCGACCCCGTCGCCGCCCTCCGCGACGAGCTGCGCGGTCTCCCCGGCGAGTGGTACGTGATCCACACCTACGCGGGCTACGAGAAGCGCGTGAAGGCCAACCTGGAGCAGCGCGCGGTCTCGCTGAACGTCGAGGACTTCATCTACCAGGCCGAGGTGCCCGAGGAAGAGATCGTCCAGATCAAGAACGGCGAGCGCAAGAACGTGCGGCAGAACAAGCTGCCCGGTTACGTGCTCGTCCGCATGGATCTGACGAACGAGTCCTGGGGCGTCGTCCGCAACACTCCGGGCGTCACCGGCTTCGTGGGCAACGCCTACGACCCGTACCCGCTCACCCTGGACGAGATCGTCAAGATGCTCGCCCCGGAGGCCGAGGAGAAGGCCGCCCGCGAGGCCGCCGAGGCCGAGGGCAAGCCGGCTCCGGCCCGCAAGGTCGAGGTCCAGGTGCTGGACTTCGAGGTCGGCGACTCGGTCACCGTCACCGACGGCCCCTTCGCCACCCTGCAGGCCACGATCAACGAGATCAACGCCGACTCGAAGAAGGTCAAGGGCCTCGTCGAGATCTTCGGCCGCGAGACCCCGGTCGAGCTGAGCTTCGACCAGATCCAGAAGAACTAACCCGTAAAGGTTTCCGACCAGGTCAGATCAGCTGTCGCGGCTGCTCTGACCTGCTCGGTTTTTGGCCGCGCAGCTATACCCGTTATCGTTGTGCGGTATGCCTCCATCCGGATGACCCGGATGGTGGCCGAAAACTCTCACTAGGACCCGGAGAGAGCAATGCCTCCCAAGAAGAAGAAGGTCACGGGGCTTATCAAGCTCCAGATCCAGGCCGGCGCCGCCAACCCGGCTCCGCCGGTCGGCCCCGCGCTGGGTCAGCACGGCGTCAACATCATGGAGTTCTGCAAGGCCTACAACGCCGCGACCGAGTCGCAGCGTGGCATGGTCGTGCCGGTGGAGATCACGGTCTACGAGGACCGTTCCTTCACCTTCATCACCAAGACTCCGCCGGCCGCCAAGCTGATCCTCAAGGCCGCGGGTGTGGACAAGGGCTCCGGCGAGCCGCACAAGACCAAGGTCGCGAAGCTCACGAGCGCCCAGGTCCGCGAGATCGCCTCGGTCAAGCTGCCCGACCTGAACGCCAACGACCTGGACGCCGCCGAGAAGATCATCGCCGGCACCGCCCGCTCCATGGGCATCACGGTCGAGGGCTGATCAGCCCCGTCTGACCCTGTGGGAGGGCCCGCGCTGGCCCGGACCACAACTCCGTACCTGAACACCACCAGGAGAAGAAGTGAAGCGCAGCAAGGCTCTCCGCGGCGCGGACGCCAAGATCGACCGGGAGCGCAACTACGCCCCCCTCGAGGCCGTCCGTCTCGCCAAGGACACCGCCGCCACCAAGTTCGACGGCACCGTCGAGGTCGCCTTCCGCCTGGGCGTCGACCCGCGCAAGGCCGACCAGATGGTCCGTGGCACCGTGAACCTTCCGCACGGCACCGGTAAGACCGCCCGGGTCCTGGTCTTCGCGACCGGTGACCGTGCTGCGGCCGCGGAAGCCGCGGGCGCCGACATCGTCGGCTCCGACGAACTGATCGACGAGGTCGCGAAGGGCCGTCTGGACTTCGACGCCGTCGTCGCCACCCCGGACCTCATGGGCAAGGTCGGCCGCCTCGGCCGCGTCCTCGGCCCCCGTGGTCTGATGCCGAACCCGAAGACCGGCACCGTCACGATGGACGTCGCCAAGGCCGTCACCGAGATCAAGGGCGGCAAGATCGAGTTCCGTGTCGACAAGCACGCGAACCTGCACTTCATCATCGGCAAGGTCTCCTTCGACGAGACCAAGCTGGTCGAGAACTACGGCGCGGCGCTGGAGGAGATCCTCCGTCTGAAGCCGTCCGCCGCGAAGGGCCGCTACATCAAGAAGGCGACCCTCACCACCACGATGGGCCCCGGCATCCCGCTGGACCCGAACCGCACCCGCAACCTCCTCGTCGAGGAGGACCCGGCCGCCGTCTGATCCTGACGGCAGTCCCGGGCGCGTACGCGTACGGAAACGGCCTCCGCGGCTCCCAGGAGCGGCGGGGGCCGTTTTCTCATGCGCGGGGCTCCCGGGGCGGCTCCCCGGCACGGCCTTCCCGCGCTCCTTTGACGGGCGGCCACATGGCGCGCGAACGCCGAGGAGCGGCTCGGACTCGACACCGGCTCCCGGTCCCGAGCGCGAGGGCCCCGCGCCGAAGGCACGCCGGCACGGGCAGGGCCGAGGCCCCGCTCGCGTCCACCCCCCACGGCCCCGTGGCGGAGGCCGGGCGGGGGCGCCGGCGGGGACGGCCGATCCCCCGGATGGCCCGATTTGCTTGACGGCGAACCGTTCGCGTACTCTTCCACAGAAGCCAAAGACCGCTGGTCGTTGCCGCGCCCTTCAAGGGGCGTGGCGGCCGAAGGATCCGCTAGCTGCGGACGACCCGCGCAGGTGACTGTGGATGTAGCTCCCGGACGTTCTGTGTCCGGTCGAGTCACGCCCCGTGCGCCTGCGCCGGGGCGTTTCGTTTTGCCCAGTCTCCTTCCTTCAGCCAACGCGGTCCGAATCACCCGGAAGGAGGCCGAGGCTCATGGCGAGGCCCGACAAGTCCGCCGCGGTTGCCGAGCTGACGGACAAGTTCCGCAGCTCGAACGCCGCCGTGCTGACCGAGTACCGCGGTCTCACCGTGGCGCAGCTCAAGCAGCTGCGCCGTTCGCTCGGTGAGAACGCCCAGTACGCCGTGGTGAAGAACACGCTGACCAAGATTGCGGCCAACGAGGCCGGGATCACGACGCTGGACGACCAGTTCGCTGGTCCGACGGCTGTCGCCTTCATCACCGGTGACCCGGTGGAGTCGGCGAAGGGTCTTCGTGACTTCGCCAAGGAGAACCCCAACCTCATCATCAAGGGCGGTGTCCTTGACGGCAAGGCGCTGTCCGCCGATGAGATCAAGAAGCTTGCGGACCTCGAGTCCCGCGAGGTTCTGCTCGCCAAGCTGGCGGGCGCCATGAAGGGCAAGCAGTCCCAGACTGCCGCGCTCTTCCAGGCGCTTCCCTCGAAGTTCGTCCGCACCGCGGAGGCGCTTCGTGCCAAGCAGGCCGAGCAGGGCGGTGCCGAGTAATTCGGCTCGCGCATTGATCCGTGCCGCTCGCGGCGCGGGTCGTAGCGGGCCCAACGTACGCCCGCCTCACATGTACACCCGGCACCAGCCGATTTAGTGGAAGGACCGCCATCATGGCGAAGCTGTCTCAGGAAGACCTGCTCGCGCAGTTCGAGGAGATGACCCTCATCGAGCTCTCCGAGTTCGTGAAGGCGTTCGAGGAGAAGTTCGACGTCACCGCCGCCGCCCCGGTCGCCGTTGCCGGCGTCGCGGGCCCGGGTGCCCCGGCCGAGGCCGAGGAGGAGAAGGACGAGTTCGACGTCATCCTCACCGGTGCGGGCGACAAGAAGATCCAGGTCATCAAGGTCGTGCGTGAGCTGACCTCCCTGGGCCTGAAGGAGGCCAAGGACCTCGTCGACGGCACCCCGAAGCCGGTCCTCGAGAAGGTCAACAAGGAGCAGGCCGAGAAGGCCGCCGAGTCCCTCAAGGGCGCCGGCGCCTCCGTCGAGGTCAAGTGACCTCGCGAGTCTCCTGACTCGTTCTGACGCCCCTCAGGGGGCGTCTCGAAGGGCGATCACCCATACGGGTGGTCGCCCTTCGGCGTACCCGCGACGCCTGCCTTGCACTGGGCTCCACGGCGAGTATGGTGATCTTCGCCGTGCGCCCCGCTCACCCGGGGGCCTTGACGAACCGCACGCCGCGCGCAATTCTCAGGACGCGTCGTCACGACGATCCGGATCCGAGGCATGGATCGACGGACGAACGGGCAGTATCGATGTGCGCAACAGCGCGAGGTGCCGCGGAGTTGAGAAGAACGAGGGTCGCGATTTACCCGCCCTGGACATCAGTGGGCCAAGTGGCTACACTGACCCTTTGCGCTGCCTGTTAGCTGCCTCCTGCCCGTCACCAGGGGCATACTCTCGCAAGAGCACAGTTGACCGACTGCCCTGACCAGGCCTTTTGGCTGAATCGGGAGCATCTGTCCTTGTACTCGGCGAGGGACCGGTACGCGCGTAGTGAGTCCGAGCCCTCGGAAGGACCCCCTCTTGGCCGCCTCGCGCAACGCCTCGACCGCGAATACGAACAACGGCGCAAGCACCGCCCCGCTGCGCATCTCCTTTGCAAAGATCAAGGAGCCCCTCGAGGTTCCGAACCTCCTCGCGCTGCAGACCGAGAGCTTTGACTGGCTGCTCGGCAACGCCGCGTGGAAGGCTCGTGTCGAGGCGGCTCTGGAGTCCGGACAGGACGTTCCCACCAAGTCCGGTCTGGAGGAGATCTTCGAGGAGATCTCGCCGATCGAGGACTTCTCCGGGTCGATGTCGCTGACTTTCCGCGACCACCGCTTCGAGCCTCCCAAGAACTCCATCGACGAGTGCAAGGAGCGCGACTTCACGTACGCCGCCCCGCTCTTCGTCACGGCCGAGTTCACCAACAACGAGACCGGCGAGATCAAGTCCCAGACGGTCTTCATGGGCGATTTCCCGCTCATGACCAACAAGGGCACCTTCGTCATCAACGGCACCGAGCGTGTCGTGGTGTCGCAGCTCGTGCGCTCGCCGGGTGTCTACTTCGACTCCTCCATCGACAAGACGTCCGACAAGGACATCTTCTCCGCCAAGATCATCCCGTCCCGGGGTGCCTGGCTGGAGATGGAGATCGACAAGCGCGACATGGTCGGTGTCCGCATCGACCGCAAGCGCAAGCAGTCCGTCACCGTCCTCCTCAAGGCGCTCGGCTGGACCACCGAGCAGATCCTGCAGGAGTTCGGCGAGTACGAGTCCATGCGCGCCACCCTGGAGAAGGACCACACCCAGGGTCAGGACGACGCGCTGCTCGACATCTACCGCAAGCTGCGTCCCGGCGAGCCGCCGACGCGCGAGGCCGCTCAGACGCTGCTCGAGAACCTCTACTTCAACCCCAAGCGCTACGACCTCGCCAAGGTCGGCCGCTACAAGGTGAACAAGAAGCTCGGCGCCGACGAGCCGCTGGACGCCGGTGTCCTCACCACCGACGACATCATCGCGACGATCAAGTACCTGGTGAAGCTCCACGCGGGCGAGACCGAGACGATCGGCGAGAACGGCTCCCAGATCGTCGTCGAGACCGACGACATCGACCACTTCGGCAACCGCCGTCTGCGCAACGTCGGCGAGCTCATCCAGAACCAGGTCCGCACGGGTCTGGCGCGGATGGAGCGCGTCGTGCGCGAGCGCATGACGACCCAGGACGTCGAGGCGATCACGCCGCAGACCCTGATCAACATCCGGCCGGTCGTCGCCTCCATCAAGGAGTTCTTCGGCACCAGCCAGCTGTCGCAGTTCATGGACCAGAACAACCCGCTGTCGGGTCTCACCCACAAGCGCCGTCTGTCGGCGCTCGGTCCGGGTGGTCTCTCGCGTGAGCGGGCCGGCTTCGAGGTCCGTGACGTGCACCCGTCGCACTACGGCCGTATGTGCCCGATCGAGACCCCCGAAGGCCCGAACATCGGTCTGATCGGCTCGCTCGCCTCGTACGGACGGGTCAACGCGTTCGGCTTCGTCGAGACGCCGTACCGCAAGGTCGTCGAGGGCCAGGTCACCGACGAGGTCGACTACCTGACCGCCGACGAGGAGGACCGCTTCGTCATCGCCCAGGCCAACGCGCCGCTGACCGACGAGCTCCGGTTCGCCGAGAGCCGCGTCCTGGTCCGCCGCCGTGGTGGCGAGGTCGACTACGTCGCGCCCGACGACGTGGACTACATGGACGTCTCGCCGCGCCAGATGGTGTCGGTCGCGACCGCCATGATCCCGTTCCTCGAGCACGACGACGCCAACCGTGCCCTCATGGGCGCGAACATGATGCGCCAGGCCGTTCCGCTCATCAAGGCGGAGGCGCCGCTCGTCGGTACCGGCATGGAGTACCGCTGTGCCACCGACGCCGGCGACGTCATCAAGGCCGAGAAGGACGGTGTGATCCAGGAGGTTTCGGCCGACTACATCACCGTCGCCAACGACGACGGCACGTACACCACGTACCGCGTCGCCAAGTTCTCCCGCTCCAACCAGGGCACCTCGGTCAACCAGAAGGTCATCGTCTCCGAGGGTGACCGTGTGATCGAGGGCCAGGTCCTCGCCGACGGCCCGGCCACCGAGAACGGTGAGATGGCCCTCGGCAAGAACCTGCTGGTCGCGTTCATGCCGTGGGAGGGTCACAACTACGAGGACGCGATCATCCTGTCGCAGCGCCTCGTGCAGGACGACGTCCTCTCCTCGATCCACATCGAGGAGCACGAGGTCGACGCCCGTGACACCAAGCTCGGCCCGGAGGAGATCACCCGGGACATCCCGAACGTCTCCGAGGAGGTCCTCGCCGACCTCGACGAGCGCGGCATCATCCGGATCGGTGCCGAGGTCGTCGCCGGCGACATCCTCGTCGGCAAGGTCACGCCCAAGGGTGAGACCGAGCTGACCCCGGAGGAGCGCCTGCTCCGCGCGATCTTCGGCGAGAAGGCCCGTGAGGTCCGTGACACCTCGCTGAAGGTGCCGCACGGCGAGACCGGCAAGGTCATCGGCGTGCGCGTCTTCGACCGCGAGGAGGGCGACGAGCTTCCCCCCGGTGTGAACCAGCTGGTGCGCGTGTACGTCGCGCAGAAGCGCAAGATCACCGACGGTGACAAGCTCGCCGGCCGTCACGGCAACAAGGGCGTCATCTCCAAGATCCTGCCGATCGAGGACATGCCGTTCCTGGAGGACGGCACCCCGGTCGACATCATCCTCAACCCGCTGGGTGTCCCGTCCCGAATGAACCCGGGACAGGTCCTGGAGATCCACCTCGGCTGGCTCGCCAGCCGCGGCTGGGACGTCTCCGGCCTCGCGGACGAGTGGGCCGAGCGCCTCCAGGCCATCGGCGCCGACCGCGTCGAGCCGGGCACCAACGTCGCCACCCCCGTCTTCGACGGTGCGCGTGAGGACGAGCTCGCGGGTCTGCTCCAGCACACCGTCCCGAACCGCGACGGCGAGCGCATGGTGCTCCCGTCCGGCAAGGCGCGGCTGTTCGACGGCCGCTCCGGTGAGCCGTTCCCGGAGCCGATCTCGGTCGGCTACATGTACATCCTCAAGCTCCACCACCTGGTCGACGACAAGCTCCACGCGCGTTCGACCGGTCCGTACTCGATGATCACCCAGCAGCCGCTGGGTGGTAAGGCTCAGTTCGGTGGCCAGCGCTTCGGTGAGATGGAGGTGTGGGCGCTGGAGGCTTATGGCGCCGCGTACGCCCTCCAGGAGCTGCTGACCATCAAGTCCGACGACGTCACCGGCCGCGTGAAGGTCTACGAGGCCATCGTCAAGGGCGAGAACATCCCCGAGCCCGGCATCCCCGAGTCCTTCAAGGTGCTCATCAAGGAGATGCAGTCCCTGTGCCTCAACGTGGAGGTGCTGTCCTCGGACGGCATGTCCATCGAGATGCGCGACACCGACGAGGACGTCTTCCGCGCTGCGGAGGAGCTCGGTATCGACCTGTCCCGGCGAGAGCCGAGCAGCGTCGAAGAGGTCTGACGGGTCTGGTCGGGGCCTCCTCGTGAGGTCCCGGACCCTCCCCCCGGACCCTCCCCCTACGCCCTGGCGGGCGTGGGGGGCCCATCAGACCATGATTGAGACTCAACCCTGAGAGGGATTGACGCATAGTGCTCGACGTCAACTTCTTCGACGAGCTGCGGATCGGCCTGGCCACCGCGGACGACATCCGTCAGTGGTCCCACGGCGAGGTCAAGAAGCCGGAGACCATCAACTACCGCACCCTCAAGCCCGAAAAGGACGGACTCTTCTGCGAGAAGATCTTCGGTCCGACCCGGGACTGGGAGTGCTACTGCGGCAAGTACAAGCGCGTCCGCTTCAAGGGCATCATCTGTGAGCGGTGTGGCGTCGAGGTCACCCGCGCCAAGGTGCGCCGCGAGCGGATGGGCCACATCGAGCTCGCCGCCCCCGTCACCCACATCTGGTACTTCAAGGGCGTCCCGTCCCGGCTGGGCTACCTGCTGGACCTCGCCCCGAAGGACCTGGAGAAGGTCATCTACTTCGCGGCGTACATGATCACGTACGTCGACGACGAGCGCCGCACGCGCGACCTGCCGTCGCTGGAGGCCCACGTCTCCGTCGAGCGCCAGCAGATCGAGAACCGCCGCGACGCCGACCTCGAGGCCCGCGCCAAGAAGCTCGAGACCGACCTGGCCGAGCTCGAGGCCGAGGGTGCCAAGGCCGACGTGCGCCGCAAGGTGCGCGAGGGCGCCGAGCGTGAGATGAAGCAGCTGCGTGACCGTGCCCAGCGCGAGATCGACCGTCTCGACGAGGTGTGGAACCGCTTCAAGAACCTCAAGGTCCAGGACCTCGAGGGCGACGAGCTGCTCTACCGCGAGCTGCGCGACCGCTTCGGCACGTACTTCGACGGTTCGATGGGTGCCGCGGCGCTGCAGAAGCGCCTGGAGTCCTTCGACCTGGAGGAGGAGGCCGAGCGCCTCCGCGAGATCATCCGTACCGGCAAGGGCCAGAAGAAGACCCGTGCGCTCAAGCGCCTGAAGGTCGTCTCCGCGTTCCTGCAGACCAGCAACAGCCCCAAGGGCATGGTGCTCGACTGCGTGCCGGTCATCCCGCCGGACCTGCGTCCGATGGTGCAGCTGGACGGTGGCCGCTTCGCGACCTCCGACCTGAACGACCTGTACCGCCGCGTGATCAACCGCAACAACCGCCTCAAGCGTCTCCTTGACCTCGGTGCCCCCGAGATCATCGTGAACAACGAGAAGCGGATGCTGCAGGAGGCCGTCGACGCGCTGTTCGACAACGGCCGCCGCGGTCGCCCGGTCACCGGTCCCGGTAACCGCCCGCTGAAGTCCCTCAGCGACATGCTGAAGGGCAAGCAGGGCCGATTCCGTCAGAACCTGCTCGGTAAGCGAGTCGACTACTCGGCGCGTTCCGTCATCGTCGTCGGCCCGCAGCTGAAGCTGCACCAGTGCGGTCTGCCCAAGGCCATGGCGCTGGAGCTCTTCAAGCCGTTCGTGATGAAGCGCCTGGTGGACCTGAACCACGCGCAGAACATCAAGTCGGCCAAGCGCATGGTCGAGCGTGGCCGCACCGTCGTGTACGACGTCCTCGAAGAGGTCATCGCCGAGCACC
This sequence comes from Streptomyces sp. NPDC006368, assembly GCF_040612535.1. Taxonomy (NCBI): domain Bacteria; kingdom Bacillati; phylum Actinomycetota; class Actinomycetes; order Kitasatosporales; family Streptomycetaceae; genus Streptomyces; species Streptomyces sp. NPDC006368. The sequence continues at coordinate 145,423 of NZ_JBEXQK010000001.1, forward strand.
CGGTGCTGCTGAACCGTGCGCCCACGCTGCACCGCCTCGGCATCCAGGCCTTCGAGCCGCAGCTGGTCGAGGGCAAGGCCATCCAGATCCACCCGCTCGTCTGCACCGCGTTCAACGCGGACTTCGACGGCGACCAGATGGCCGTGCACCTGCCGCTGTCCGCGGAGGCGCAGGCCGAGGCCCGCATCCTGATGCTGTCCTCGAACAACATCCTCAAGCCGGCCGACGGCCGGCCGGTCACCATGCCGACCCAGGACATGGTGCTGGGCCTCTTCTTCCTCACCACGGACGAGGAGGAGCGCGAGGTCAAGGGCGAGGGCCGGGCCTTCAACTCCACCGCCGAAGCGATCATGGCCTTCGACATGGGCGAGCTCTCGCTCCAGGCGAAGATCGACATCCGCTTCCCGATCGGCACCGTCCCGCCGCGTGGCTGGACCCCGCCGGTGGAAGAGGAGGGTGACGACTCCGTCGGAGCAGGGGCGTGGCAGCAGGGTGACTCGTTCCGCCTGCGGACGACCCTGGGCCGCGCGCTCTTCAACGAGCTGCTGCCCGAGGACTACCCGTTCGTCGACTACTCGGTCGGCAAGAAGCAGCTCTCCGAGATCGTCAACGACCTCGCCGAGCGCTACCCCAAGGTCATCGTGGCGGCGACGCTCGACAACCTGAAGGCGGCCGGCTTCTACTGGGCGACCCGTTCCGGTGTCACCGTCGCCATCTCCGACGTCGTCGTTCCCGAGGCGAAGAAGGAGATCGTCAAGTCGTACGAGGCTCAGGACGAGAAGGTCCAGAAGCAGTACGAGCGCGGTCTGATCACCAAGGAAGAGCGCACGCAGGAGCTCATCGCGATCTGGACCAAGGCGACCAACGAGGTCGCCGAGGCGATGAACGCGAACTTCCCCAAGACGAACCCCATCTTCATGATGGTTGACTCGGGTGCCCGAGGAAACATGATGCAGATGCGGCAGATCGCCGGTATGCGTGGTCTGGTGTCGAACGCGAAGAACGAGACGATCCCGCGTCCGATCAAGGCGTCCTTCCGTGAGGGCCTGTCCGTGCTGGAGTACTTCATCTCCACGCACGGTGCCCGTAAGGGTCTCGCCGACACCGCTCTGCGTACCGCCGACTCGGGTTACCTGACCCGTCGTCTGGTGGACGTCTCGCAGGACGTGATCATCCGCGAGGAGGACTGCGGCACCGAGCGCGGTCTGAAGCTGCGGATCGCGGCCAAGGACGAGACGGGCGTGCTGCGCAAGGCGGACGACGTCGAGACGTCCGTGTACGCGCGGATGCTCGCCGAGGACGTCGTCGTGGACGGCAAGGTCATCGCGCCGGCCAACGTCGACCTGGGTGACGTGCTCATCGACCAGCTGGTCGCCGCGGGCGTCGAGGAGGTCAAGACCCGCTCGGTCCTGACCTGTGAGTCGGCGGTCGGCACGTGTGCGTACTGCTACGGCCGTTCGCTCGCCACCGGCAAGCTGGTCGACATCGGTGAGGCGGTCGGCATCATCGCCGCCCAGTCCATCGGTGAGCCCGGTACCCAGCTGACGATGCGTACCTTCCACACCGGTGGTGTGGCCGGTGACGACATCACCCAGGGTCTGCCCCGTGTCGTCGAGCTCTTCGAAGCCCGTACGCCGAAGGGTGTCGCCCCGATCTCCGAGGCCTCCGGCCGCGTGCGGATCGAGGAGACCGAGAAGACCAAGAAGATCGTCGTCACCCCGGACGACGGCAGCGACGAGACGGCCTACCCGATCTCGAAGCGCGCCAAGGTCCTGGTGTCCGAGGGCGACCACGTCGAGGTGGGCCAGAAGCTCACCGCGGGTGCCACCAACCCGCACGACGTGCTGCGCATCCTCGGCCAGCGCGCCGTCCAGGTCCACCTGGTCGGCGAGGTCCAGAAGGTCTACAACTCGCAGGGCGTGTCGATCCACGACAAGCACATCGAGATCATCATCCGGCAGATGCTGCGCCGTGTGACGATCATCGAGTCCGGCGACGCGGAGCTCCTGCCGGGCGAGCTGGTCGAGCGGTCGAAGTTCGAGTCCGAGAACCGTCGTGTGGTCACCGAGGGCGGTCACCCCGCCTCCGGCCGTCCGCAGCTGATGGGTATCACCAAGGCGTCGCTGGCGACGGAGTCGTGGCTGTCCGCGGCCTCCTTCCAGGAGACGACCAGGGTCCTGACGGACGCGGCGATCAACGCCAAGTCCGACTCCCTGATCGGCCTCAAGGAGAACGTCATCATCGGTAAGCTCATCCCGGCCGGTACGGGCCTGTCCCGCTACCGCAACATCCGGGTCGAGCCGACCGAGGAGGCCAAGGCCGCGATGTACTCGGCCGTCGGCTACGACGACATCGACTACTCGCCGTTCGGCACCGGCTCCGGCCAGGCCGTTCCGCTGGAGGACTACGACTACGGTCCGTACAACCAGTAAGCGAGCTGCTTGAGAAGGGCGGTCACCCCGTTTCGTACGGGGTGGCCGCCCTTCGGCGTACCGTCAGCGCCCGGCCGGCTCCCACAGCGCGAGCATCAGCCCGCTGCCGGCGGTGAGCGCGGCGATGCCGGCGACGGCCCGGCGCCAGCGCGCCAGGGCGTCGAGGCGGGTCTCGTGGCCGGTGAGCTGCCGGTCGGGTCCGGTCGACGCGCTGGACCAGCAGGGCGAGTACCGCGTCGCTCCGGGCGCACCCGGCCTCCAGGGTGCCCCGCAGCCGTTGCGGTTCCAGGGCGACGGCGACGCGGGGGAGGGTCGGCGGGGTGCCCGCGGCGTGCTTCGTTGCAGGGTGCTCGGGCCGGCCCATCGCTCTGCGGGGGGACCGTGTTCGCCGACCGTGGACTCGTGGATCCCCCTGCTCGGGCCCGCCGTGGTCGTCAGCCCGATAGCCGCGGCTTCGCTCCACGTGCATCTGCGCCGGCGCCGCAAGGGGGTGCCTGTGGAGGCGGCGTGCGACCACGCCCACCGAAGCAACGGGCGATGGGTGTGCGCCTATCGATATGTCGACAGCGAGGGTGAGTCTCATCACGACTACTCCCAGAAGCCCTATCCGCTGCCCATTTTGGAGCGGGGCCGGCCCGTGTCCGTGGTCCACGCCCCGAAACGCCCCGGGCTCTCGCGTACCCGGTACGAGCTGCGGCGCCCCGTGCCGTGGGCGGGTGTGAACATCTTCGCCTACCTGTTCGTGCAGCCTGGCGGTCGGGATGTTCGGGGGGTGACGCGCACCGGCTGCCCGGTGGGAGCCGCCGACTGCGGCTCGTCGGCCGCGCCCCCGGCCAGGCCGCGGTCATCCTCTTCCCCCACGGTGAGGGCCGCCACGGCGAGGACCCGTACAGTGGGGGCCTCCAGGCCCCGGGGGCGCCCGGAGCGGACGACAGCGGTGCGGATGCCGGACCGGCCACCGGTCCGGACGGTCCCGGCGCCGCGCCCCACCCCGACCGGCCCACCGCCCGCCCGCAAGCGCAGCCGGCGCGCCCCGTCGCCGTCCGGCACCGGGCGCGACTCCACCCGTGAGGGCCCGCGCCGGGCCGGGGGGGCGGCAACGAGGCCCCCGTCGGGCCGCCGCCGCTCCCGGGAGGCCGACGACCGCCGGGAGCGCCGTACCGGAACGTCCCGCGGACGCCAGGAGGCGACACCCCCGGCGCCGGAGCAGCCGGAAGCCGCACCGTCAGGCCCGGTCCGGTCGCCAAGTCCCGCACGTCCAGGGCGCCCACGCCCCCGCGGCTTCCGGCCCGCCGCCGGAGCCCCGGGGGCCATCCCCGAGGCGCCGCGCCGCGGCTGCGGGGCGGCCCGCTCCGTGGCAAGGTCATTTGTTTTGACCCAGCTCCATACGGTAGGTACGCTCAGACCTTGTGCCTGGGGTGTGCCTGGGCTCGTGTGCGTGTCTGCAACCGCATGGCGAGTCGCGAACGGCCACCGCAATCTGCGCCCACGTCCGCCTTGCGGCGGGGGTGCGCAGTATTCGACACACCCGACCGCGTGGGTCGGCGATGTTCCAGGTTAGCTTTACTAACGGCACACAGAAACCGGAGAAGTAGTGCCTACGATCCAGCAGCTGGTCCGGAAGGGCCGGCAGGACAAGGTCGAGAAGAACAAGACGCCCGCACTCGAGGGTTCCCCTCAGCGCCGCGGCGTCTGCACGCGTGTGTTCACGACCACCCCGAAGAAGCCGAACTCGGCCCTCCGCAAGGTCGCGCGTGTGCGTCTGACCAGCGGGATCGAGGTCACGGCTTACATTCCGGGTGAGGGACACAACCTGCAGGAGCACTCCATCGTGCTCGTGCGTGGTGGCCGTGTGAAGGACCTGCCGGGTGTTCGGTACAAGATCATCCGCGGTTCGCTCGACACCCAGGGTGTCAAGAACCGCAAGCAGGCCCGCAGCCGCTACGGCGCCAAGAAGGAGAAGTAAGAATGCCTCGTAAGGGCCCCGCCCCGAAGCGCCCGGTCATCATCGACCCGGTTTACGGTTCTCCTCTGGTGACCTCGCTCATCAACAAGATTCTGCTGAACGGCAAGCGCTCCACCGCCGAGCGGATCGTCTACGGCGCCATGGAAGGCCTCCGCGAGAAGACCGGCAACGACCCGGTCATCACGCTGAAGCGCGCCCTCGAGAACGTGAAGCCGTCCCTCGAGGTCAAGTCCCGCCGCGTCGGTGGCGCCACGTACCAGGTGCCGATCGAGGTCAAGCCCGGTCGTGCCTCCACGCTCGCGCTGCGCTGGCTCGTGGGTTACTCCCGCGCCCGTCGTGAGAAGACCATGACCGAGCGCCTCATGAACGAGCTCCTCGACGCCTCCAACGGCCTCGGTGCTTCGGTCAAGAAGCGTGAGGACACGCACAAGATGGCCGAGTCCAACAAGGCCTTCGCGCACTACCGCTGGTAGTCGCACCCACATCGAGACCGAGAGAAGACTGAAGCCTTATGGCTACCACTTCGCTTGACCTGGCCAAGGTCCGCAACATCGGGATCATGGCCCACATCGACGCGGGCAAGACGACCACCACCGAGCGGATCCTGTTCTACACCGGTGTCTCGTACAAGATCGGTGAAGTCCACGACGGCGCTGCCACCATGGACTGGATGGAGCAGGAGCAGGAGCGCGGCATCACGATCACGTCTGCCGCGACGACCTGCCACTGGCCGCTGGAAGACGTTGACCACACCATCAACATCATCGACACCCCGGGCCACGTCGACTTCACCGTCGAGGTGGAGCGTTCGCTCCGCGTGCTCGACGGTGCTGTGACGGTGTTCGACGGCGTCGCCGGCGTTGAGCCGCAGTCCGAGACCGTGTGGCGTCAGGCGGACCGCTACGGCGTGCCGCGTATCTGCTTCGTCAACAAGCTGGACCGCACCGGCGCCGAGTTCCACCGCTGCGTCGACATGATCAGCGACCGCCTGGGCGCGACGCCGATCGTCATGCAGCTGCCGATCGGCGCCGAGGCCGACTTCAAGGGCGTCATCGACCTGGTGCGCATGAAGGCCCTGGTGTGGTCCGCCGAGGCGGCCAAGGGCGAGATGTACGACATCGTCGACATCCCGGCCACGCACACCGAGGCCGCCGACGAGTGGCGCGGCAAGCTGCTCGAGACGGTCGCCGAGAACGACGACGAGGTCATGGAGCTGTACCTCAACGGCGAGGAGCCGTCCGAGGAGCAGCTGTACGCGGCGATCCGCCGTATCACCATCGCCTCCGGCAAGTCCAAGGACACCACGGTCACCCCGGTGTTCTGCGGTACCGCGTTCAAGAACAAGGGCGTCCAGCCCCTGCTCGACGCGGTCGTGCGCTACCTGCCCTCGCCCGTCGACATCGAGGCCATCGAGGGCCACGACGTCAAGGACGCGGAGACGGTCGTCAAGCGCAAGCCGTCCGACGACGAGCCGCTGTCGGCGCTGGCGTTCAAGATCATGAGCGACCCGCACCTGGGCAAGCTCACCTTCGTCCGGATCTACTCCGGTCGCCTGGAGTCCGGCACCTCGGTGCTGAACTCGGTCAAGGGCAAGAGGGAGCGCATCGGCAAGATCTACCGCATGCACGCGAACAAGCGTGAGGAGATCGAGTCGGTGGGCGCCGGCGACATCATCGCCGTCATGGGTCTGAAGCAGACCACGACCGGTGAGACGCTGTGCGACGAGAAGAACCCGGTGATCCTGGAGTCCATGGACTTCCCGGCGCCGGTCATCGAGGTCGCCATCGAGCCCAAGTCCAAGGGTGACCAGGAGAAGCTGGGTGTCGCCATCCAGCGTCTCGCGGAGGAGGACCCCTCCTTCCAGGTGCACACCAACGAGGAGACCGGCCAGACCGTCATCGGCGGTATGGGTGAGCTTCACCTCGAGGTGCTCGTCGACCGCATGAAGCGCGAGTTCAAGGTCGAGGCCAACGTCGGCAAGCCGCAGGTCGCGTACCGCGAGACGATCCGCAAGACCGTCGAGCGCGTGGACTACACCCACAAGAAGCAGACCGGTGGTACCGGTCAGTTCGCCAAGGTGCAGATCGCGATCGAGCCCATCGAGGGCGGCGACGCCTCGTACGAGTTCGTCAACAAGGTCACCGGTGGCCGCATCCCGAAGGAATACATCCCTTCGGTGGACGCCGGTGCGCAGGAGGCCATGCAGTTCGGCATCCTCGCGGGCTACGAGATGACGGGCGTTCGCGTCACGCTTCTCGACGGTGCCTACCACGAGGTCGACTCCTCCGAGCTCGCGTTCAAGATCGCCGGATCGCAGGCCTTCAAGGAGGCCGCGCGCAAGGCCAGCCCCGTGCTGCTCGAGCCGATGATGGCCGTTGAGGTCACCACGCCCGAGGACTACATGGGTGAGGTCATCGGCGACATCAACTCCCGCCGTGGCCAGATCCAGGCCATGGAGGAGCGGGCGGGTGCCCGGGTCGTCAAGGGCCTGGTGCCGCTTTCGGAGATGTTCGGCTACGTCGGCGACCTCCGCAGCAAGACCTCGGGTCGCGCAAGCTACTCGATGCAGTTCGACTCCTACGCCGAGGTTCCGCGGAACGTCGCCGAGGAGATCATCGCGAAGGCCAAGGGCGAGTAACTCACCCGAGTTCACGCTTTAGGCTTGACACCGTCCGCCGGGGTTCGACCCCCGAACCCCGAGGGAAGCACCCCGGCGGATGGCACCCCAGCAAAGATCACCTGGCGCCGATGAGTAAGGCGTACAGAACCACTCCACAGGAGGACCCCAGTGGCGAAGGCGAAGTTCGAGCGGACTAAGCCGCACGTCAACATCGGCACCATCGGTCACATCGACCACGGTAAGACGACCCTCACGGCCGCCATTACCAAGGTGCTGCACGACAAGTACCCGGACCTGAACGAGGCTTCGGCCTTCGATCAGATCGACAAGGCTCCTGAGGAGCGTCAGCGCGGTATCACCATCTCCATCGCGCACGTCGAGTACCAGACGGAGTCGCGTCACTACGCGCACGTCGACTGCCCGGGTCACGCGGACTACATCAAGAACATGATCACCGGTGCGGCCCAGATGGACGGTGCCATCCTCGTGGTCGCCGCCACCGACGGCCCGATGCCGCAGACCAAGGAGCACGTCCTCCTGGCCCGCCAGGTCGGCGTCCCCTACATCGTCGTCGCGCTGAACAAGGCCGACATGGTGGACGACGAGGAGATCCTGGAGCTCGTCGAGCTCGAGGTCCGTGAGCTCCTCACCGAGTACGAGTTCCCGGGCGACGACGTTCCGGTCGTCAAGGTCTCGGCGCTCAAGGCGCTCGAGGGCGACAAGGAGTGGGGCGAGTCCGTCCTCAACCTGATGAACGCCGTCGACGAGGCCATCCCGCAGCCCGAGCGTGACGTCGACAAGCCGTTCCTCATGCCCATCGAGGACGTCTTCACGATCACCGGTCGCGGTACGGTCGTCACCGGCCGTATCGAGCGTGGTGTCCTGAAGGTCAACGAGACCGTCGACATCATCGGCATCAAGACCGAGAAGACCACCACCACGGTCACCGGTATCGAGATGTTCCGCAAGCTGCTCGACGAGGGCCAGGCCGGTGAGAACGTCGGTCTGCTCCTCCGTGGCATCAAGCGCGAGGACGTCGAGCGCGGCCAGTGCATCATCAAGCCGGGCTCGGTCACCCCGCACACCGAGTTCGAGGCGCAGGCCTACATCCTGTCCAAGGACGAGGGTGGCCGTCACACGCCGTTCTTCAACAACTACCGCCCGCAGTTCTACTTCCGTACCACGGACGTGACCGGCGTCGTGACCCTCCCCGAGGGCACCGAGATGGTCATGCCGGGCGACAACACCACCATGTCCGTCCAGCTGATCCAGCCGGTCGCCATGGAGGAGGGCCTCAAGTTCGCCATCCGTGAGGGTGGCCGGACCGTCGGCGCCGGCCAGGTCACCAAGATCACGAAGTAATCTTCTGATCCGACCTGGTTGCTCCCCGGAGCATCAGCGAGGGCCCCGCACCTTTCGGTGCGGGGCCCTTTCGCATGTCCCGGTTCTCCGCGTCCGCGCTGTGCCGCGGACGGTCAGCCTTCGGTGCGCGGCTCCGGCGCCCACGCCCACGGGTGGGCGTCCGCGCCCAGCCCGATCGCGAGGAAGCCGTGCCGGCGGTGCGGGTGCAGGGTGGCCGACTCCAGGGGCACGGCCCCTTGCGTACGGGTGGCCAGGTGGCCGTCGCGGTTGCGGATACTGACCCGGCCGCGCAGGTCCTTGCCGAGCAGCACGGGGCCCTTGGGGGTGGCGGCGGCGCTGACCGGCCCGTACCCGTCGAGGGCGACGCGGCTGGGGGCGCCGCCGTCGGCCCGTACCACCGTCAGCTTCTGCCGGGTGGGCGCGCGGTAGTACAGCTCCAGGTCACCGTCGGGCGTGGCGGCGACCGCGACCGGGTCGCCGGAGACGGGCAGGCCGCTGTCGGGGCGGAAGGCGACCGGCCCGCCCGGCGCGTCCTGCGCCCAGTGGTGGACGCTCTCCCGCCCGGCCGCGAAGAGGTGGACGCGACCGGAGTGGTCCACCCCGGCGGCCAGGCCGTCCTGCACCTCGGCGCCGCCCAGGTCGCGCCATGGGCCCCAGCTGCCGTCGGGCTGCCGTACCCGGCTGCTGACGCCCTTGTCGGCGTTGCGTACGAAGAGATGGACCCGGCCGTCCTGGGCCGTGACCGCCACCGGGGTGCCGATCCGGCGCCCGCGGTCGTCACCGTGCTCCGGGTTGCCGAGCCCGCGCCAGGCGAGGAACGGCCCACCCGCGGTGCGCTGCTCCAGCAGCACGATCTCGCGCCTGTTGGGGCCGCCGTGCCCGCCGAGCGCCGAGAAACGGAGCCCGAACAGCAGATGGCGCCCGTCCCCGAGAGCCGCGGCGCCGAGCCCGGGCGCGAGCGGCCCGCCGCCCAGGTCGTCCGGGTCGCCCCACTGGCCGCTGCCGGCCTCGGTCTCGTGCCAGCGCACCGCGCGCAGGCCCAGCACCCCGTACACCGCGAGCCGCCCGTCCGGCTCGGTCACGACGACCGGGCCGGGGTCCGGGTAACGGTAGTGGGTGGCCCGTACCCAGCCCTTCTTGTTGGTGAGCGGGCGGTCGCCGCCGACGTTGTAGTCGCCGCAGCCGCCGGCGTTGCCGCACTGCCAGGAGGGGTCGCCGCCGTACGGGACGAGGTGCGCGGCCTTCTCCTTCAGGACCGGCGCCGGGAGGTTCTTGGGCCAGTGGCGGTTGTAGTAGCCGCGGAAGGCGGTGGTGACGAAGGCGGGTATCGCACCGCCGTCCTGCGTCGCGTGCGCCACCCAGCGGACCATGGCGGCCCAGCTGAACGACGCGACGGCGGTGTGGTCGGCGTGGTCCGAGTAGCCGGGCTGCTCGGAGTCCTTCTTGCGGGTCCGCTCGTCGCTGTGCTGGATGTCCGGGTCCGGGTCCAGGGTGTGGATGACCGTCGGGCGGTACTGTTCCATCAGCCCGACGAGTACGTCGATCAGCCGGTCGTGGTCGTAGTCGTCGGCCTTGCGTACGGGGGAGTCGGCGGCGACGACGGTGCGCAGGCCCAGCCGGCGGTCCTGCCACAGGCTGGGCAGCGCCATCCAGCGGCGGGGCGTGTGCATCGCGAGGTTGAGGAAGATCAGCTCGACCCGGCGGTTGCCGTGGGTGAGCGTGTTGATCTCGGCGCGGCGGTCACCGCGGAGGGTGATCACGCCCTTCTGCCAGGGCGTGAACGTGTCGAGCCCGAGCATCGCCGCGTACGCCTGGCGCAGGCCCTGGTGGCGGGCGGAGGAGTAGGCGGACTTGTCGGCGACGACGTCCTTGCGGCCGGGTATGTGGTTCTTGCCGTCGTGCTCGCCGGCGGTGACGTAGACGGAGACCAGGGGGACACCGGCGTCGACCATGCGCTGGGTGTCCGGGTTCATGAAGTACAGGTCGTCGTCCGGGTGCGCGGCTATCTGCATGAGCTGGGCGCGCCGCGAGCTGGTGATCGGTATCCCCGGCGCCGGGTCGGCGGTGGGCCCCTTGCGCCGCGGCGCCGGTACGGTGCACCCGGCGAGACCGGCGACGGCGAGTGCGGCGGCCGACGCGAGGACCCCCCGCCGCCGGAAACCGGCAGGGCGCAGCCCTGCCCCCCGTATGTCCTTCACGTGTTGCGCTCCGTCCGCTTCCCCCGCAGCGGTGCCCCCGTCTGCGTACGTCGTCCCCGAGTGGCGCGGGGCTGACCGAAGCCGCCCTCCGCGATCGTCTAGACGGATTATCGGCGGACCGGGTTGCCTGCGACGCAGGGGGGGAGGGGGAGGGCAGGTGGCACGCCCGAGGGCCGCGACCTGCGAGCGCCTTCAGGGCGCCGCCGGCCGCGGCGCGCGGCTGCTTTCCGCTAGTCCTCGGTGAAGACGTCTTCCAGGGTGGGTGCGGTGACGGCGCGGGTGAGCCAGTGGCGCAGGCGTTCGGCGTCGTCGCAGTGGGTGATGCGTTCGCGGGCGCCGTCGGGGATGTCCATGCCGCGCTGTTCGAGGACGAGGAGGAGGTCCTCTGCGCGACTCTCCGCGCGGCCCTGGGTGCGGCCTTCTTCTCGGGTGCGGCCTTCTTCTCGGATCTCCTGGGAGATGGGCGACTTGTAGAAGGACAGGTCGACGGCCATCAGGTGCCTCCACTGGTGTGCGGCTGGGCGCCGGTCAGGGCCCGTGATCACGGGACGGTCCCTGACCGGGTGCCTGGACGGAACCGGGTCTAGTCCTCGGTGAAGACGTCTTCCAGGGTGGGTGCGGTGACGGCGCGGGTGAGCCAGTGGCGCAGGAGTTCGGCGTCGTCGCAGTGGGTGATGCGTTCGCGGGCGCCGTCGGGGATGTCCATGCCGCGCTGTTCGAGGACGAGGAGGAGGTCCTCTGCGCGACTCTCCGCGCGGCCCTGGGTGCGGCCTTCTTCTCGGCCTTCTGCGCGGCCTTCTTCTCGGATCTCCTGGGAGATGGGCGACTTGTAGAAGGACAGGTCGACGGCCATCAGGTGCCTCCACTGGTGTGCGGCTGGGCGCCTGCCCAGGCCTTGTGCGATGAGTTCCGCGAGGGGGTGGGCGAGATCTTCAGGTGTGTCGCGCAGGGCGGCGGAGAGTGCCTTCAGTATGGCACCGACCTCCGGATCGCCGGCGTGTGTGATCGCGGCCAGTGTGGACAGCGCCAGGTCCTTGCGGGCCTCGGCGGTGTTGGTGATCACGGGCATGTTGTGCGGGCCCGCGACGAGTGGGCGGAGGGTCAGCGCGGCCCACTGGGCGGGGCCGATGTGGACCGGCTGGGCGGCCCACTCGGCGGTGGCGCGGTCCTGGCAGACGACCAGCAGCAAGGGCGGCAGCTGGTACTTGGTGTGCAGGTAGGAGAGGTAATACGCCCAGCTGGCCGGTTTGGCGGGGTCCTTCTTGCCCTGCGCCTCCACGGCGAGCAGGAAGGAGCCGTCCGTCTCCGTGTCGAAACGCAGCAGCGTGTCGACGCGGCGTTCGAGGGGGCGGGGTTCGCTGAGGTCGGTGGGAAGGATGGTGACCGAGGTGGGCGCGGGGATGGCGACGCCGAGCACCTCGGAGACGCGTGAGAAGAGCCCCGGGTACTCCTGGAAGATGCGGTGCATCGCCTCGTGGGGTGAGCTGACCATGCGGGTCCTGTCGAACTGCGGGGTGGGTGGAGGGTCATGCATATGCCGATGGCGTATGCGTGACGTGTACGGGCACAACCGTAGGTCGCCCAACCAGGGCCCTGACAAGGGAAGTTGGGAAGGTTCACCCGGGGGAGTGAGGCTCTCCGCGGTCACCGGAGCGTGGGGACGTCCCCGCGCTCCGCCCTGGTGAGGGTGGTGCCCGGCAGGCCCCGCAGGCGGTGTTCCGCGATGCGGGCCAGGCGGTGGGCGTCCGGTGGGGTGGTGCCGAGGCCGATCGCGTAGCGGGCAGAGGACCGGGACGTGGCGAAGGGGCGGGGCCAGGCGTGGGCGTCCGGCGCTCCCGCCTCCTCCAGGTCCGCCAGGAGCGCGCGCATCCGGCCCCGCACCCGGCCGTGTTCGGAGTCGGGCACCGTGAGGACGGCCCAGGCGGCGTGGCGGCGGTGCAGCACGGGCGGGGCCAGCAGGGCGGGCCAGGGGTCGGCGCCGGACGCGGCCGCCGTCTCCAGGGTGTCCCAGGCCCGGAAGAGCTCGTGCGTCAGCAGGTCCCGGCCACCGGCGCCGACCTGGTCGGTGCAGGCCCGTACCGGCTCGGTCGGGTCATGAGCGCGACCGGCGACCGCGGGGGGCGCGGGGGCGCCAACCGGCTCGCGCCAGTCCCAGGCAGCCCACGTGGCGAAGAAGCGCCGGAGCAGCTCCCCGGGCGGCAGGCAGACCGCCGCGGGCTGGGGGAGCGGGATGCCCAGGGTCCGAAGGGTCCGGGCGAGACTTCCCGGGTCTTCCCGGAGGAGCCGGTGCATCACCTCGTACGAGGAACTGGTCATGGGGCGGACGGGAGGTCCACCAGGCCGTCGGCATATGCCATCGGCCCGCTCGTCACCCGGTGGGGCGACTCCGCCCGTACGCGGCCGTCCGCACCGGCGCACAGCCGTCGAGCGTGAGGGCGTTCTTCGCCCGCGTCAGCGACGCCTCCGACGGCGGCCCGTCCGGGTTCTCCGTCGCCAGCGCCTGGTTCAGCTCGACGAAGGGCCGCATGCGGGAGGTGTACCGGGCGAAGGCGGACGCGTGGCCGCCGCCGGCCAGCTCCTCCGCCAGGACGTACGCGCCCACCAGGGCGAGACCGGTGCCCTGTCCCGAGAACGGCGAGGCGCAGTAGCCGGCGTCGCCGAGCAGGACCGTCCGGCCCCGCGACCAGTGGTCCATACGGATCTGGGCCATGGAGTCGCAGTGGAAGTCCGGGGCCTCCAACGCGGCCTTCGTCAGCCTGCCGGCCTCCCAGCGCAGGCCGGAGAGCCGGTCGGCGGTGAGCCGGCGCAGCCACTCCACGTCGCGGTGGTCGCCGTCCAGCTTGGCCGACCGGAAGCCGAAGGCGACGCGCAGTTCGCTGTTGTCGCGCACCGGCATGATGCCGAAGCCCGCGTCGCCGTCGCGGAGCCAGAGCTGCCAGTTGTCCAGGCCGAGGAAGTTGTCGGCGCTGAAGACGGACAGGTAACTGCCCAGGTGGTGGGTGACGTCCTCGGCCGGGCCGAAGGCGAGCCGCCGCACCGCCGAGTGCTGCCCGTCCGCGCCCACCACCACGTCCGCGTCCCGCGAGGGGCCATGGGCGAAGTGCGCGCGTACACCGTCCTCGTGCTCCTCCAGGGCGGTGATGGTGTCGCCGAAGAGGTACTCGACGTCGTCACGCGTGTGCCGGTACAGCAGCCGGACCAGGTCCTCGCGCAGCACCTCGATGTCGTCGCCGTCGAGCCGCCCGCTGCTGAGGGCGTAGTCGGTCGACCGTTCGATCTCCGTGCCGTCGGCGGCGAGCACCGACATGCCCCGTATCCGCGTCCGCAGCTCCCACGCCTCCGCGAGCAGGCCCATCCGGTCGACGACGTCGAGCGCGACGCCCCGGATGTCGACCGCCTGTCCGCCGGGGCGCACCTCGGGAGCCCGCTCCACGACCGTCGGCGCGAAGCCGCGGCGACGCAGCAGCAGGGCCAGCGCGGCACCGGCGATGCCGCCGCCCGAAATCAGAACCGTCCTCATGTCCTACCCCCTCCGTACGGTGTACGCCGCTGAATGTACGACGTATATGCAGGCTGCGGCAAGGGTGGAATCCCGCCTCTGTACTAGGGCAGAGAGGTGACGTGACGAGGTTGCCGCTGGTAGCGTCTGCCCTAGTACAGGAAGAGACGAGGAGAAGATCCGTGGCCGAGGCGTCCCAGCCGCCCTATCTGCGCATCGCCGCCGACATCCGGCGGCGTATCACCGAGGGCGAGCTGCTCCCCGGCGACCGGATCCCCTCGACGCGACGGATCGCCCGGGACTGGGGCGTGGCGCTCGCCACCGCCACCAAGGCGCTGACCACCCTGCGCCTCGAAGGCCAGGTGGAAGCCCGCCCGCGCGTCGGCACGGTCGTCGCGGCACGGCAGCGCCCGAACGCGACGGGGCGGGAGGCGGAACCCCGGAGGCAGCCCCCGCACGGCGGCGGGCAGCACCCCGAGCTCACCCGGGACCGGATCGTCCGCGCCGCGATCGAGATCGCCGACGCCGAGGGGCTCACCGCGCTCTCCATGCGTGGCGTCGCGGCCCGCCTGGGCGTGGCGGCCATGTCCCCGTACCGCTACGTCACCGGCAAGGACGACCTCGTCGCGCTGATGGCCGACGCCGCCTACGGCGAGGTGGCACTCCCCGCCGTACCGCCCGACGGCTGGCGTCCCCGGCTGGAGGCGGGGGCGCGCGCCCTGTGGCAGGTGTGCCGCCGCCACCCGTGGGTCGCCCAGATCGGGCCGCTCAACCGACCGCTGGTCCTGCCGAACCTGATCGCCCACGGCGACTGGCTGCTCGGCGCTCTGGAAGGCCATGGCCTCGACGCCAGGACGAGGTTCGACATCCACCTGCTGGTCTACGGCTACGTCCACGGGCTGGCGGTCAACCTGGAGCGCGAGACCCAGGCGCAGGCCGCGACCGGTCTCACGGAGGACGAGTGGATGGACCGCCAGGAGGCGGCCCTGCGGGACGTCGTCGACTCGGGGCGCTACCCCGCCTTCGCCCGCACCCTCGCCGGTTTCCAGGACGGATACGACCTCGACCTGGACGCGCTCTTCACCTTCGGGCTGCGGCCGCTGCTCGACGGCATCGCCGGGATCATCGAGGGTGGCCCGGCTCACGGCGCCCGGTAGTCGTGGTCCGTCACCCACCACCACGGCAGCATCCGGTGGGTGGTGGTGGCCGGGGGGTCCTCCGTGCGCCACGACGGCCGCGGCACCGCCGCGAAACGGACGGCGACCTGGAGAGCGATGACCGGCCGGCCCCGCCACTCGCGTCCGATCCGCTGGAGGACGGCCCGCTTCAAGTACGCCGTGGACAGCTCACCCTTCGGGTCACCGGTCGGCGCGCCGTTGTGGCCGTGGTGGTCGACGAAGCTGTCCCAGGCGCGGCGGAGTGTGTTCCGGTACGCCAGGCCGGCCGGGGCACCCCCGGTCGCGGCGGCGTCCTGGAGAGTGAGGTCGATCCACTCGGAGACGACCGGGGCGCCGTCCTCGCCCCGCGTGCGCAGCCGGACGCCGAGGGACTCCTTGCGCCGCGCGGGATCGGCCGCGAACGGCCTGTGGTCCTGGCCCGAAGCGCGCTGGAGGTACGCGTCGACCGCGTCCCGATGCCCGGCGGCGGCGTTGGACGGCGCGATGTCGAGGGAGACCACGCCCAGGTGGACGACGACGGCGCCGGCGAGGACGAGCCCGGCCCCGATCAGCGTGCCCAGGGCCCAGGGCGGCCATGGCCGGGCACGGGCCGCTACGGTGTCTTCCGCGATTCGCGTGTCTTCCGGGTCTTCCGTGTCTTCCGCGGGGCGGGAGTGGGGCGCTTCCATTCGCATGGAAGTCCTTTCCCCCGGGCGAAAGGAAAATACGGTTGCCGACGGCCGGAAGCGACGAGTGGCGCAAGCAGTCACCCTCGCCGGTGAGCCGACTGGGCCATGGGACACGCCCACCCCGGTCGACGCGGGCCGTGGCCCGGGTGGATTCCGGTCAAGGGGAGCCGGTCGCACAGGGGCGACGCCTTGCGGGACCCGGCCGGGCCCCGTGTGCGGAGCGTGGCGTTCCATGCGTGCCAGGGTTTGACACGCAACCCCCGCGGGGTAATCTCATGGGCTCGATTGGCGTCGGCTCGTACCCGTATGGCAGACTGTCCGGGTTGCTCGGTTGAGTGCCGATGCTGCGCGCCTCCCGCCGGGAGGACCGGAAGCAAGTCCCACAGTACTCGTCGTCTCTGATCAGGGGCGGACGTACGGGAATCTTCCGGGAAGTGTCAGCGGGGCGCCGACCAGGCACCCGGTGGGTGTTCGACCCCCGGCTCGCGGTCCTCGGGCCCGCACCCCCTTGGTTGGGAAATCCTTCGGGACTTCTACGTAGAGGGGATGCGACACGCCCGACCGCGTGGGTCGGAGATCAGGACGGGGCTTCTGTACAGCACAGCCCACCAGGTACCAGAGCGTTACGAGAGACAGGACTACTGAGTAGCCATGGCGGGACAGAAGATCCGCATCCGGCTCAAGGCCTACGACCACGAGGTCATCGATTCCTCGGCGAAGAAGATCGTCGAGACGGTGACCCGTACCGGTGCGTCGGTCGCGGGCCCGGTGCCGCTGCCCACTGAGAAGAACGTGTACTGCGTCATCAAGTCGCCGCACAAGTACAAGGACTCGCGCGAGCACTTCGAGATGCGCACGCACAAGCGCCTCATCGACATCCTCGACCCCACGCCGAAGACGGTTGACTCGCTCATGCGTCTCGACCTGCCGGCCGGCGTCGACATCGAGATCAAGCTCTGAGGTGACGCGCGAGATGGCAAAGAACATTAAGGGCGTCCTGGGCGAGAAGCTCGGCATGACCCAGGTCTGGGACGAGAACAACCGGGTTGTCCCGGTGACCGTCGTCAAGGCCGGGCCCTGCGTCGTCACCCAGGTCCGCACGAACGACATCGACGGCTACGAGTCGGTCCAGATCGCCTTCGGCGAGATCGACCCGCGCAAGGTGAACAAGCCCCTCAAGGGTCACTTCGCCAAGGCCGACGTCACCCCGCGCCGCCACCTGGTGGAGCTGCGTACCGCTGACGCCAGCGAGTACACGCTCGGCCAGGAGATCACCGCTGCCGTGTTCGAGTCGGGCGTCAAGGTCGACGTCACCGGCAAGAGCAAGGGCAAGGGCTTCGCCGGTGTCATGAAGCGTCACAACTTCAAGGGCCTCGGCGCCGGTCACGGCACCCAGCGCAAGCACCGCTCCCCCGGTTCCATCGGTGGCTGCGCCACCCCGGGCCGTGTGTTCAAGGGCCTCCGCATGGCGGGCCGTATGGGCAACGAGCGGGTCACCACCCAGAACCTGACCGTCCACGCCGTTGACGCGGAGAAGGGTCTGCTGCTCATCAAGGGCGCGGTCCCCGGTCCGAACGGCGGCCTCGTCCTGGTCCGTACCGCGGCCAAGGGGGCCTGAGGTAACGATGAGCACCATTGACATCCTTTCGCCGGCAGGCGACAAGGCCGGTACCGTCGAGCTCCCCGCGG
Organism: Streptomyces sp. NPDC006368; assembly: GCF_040612535.1. Taxonomy (NCBI): domain Bacteria; kingdom Bacillati; phylum Actinomycetota; class Actinomycetes; order Kitasatosporales; family Streptomycetaceae; genus Streptomyces; species Streptomyces sp. NPDC006368. The sequence continues at coordinate 163,035 of NZ_JBEXQK010000001.1, forward strand.
AGATCTTCGACGCGAAGACCAGCGTTCCGCTGATCCACCAGGTCGTCGTCGCACAGCTGGCCGCTGCCCGTCAGGGCACGCACAAGACCAAGACCCGTGGCGAAGTCCGCGGTGGTGGCAAGAAGCCGTACCGCCAGAAGGGCACCGGCCGCGCCCGTCAGGGCTCGACCCGCGCCCCGCAGTTCGCCGGCGGTGGCGTCGTCCACGGCCCCGTGCCGCGTGACTACTCGCAGCGCACCCCGAAGAAGATGAAGGCCGCCGCCCTCCGCGGTGCCCTCTCGGACCGGGCGCGTCACTCCCGCATCCACGTCGTCACCGGCGTGGTCGAGGGCGAGGTCTCCACCAAGGCCGCCAAGACGCTGTTCGGCAAGATCTCGGAGCGCAAGAACCTGCTCCTGGTCGTCGAGCGCGCCGACGAGGCCGCGTGGCTGTCCGCCCGCAACCTGCCCCAGGTGCACATCCTGGAGCCGGGCCAGCTGAACACGTACGACGTGATCGTCTCCGACGACGTGGTCTTCACCAAGGCCGCCTTCGAGTCCTTCGTGTCTGGCCCCAAGGCCGCTGACAACGAGGGGAGCGAGGCCTGATGGCCGAGATCACCAGCAAGACCTTCTCCGACCCGCGCGACGTTCTCGTCAAGCCGGTTGTCTCCGAGAAGAGCTACGCGCTGCTCGACGAGAACAAGTACACGTTCATCGTGGCGCCCACCGCGAACAAGACCCAGATCAAGCAGGCCGTCGAGGCGGTCTTCTCGGTCAAGGTCACGTCGGTGAACACGATCAACCGTCAGGGCAAGCGCAAGCGCACCCGCACCGGTTTCGGTAAGCGCGCGAACACCAAGCGCGCCATCGTGACCCTTGCTGAGGGCAGCCGTATCGACATCTTCGGCGGTCCGACCGCCTAACGGCGGTCTGGATCGTCCGAATATCGGACGAGGACTGAGAAATGGGTATCCGCAAGTACAAGCCGACGACTCCGGGCCGTCGTGGCTCCAGCGTCGCCGACTTTGTCGAGATCACGCGGTCCACGCCGGAGAAGTCGCTGGTCCGCCCCCTGCACAGCAAGGGCGGCCGTAACAACACCGGTCGTGTGACCGTCCGTCACCAGGGCGGTGGCCACAAGCGCGCCTACCGCGTGATCGACTTCCGTCGTCACGACAAGGACGGCGTGCCGGCCAAGGTCGCTCACATCGAGTACGACCCGAACCGCACCGCGCGCATCGCGCTGCTCCACTACGTGGACGGCGAGAAGCGCTACATCATCGCCCCGCGTGGCCTGAGCCAGGGCGACCGGGTCGAGAACGGCCCCGGCGCCGACATCAAGCCGGGCAACAACCTGGCCCTGCGCAACATCCCGGTCGGTACCACGATCCACGCGATCGAGCTCCGTCCCGGCGGCGGCGCGAAGTTCGCCCGCTCCGCGGGTGCCTCCGTGCAGCTGCTCGCGAAGGAGGGCCAGATGGCCCACCTGCGCATGCCGTCCGGTGAGATCCGTCTGGTCGACGTCCGCTGCCGCGCCACCATCGGCGAGGTCGGCAACGCCGAGCAGTCGAACATCAACTGGGGCAAGGCCGGCCGTAAGCGCTGGCTGGGCGTTCGCCCGACCGTCCGTGGTGTCGCCATGAACCCGGTCGACCACCCGCACGGTGGTGGTGAGGGCAAGACCTCCGGTGGTCGCCACCCGGTCTCCCCGTGGGGTCAGAAGGAGGGTCGTACTCGTTCTCCCAAGAAGGCGAGCAACAAGTACATCGTCCGCCGCCGCAAGACGAACAAGAAGCGCTAGGAGCGGGTTTAGATGCCGCGTAGTCTCAAGAAGGGGCCCTTCGTCGACGACCACCTGATCAAGAAGGTGGATTCGCAGAACGAAGCCGGCACCAAGAACGTCATCAAGACCTGGTCCCGTCGCTCGATGATCGTCCCGGCCATGCTCGGCCACACGATCGCGGTGCACAACGGCAAGACCCACATCCCGGTGTTCGTCACCGAGTCGATGGTCGGCCACAAGCTCGGCGAGTTCTCGCCGACTCGCACCTTCCGCGGCCACGTCAAGGACGACCGGAAGTCGAAGCGCCGCTAACGCGGGGTGACAGACCATGACGAACGTGTCAGACACTGAAGGGACAACCATGGAAGCCAGGGCCCAGGCGCGGTACATCCGCGTCACGCCCATGAAGGCCCGCCGCGTGGTGGACCTCATCCGTGGCATGGACGCCACGGAGGCTCAGGCGGTCCTGCGTTTCGCCCCGCAGGCCGCGAGCGTGCCGGTGGGCAAGGTGCTGGACAGCGCCATTGCCAACGCCGCGCACAACTACGACCACACGGACGCCTCTTCGCTGTACATCAGCGAGGCGTACGTAGACGAGGGCCCGACCCTGAAGCGGTTCCGTCCGCGTGCCCAGGGCCGTGCCTACCGGATCCGCAAGCGGACCAGCCACATCACCGTGGTCGTCAGCAGCAAGGAAGGAACCCGGTAATGGGCCAGAAGGTAAACCCGCACGGGTTCCGGCTCGGCATCACCACCGACTTCAAGTCGCGCTGGTACGCCGACAAGCTGTACAAGGACTACGTCAAGGAAGACGTCGCCATCCGTCGGATGATGACGTCCGGCATGGAGCGCGCCGGTATCTCGAAGGTTGAGATCGAGCGCACCCGTGACCGCGTGCGGGTGGACATCCACACCGCGCGTCCCGGCATCGTCATCGGCCGCCGTGGCGCCGAGGCCGACCGCATCCGCGGCGACCTCGAGAAGCTCACGGGCAAGCAGGTCCAGCTGAACATCCTCGAGGTCAAGAACCCCGAGGTCGACGCTCAGCTCGTGGCCCAGGCCGTGGCGGAGCAGCTGTCCTCCCGCGTCTCCTTCCGCCGCGCCATGCGTAAGAGCATGCAGTCGGCGATGAAGGCGGGCGCCAAGGGCATCAAGATCCAGTGTGGTGGCCGTCTCGGCGGCGCCGAGATGTCCCGCTCGGAGTTCTACCGTGAGGGTCGTGTGCCCCTGCACACGCTCCGCGCGAACGTCGAGTACGGCTTCTTCGAGGCCAAGACCACCTTCGGCCGCATCGGCGTGAAGGTCTGGATCTACAAGGGCGACGTCAAGAACATCGCCGAGGTTCGCGCCGAGAACGCCGCTGCCCGCGCCGGCAACCGCCCGGCCCGCGGTGGCGCTGACCGCCCCGCCGGCCGTGGTGGCCGCGGTGGCGAGCGTGGCGGTCGCGGTCGCAAGCCGCAGCAGGCTGGTTCCGCCGCCGAGGCCCCCAAGGCCGAGGCTGCTGCCCCTGCTCCGGCTGCTGAGAGCACCGGAACGGAGGCCTGACCGAAATGCTGATCCCCCGTAGGGTCAAGCACCGCAAGCAGCACCACCCGAAGCGCAGCGGTATGTCCAAGGGTGGTACGCAGGTTGCGTTCGGCGAGTACGGCATCCAGGCCCTCACTCCGGCGTACGTGACCAACCGCCAGATCGAGGCGGCTCGTATCGCGATGACCCGCCACATCAAGCGTGGCGGCAAGGTCTGGATCAACATCTACCCGGACCGCCCGCTGACGAAGAAGCCCGCCGAGACCCGCATGGGTTCCGGTAAGGGATCCCCGGAGTGGTGGGTCGCGAACGTCAAGCCCGGTCGGGTGATGTTCGAGCTGTCCTACCCGAACGAGAAGATTGCTCGTGAGGCGCTCACCCGCGCTGCTCACAAGCTTCCGATGAAGTGCCGCATCGTTCGGCGCGAGGCAGGTGAGGCGTGATGTCGGCCGGAACCAAGGCGTCCGAGCTGCGCGAGCTGGGCAACGAGGAGCTTGTTGCCAAGCTCAGCGAGGCCAAGGAAGAGCTGTTCAACCTCCGCTTCCAGGCGGCGACCGGGCAGCTCGAGAACCACGGTCGGCTCAAGTCCGTCCGTAAGGACATCGCCCGGATCTACACCCTGATGCGTGAGCGCGAGCTGGGCATCGAGACGGTGGAGAGCGCCTGATGAGCGAGAACAACGTGACCGAGAACACTGCAACCGACAGCGGCTCCGCCGCGGGCTCCCGCGGATTCCGCAAGACCCGTGAGGGTCTGGTCGTCAGCGACAAGATGGACAAGACCGTCGTCGTCGCCGTCGAGGACCGCGTCAAGCACGCGCTGTACGGCAAGGTCATCCGCCGTACCAACAAGCTCAAGGCGCACGACGAGCAGAACGCCGCGGGTGTCGGCGACCGCGTCCTCCTCATGGAGACCCGGCCGCTGTCCGCGACGAAGCGCTGGCGCGTCGTCGAGATCCTCGAGAAGGCCAAGTAATCGCTCGCAGGGGTAACCCTTCGAGTTCGTTCCGCCAGGCTCGGTGGGGTGCCGCACGGCACCCCACCGGGAACCGGCAGACAATCAGGAGATAGACGTGATCCAGCAGGAGTCGCGACTGCGTGTCGCCGACAACACTGGTGCCAAGGAGATCCTTTGCATCCGTGTTCTCGGTGGTTCCGGTCGCCGCTACGCGGGCATCGGTGACGTCATCGTCGCCACCGTCAAGGATGCGATCCCCGGTGGCAACGTGAAGAAGGGTGACGTCGTCAAGGCGGTCATCGTTCGCACCGTGAAGGAGCGCCGCCGCCAGGACGGCTCGTACATCCGCTTCGACGAGAACGCCGCCGTCATTCTGAAGAACGACGGCGACCCTCGCGGCACCCGTATCTTCGGCCCCGTGGGCCGTGAGCTGCGCGAGAAGAAGTTCATGAAGATCATCTCGCTCGCGCCGGAGGTGCTGTAAGCATGAAGATCAAGAAGGGCGACCTGGTCCAGGTCATCACCGGTAAGGACAAGGGCAAGCAGGGCAAGGTCATCGCGGCCTTCCCCCGCGAGGACCGCGTCCTGGTCGAGGGTGTCAACCGGGTCAAGAAGCACACCAAGGCCGGCCAGACCGCTCGTGGCTCGCAGACCGGCGGGATCATCACCACCGAGGCCCCCATCCACGTGAGCAACGTTCAGCTCGTCGTGGAGAAGGACGGCAAGAAGGTCGTGACCCGCGTCGGTTACCGCTTCGACGACGAGGGCAACAAGATCCGCGTTGCCAAGCGGACGGGTGAGGACATCTGATGGCTACCACCACCACTCCGCGTCTGAAGACGAAGTACCGCGAGGAGATCGCGGGCAAGCTGCGTGAGGAGTTCTCGTACGAGAACGTCATGCAGGTCCCCGGCCTCGTCAAGATCGTGGTCAACATGGGTGTGGGCGACGCCGCCCGCGACTCCAAGCTGATCGAGGGCGCCATCCGCGACCTCACCACGATCACCGGTCAGAAGCCGGCCGTCACCAAGGCTCGCAAGTCCATCGCGCAGTTCAAGCTGCGTGAGGGCCAGCCGATCGGCGCCCACGTCACGCTCCGTGGCGACCGCATGTGGGAGTTCCTGGACCGCACCCTGTCGCTGGCGCTTCCGCGCATCCGCGACTTCCGCGGCCTGTCCCCCAAGCAGTTCGACGGCCGTGGCAACTACACCTTCGGTCTCACGGAGCAGGTCATGTTCCACGAGATCGACCAGGACAAGATCGACCGTGTCCGGGGTATGGACATCACCGTGGTGACCACGGCGACCAACGACGAAGAGGGCCGCGCGCTCCTCCGTCACCTCGGCTTCCCCTTCAAGGAGGCGTAAGCGAGATGGCGAAGAAGGCTCTCATCGCGAAGGCTGCTCGCAAGCCCAAGTTCGGCGTGCGCGCGTACACCCGCTGCCAGCGCTGCGGTCGTCCGCACTCCGTCTACCGCAAGTTCGGCCTGTGCCGCGTGTGCCTCCGTGAGATGGCTCACCGTGGCGAGCTGCCGGGCGTGACCAAGAGCTCCTGGTAATCCCCCAGTTGGGATGACCGGAGTCTCTCGGTAAGCATCTGGTCGGCAGGAGCCCTTCCCCGCATGACGTAGGCTTGTGGGGTTGGGCGCCTGCCGCCCGTACGACTTACTACGCCGTAGGTCCCCGCACCGCACCCGTCCCGCCACTGAGTGGGGAGAGGGATGGCGCACATAGGAAACCCCGGCGAGAGAGGCCGAAGGCCAATTCATGACCATGACTGATCCCATCGCAGACATGCTGACTCGTCTGCGTAACGCGAACTCGGCGTACCACGACACCGTGACGATGCCGCACAGCAAGATCAAGTCTCACATCGCGGAAATCCTCCAGCAGGAGGGCTTCATCACGGGCTGGAAGGTCGAGGACGCCGAGGTCGGCAAGAACCTCGTCCTCGAGCTGAAGTTCGGCCCGAACCGTGAGCGCTCCATCGCGGGCATCAAGCGGATCTCGAAGCCCGGTCTGCGGGTTTACGCGAAGTCCACCAACCTGCCGAAGGTCCTCGGCGGCCTGGGCGTGGCGATCATCTCCACGTCCCACGGTCTCCTGACCGGCCAGCAGGCGCAGAAGAAGGGCGTGGGTGGGGAAGTCCTCGCCTACGTCTGGTAGTCGGGAACGGAGGAATAGCTAATGTCGCGTATTGGCAAGCTCCCCATCACGGTTCCCGCCGGCGTGGACGTCACCATCGATGGCCGTACGGTCCAGGTGAAGGGCCCCAAGGGCTCCCTCTCCCACACCGTTGCCGCGCCGATCGAGATCGTTAAGGGTGAGGACGGCGTTCTCAACGTCACCCGCCCCAACGACGAGCGTCAGAACAAGGCCCTGCACGGCCTGTCCCGCACGCTGGTGGCCAACATGATCACCGGTGTGACCGCGGGGTACACGAAGGCGCTCGAGATCAGCGGTGTCGGTTACCGCGTCGCCGCGAAGGGCTCCGACCTGGAGTTCCAGCTCGGTTACAGCCACCCGATCCTGGTGGAGGCCCCCGAGGGCATCTCCTTCAAGGTCGAGTCGCCGACCAAGTTCTCGGTCGAGGGCATCGACAAGCAGAAGGTCGGCGAGGTCGCCGCGAACATCCGCAAGCTTCGCAAGCCCGACCCCTACAAGGCCAAGGGCGTGAAGTACGCGGGTGAGGTCATCCGCCGCAAGGTCGGAAAGGCTGGTAAGTAGCCATGGCATACGGCGTAAAGATTGCCAAGGGCAAGGCCTACAAGGGCGCTGCCCTGAAGCGTCGCCACATCCGCATCCGCAAGAAGATCGCGGGTACGACCGAGCGTCCGCGCCTGGTCGTCACGCGGTCCAACCGCGGGATCACGGCTCAGGTCATCGACGACGTCGCGGGCCACACGCTCGCGTCGGCGTCCACCCTGGACTCGTCCATCCGCGGCGGCGAAGGCGACAAGTCGGCGAAGGCGAAGCAGGTCGGCCAGCTCGTGGCCGAGCGTGCCAAGGCCGCCGGTATCGAGGCTGTCGTGTTCGACCGTGGCGGCAACCAGTACGCCGGGCGCATCGCCGCCCTGGCGGACGCCGCCCGTGAAGCCGGCCTGAAGTTCTGAGCCGGTTCCGCACGTAGGAAGACTAGGAAGGGAAAGTCCAATGGCTGGACCCCAGCGCCGCGGAAGCGGTGCCGGTGGCGGCGAGCGGCGGGACCGGAAGGGCCGTGACGGCGGCGCTGCTGCCGCCGAGAAGACCGCGTACGTTGAGCGCGTCGTCGCGATCAACCGCGTCGCCAAGGTTGTGAAGGGTGGTCGTCGCTTCAGCTTCACCGCGCTGGTCGTGGTGGGCGACGGTGACGGCACCGTGGGTGTCGGTTACGGCAAGGCCAAGGAGGTGCCGGCCGCCATCGCCAAGGGTGTGGAGGAGGCCAAGAAGCACTTCTTCAAGGTCCCCCGTATCCAGGGCACCATCCCGCACCCCATCCAGGGTGAGAAGGCCGCGGGCGTCGTCATGCTCAAGCCGGCTTCCCCGGGTACCGGCGTTATCGCCGGTGGTCCGGTGCGTGCCGTGCTCGAGTGCGCCGGCGTTCACGACATCCTGTCGAAGTCGCTTGGCTCGTCCAACGCGATCAACATCGTGCACGCGACCGTGGCGGCCCTCAAGGGCCTGCAGCGTCCCGAGGAGATCGCGGCTCGCCGTGGTCTGCCCCTCGAGGACGTCGCCCCCGCGGCTCTTCTCCGTGCGCGTGCCGGGGCGGGTGCGTAATGGCCCGCCTCAAGATCACGCAGACGAAGTCGTACATCGGCAGCAAGCAGAACCACCGCGACACCCTGCGCTCCCTTGGCCTCAAGGGGATCAACACGCAGGTCGTCAAGGAGGACCGCCCCGAGTTCCGCGGAATGGTGCACACCGTCCGCCACCTCGTGACGGTCGAGGAGGTCGACTGACATGGCGGAGCAGAACCCGCTGAAGGTCCACAACCTCCGTCCCGCCCCGGGCGCCAAGACCGCCAAGACCCGTGTCGGTCGTGGTGAGGCGTCGAAGGGTAAGACGGCCGGTCGTGGTACCAAGGGCACGAAGGCCCGTTACCAGGTTCCGGAGCGCTTCGAGGGTGGCCAGATGCCCCTCCACATGCGTCTCCCGAAGCTGAAGGGCTTCAAGAACCCCTTCCGCACCGAGTACCAGGTCGTGAACCTGGACAAGCTGGCCTCGCTCTACCCGCAGGGTGGCGAGGTCACGGTGGCCGACCTGGTCGCCAAGGGCGCGGTGCGCAAGAACCAGCTCGTCAAGGTCCTGGGCCAGGGCGAGATCTCCGTGGCGCTGCAGGTTTCGGTTGACGCCGTCTCCGGCTCCGCCAAGGAGAAGATCACCGCCGCCGGCGGTACCGTCACCGAGCTCGTCTGAGACGACTCGATGGCTTGAACATCCGACCGGGGATGCCTCTCAAAAGGGGCATCCCCGGTTGGTCGTTCCTAGGGGGGCATGTCCGCCGGTAAGGTGGCGTGCACTGTTGCTGTAATGAATGACTTGGGGCCCCGGCCCCGGGCCGCGCGGTCCGCTCGTGGAAACTCATGGGAACTCATGGGAACTCATGGGCCGGGCCACGCGGTTTTGACTGATACGTATTCGTCGATCCTCAAGACCGTCACCTCTGACGCATAGCGCGGGGGTCGCAGGAGGCACCGTGCTCACCGCGTTCGCCCGGGCGTTCAAGACGCCCGACCTGCGCAAGAAGCTGCTCTTCACGCTGGGCATCATCGTGCTGTACCGGCTCGGGGCGCACATCCCCGTGCCCGGGGTCAGCTACGAGAAGGTCCAGATGTGTGTGGACCAGGCCCAGCAGGGCAACAACAGCCTGTTCGGCCTCGTGAACATGTTCAGTGGCGGGGCGCTGCTGCAGATCACGATCTTCGCGCTCGGCATCATGCCGTACATCACGGCGAGCATCATCCTGCAGCTGCTGACCGTGGTCATCCCACGCCTGGAGGCCCTCAAGAAGGAGGGCCAGTCGGGCACGGCGAAGATCACGCAGTACACCCGCTACCTCACGGTCGCGCTGGCGATCCTCCAGGGCACCGGCCTCGTCGCCACCGCCCGTACCGGCGCCCTCTTCAGCGGCTGCACGGTCGCGGGCGAGGTCGTACCCGACCAGTCGATCTTCGTCACCATCGTCATGGTCATCACCATGACCGCCGGAACCGCCATGGTCATGTGGCTCGGTGAGCTCATCACCGACCGCGGCATCGGCAACGGCATGTCGATCCTGATGTTCATCTCGATCGCGGCCGGCTTCCCGGGCGCGCTGTGGGCCATCAAGGAGAGCGGCAAGCTCGCCAAGGGCTGGATCGAGTTCGGCACGGTCATCCTGATCGGCTTCGTGATGGTCGCGCTCGTCGTCTTCGTCGAGCAGGCCCAGCGCCGGATCCCCGTGCAGTACGCGAAGCGCATGATCGGCCGGCGCTCCTACGGCGGTACGTCCACGTACATCCCGCTCAAGGTGAACCAGGCGGGTGTGATTCCCGTCATCTTCGCGTCGTCGCTGCTCTACATCCCGGCACTGATCGCGCAGTTCTCGAGCTCCACCGCGGGCTGGAAGACCTGGATCGAAGCGCACTTCGTGAAGGGTGACCACCCGTACTACATCACCGTGTACTTCCTCCTGATCGTGTTCTTCGCGTTCTTCTACGTGGCCATCTCGTTCAACCCCGACGAAGTCGCGGACAACATGAAGAAGTATGGTGGCTTCATCCCGGGTATCCGGGCTGGTCGACCTACTGCCGAGTACTTGAGCTACGTGCTCAACCGGATCACCTGGCCGGGCTCGCTGTATCTGGGTCTGATCGCTCTTGTGCCGACGATGGCGTTGGCGGGCTTCGGTGGCGCGAACCAGAACTTCCCGTTCGGCGGGACGAGCATCCTGATCATCGTGGGTGTGGGTCTGGAGACCGTGAAGCAGATCGAGAGCCAGCTCCAGCAGCGCAACTACGAAGGGTTCCTCCGCTGATGCGAATCGTCCTCGTCGGACCGCCCGGTGCGGGCAAGGGAACGCAGGCCGCGTTCCTTGCCAAGAACCTGTCGATTCCGCACATCTCCACGGGCGACCTCTTCCGTGCCAACATCAGCCAGGGCACGGAGCTGGGCAAGCAGGCCAAGGCGTACATGGACGCCGGCAACCTGGTGCCCGACGAGGTGACCATCGGTATGGCCAAGGACCGCATGGAACAGCCGGACGCCGTGAACGGCTTCCTGCTGGACGGCTTCCCGCGCAACGTGGCCCAGGCCGAGGCGCTGGACGCCATGCTGGACTCCGAGTCCATGAAGCTGGACGCGGTCCTGGACCTGGAGGTCCCCGAGGACGAGGTCGTGAAGCGGATCGCGGGCCGCCGCATCTGCCGCAACGACAGTGCGCACGTCTTCCACGTGACGTACTCGCAGCCCAGGACCGAGGGCGTCTGCGACGTCTGCGGCGGCGATCTGTACCAGCGCGACGACGACTCCGAGCAGACGGTGCGCAAGCGACTCGAGGTCTACCACACGCAGACCGAGCCGATCATCGACTACTACAAGGCCCAGGGCCTGGTGGTCACCATCTCCGCGCTCGGCAAGGTCAATGACGTGACCGGGCGGGCCATGGAGGCGCTGCGGGGCCGGGGCGAGCAGGCCGCGTAGTTCCTCCCGTACGTGTCGTACCTCGGCCGCGGTGCCCCTCGGGGCGCCGCGGCCGATGTCGTGCGGCCGTATCGTTGTGAGGTCACCCCGTTCTCCGTTCGAAAGGCGTCAGCCGTCATGGTGCAGATCAAGACTCCCGAGCAGATCGCGAAGATGCGCGAGGCGGGGCTGGTCGTCGCCGCCATCCACGCGGCGACGCGCGAGGCCGCGGTGCCCGGGGCCACCACCAAGGACCTGGACGAGGTGGCGCGCAAGGTCCTCGCCGAGTACGGGGCCAAGTCGAACTTCCTGGGGTACGGCGGGTTCCCCGCCACCATCTGCACCTCCGTGAACGAGGTCGTCGTCCACGGCATCCCCAGCGACGAGGTGGTCCTGAAGAACGGCGACGTGATCTCGATCGACTGCGGCGCGGTCGTCGACGGCTGGCACGGCGACGCGGCCTACACGGCCTTCGTCGGCTCCGGTCACGCGCCGGAACTGCTGGAGCTCTCCCGGGTGACCGAGGAGTCGATGTGGCAGGGCATCGCCGCGATGAGGAACGGCAACCGGCTGGTCGACATCTCCCGGGCGATCGAGACGTACATCCGCCGCCAGCCGAAGCCGGGCGGCGGCAAGTACGGGATCATCGAGGAGTACGGCGGCCACGGCATCGGCACCGAGATGCACATGGACCCGCACCTGCTGAACTACGTCTCCCGCAAGCGCGGCAAGGGTCCCAAGCTGGTCCCGGGCTTCTGCCTGGCCATCGAGCCGATGGTGTCCCTCGGCACCCCGCGTACGGAGGTCCTGGAGGACGAGTGGACCGTCATCACGACGGACGGCACCTGGTCCTCCCACTGGGAGCACTCCGTGGCCCTCACGGAAGACGGCCCGCTGGTCCTGACGGCCCCCGACGGAGGCAAGGCGAAGCTGGCGGAGCTGGGCGTCACGGCGGCCCCCGACCCGCTCGCCTGACCGGCCCTCGCCGAGCCGCCCCCGTCGGCCGGAGGCCGGCGTGGGGATCGCCCCCGCTCGCCCGGCCCGTACCGGCCCCCGCCGAGCCGCGTAACGATCTTCCGGGGTGGGCACACTTCCCCGATTCGTCTTTTCCCATGCCCTGACGTAGACTGATGCGTCGGCTCTCGTGCATCCGTGTGTCCACACCCGGGGTGTGAGAGTCGATCAAGGTAGCCGATTCGAAGGGCGAAGCGTGGCCAAGAAGCAAGGTGCCATCGAAATTGAGGGCACCGTGATCGAGTCCCTGCCGAACGCCATGTTCAAGGTGGAGCTCCAGAACGGTCACAAGGTCCTCGCGCACATCTCCGGCAAGATGCGGATGCACTACATCCGTATCCTCCCGGACGACCGGGTCGTCGTGGAGCTGTCTCCGTACGACCTGACGCGTGGGCGGATCGTCTACCGCTACAAGTAGATCTTGCCCGCACCCCGCTTTCCGCGCGGGTGGTGGCACTGACCCGGAGAACCTCACATCCCATGAAGGTCAAGCCGAGCGTCAAGAAGATCTGCGACAAGTGCAAGGTGATCCGCCGTCACGGTCGGGTCATGGTCATCTGCGACAACCTGCGCCACAAGCAGCGCCAGGGCTGACGCACGCCGACCTGCACCTCGCAGTTCTTCGCGCGACGCAAGCGAATTCGTACATACGCAGCGCCCGCCAAGCCCTGACAGGGCCGGCGACACCTCCGGCGGGGGCCGGGGACCTGGTCCGTACCTCGTACGGCGGCCAGAGAACGGCGCTGCGGAAGACCCCCGATCACACAGGAGCCATTGAATGGCACGCGTTTCCGGTGTTGACATCCCGCGCGACAAGCGCGTGGAGGTCGCACTCACTTACGTCTTCGGCATCGGCCGCACCCTGGCGAAGGAGACCCTCGCCTCCACCGGTGTGAACCCGAACACCCGCGTTCGTGACCTGTCCGAAGAGGACCTGGTCAAGATCCGCGAGTACGTGGACGCCAACCTCAAGACCGAGGGTGACCTCCGTCGCGAGATCCAGGCCGACATCCGCCGCAAGGTCGAGATCGGCACGTACCAGGGTCTGCGTCACCGCCGTGGCCTGCCGGTCCGCGGTCAGCGCACCAGCACGAACGCCCGTACCCGCAAGGGCCCGCGTCGCGCCATCGCCGGCAAGAAGAAGCCGGGCAAGAAGTAGTCCGCAGCGGACGACTGTCCACGGTCTTCGCTGTAGGACCGACCACCTCCCGTAGGAGTTAAGACATGCCCCCCAAGGGACGTCAGGGCGCTGCCAAGAAGGTGCGCCGCAAGGAAAAGAAGAACGTCGCTCACGGCCACGCGCACATCAAGAGCACGTTCAACAACACGATCGTCTCGATCACGGACCCGTCCGGCAACGTGATCTCCTGGGCCTCCGCCGGCCACGTCGGCTTCAAGGGCTCGCGCAAGTCCACCCCCTTCGCCGCGCAGATGGCCGCCGAGTCGGCCGCCCGCCGCGCGCAGGAGCACGGCATGCGCAAGGTCGACGTCTTCGTCAAGGGTCCCGGCTCCGGCCGTGAGACCGCGATCCGCTCCCTCCAGGCCACCGGCCTCGAGGTCGGCTCGATCCAGGACGTCACCCCCACGCCGCACAACGGCTGCCGTCCGCCGAAGCGCCGCCGCGTCTGACGCACGGCTGTTTTTGCGGGGTTCCGGGCGGTACGGCCCTTCGGGGGCGTACCGCCCGTACCCTTGCAGTATCCGAGGACGTCAAATAGCGGGCGTCCACGACTGAAGGAAACACACCATGCTTATCGCTCAGCGCCCCTCGCTGACCGAAGAGGTTGTCGACGAGTACCGCTCGCGGTTCGTCATCGAGCCGCTGGAGCCGGGCTTCGGCTACACGCTCGGCAACTCGCTTCGCCGTACGCTCCTCTCCTCGATCCCGGGTGCGGCGGTCACGTCCATCCGCATCGACGGTGTCCTGCACGAGTTCACCACCGTGCCGGGCGTCAAGGAGGACGTCACCGACCTCATCCTCAACATCAAGCAGCTGGTCGTGTCGAGCGAGCACGACGAGCCGGTCGTGATGTACCTGCGCAAGCAGGGCCCGGGCCTCGTGACCGCGGCCGACATCGCCCCGCCGGCCGGTGTCGAGGTGCACAACCCCGACCTGGTGCTCGCCACGCTGAACGGCAAGGGCAAGCTGGAGATGGAGCTGACCGTCGAGCGCGGTCGCGGCTACGTCTCCGCCGTCCAGAACAAGCAGGTGGGCCAGGAGATCGGCCGTATCCCGGTCGACTCCATCTACTCGCCGGTCCTCAAGGTCACCTACAAGGTCGAGGCGACCCGAGTCGAGCAGCGGACCGACTTCGACAAGCTGATCGTCGACGTCGAGACCAAGCAGGCCATGCGTCCCCGTGACGCCATGGCGTCGGCCGGTAAGACCCTGGTCGAGCTGTTCGGTCTGGCCCGCGAGCTCAACATCGACGCCGAGGGCATCGACATGGGTCCGTCCCCGACGGACGCCGCGCTCGCCGCCGACCTGGCGCTGCCGATCGAGGAGCTGGAGCTCACGGTCCGCTCCTACAACTGCCTCAAGCGTGAGGGCATCCACTCCGTGGGTGAGCTCGTGGCGCGCTCCGAGGCCGACCTGCTCGACATCCGCAACTTCGGTGCGAAGTCGATCGACGAGGTCAAGGCGAAGCTGGCCGGCATGGGCCTGGCCCTCAAGGACAGCCCGCCCGGATTCGACCCGACCGCCGCCGCCGACGCCTTCGGCGCGGACGACGACGCGGACGCGGGCTTCGTCGAGACCGAGCAGTACTAGTAGCTGCGATCGCTGCCCGCAGGCGTCCGCCTGTGGGGTCCTGACACCGGTACCTGATACGGCCGGTGCAGATCACAAGGAGAAACACCATGCCGAAGCCCGCCAAGGGTGCCCGTCTGGGCGGCAGCGCCGCGCACGAGAAGCTGCTTCTCGCGAACCTCGCGAAGTCGCTGTTCGAGCACGGCCGCATCACCACGACCGAGGCCAAGGCCCGCCGCCTGCGTCCGGTCGCCGAGCGCCTGATCACCAAGGCGAAGAAGGGCGACATCCACAACCGTCGCCTGGTGCTGCAGACGATCACGGACAAGGGCATCGTCCACACGCTCTTCACCGAGATCGCCCCGCGCTACGCCGAGCGCCCGGGTGGCTACACCCGCATCACCAAGATCGGCAACCGTCGTGGCGACAACGCCCCGATGGCCGTGATCGAGCTGGTCGAGGGCGAGATCGCGAAGAAGGCGACCGTCGCCGAGGCCGAGGCCGCGACCAAGCGCGCGGTGAAGGAAGCCGACGAGGCCAACGCCAAGGCCGACGAGGCGAAGGCCGACGAGGCGGAGGCCAAGGCTGACGAGGCCAAGGCCGACGAGTCCAAGGACGCCTGAACCGCGTTCCGAGGGCTTCTGAAGGCTGACGGACGGGTCCGCTCCCTCACGGGGGCGGGCCCGTTCCGCGTTGTACTGCTCTGAGAGGATCTGTCGCGTGAGCGATGAGGTGGAGCCCGGTTACGTACGGGTGCGGCTGGACCTGTCGTACGACGGCAAGGACTTCCACGGCTGGGCCAAGCAGGCCGGCGGTCAGCGCACCGTCCAGGGGGAGATCGAGGACGCGCTGCGCACCGTGACGCGGTCGTCCGAGACGTACGAGCTGACCGTGGCCGGCCGGACCGACGCGGGTGTCCACGCGCGCGGGCAGGTCGCCCATGTCGACCTGCCGGAGACGCTGTGGGCCGAGCACCGGGACAAGCTGCTGCGGCGGCTCGCCGGGCGGCTGGCGCACGATGTGCGGATCTGGCGCGTCGCGGAGGCACCGAGCGGCTTCAACGCGCGGTTCTCGGCGATCTGGCGGCGGTACGCGTACCGGGTGACCGACAACCCCGGTGGCGTCGACCCGCTGCTGCGCGGGCACGTCCTGTGGCACGACTGGCCGCTGGACGTGGACGCCATGAACGCCGCCGCCGAGCGGCTCGTCGGCGAGCACGACTTCGCGGCCTACTGCAAGCGGCGCGAGGGCGCCACCACCATCCGTACGCTCCAGGAGCTGCGGTGGGAGCGGCTGCCGTCCGGCGTCCTGGAGGCGACGGTCCGGGCCGACGCCTTCTGCCACAACATGGTGCGCTCGCTGGTCGGGGCGCTGCTCTTCGTCGGCGACGGGCACCGGCCGGTGGAGTGGCCGGGGAAGGTGCTGGCCGCGGGGGTCCGGGACTCGGCCGTCCATGTCGTACGGCCGCACGGCCTCACGCTGGAGGAGGTCGGCTACCCGGCCGACGAGCTGCTGGCCGCCCGCAACCTGGAGGCCCGCAACAAGCGGTCACTGGCCGCCGGCGGCTGCTGCTGACGCCTGGGCGCGACCGCGGGCGTAGATCTGGTTGAAGGCGAAGGTGCCGAGGTCGTCGCTGGTCTTGAAGACGGCGTCGTCGGCCTTGGTGACCTTCTTGCCGCTGGTGAAGCCGGCCTGCGTGTAGTACGCGTACCGGCCGAGCGCGTTGGCGCGGCGCAGGCACACCGTCTGGGAGCGGCAGAAGCCGTCGACGCCGGAGCCGGCCAGCGGGAGCACACCGCCCCGCACCTCCTCCTTGGCCTTGGTGGCGGCGGCCTGGGTGTCGAACAGCGCGACACCGACGGTGATCGCCACACCGTCCCTCTCGTAGGTGGCGCGGATCACGCGGGTGCAGCCGTGCTTCTGCAGGATCGCGCCGAGACCGTCCTCGGCGGCGGCCGCGCACGTGGTGGTGGAGGCGAGAGCACCCTTCTTGTAGACGCGGTCGCCCACCGTGAGCTTCTTGCCCGGGAAGAGGGACTCCGGGGTGAGCGGTGCCCTGTCCTTCCGGGCGCTGTTGATGAAGTCCATCGGGTTCGGCGGGGGCGGGGGAGCGACCGACGAGAAGGACGGCTGCGGTTCGGTGGTGGCGTCCGGGAGCTCGGGGGCGGTGGTGTCGCCCGCCACCCTGTTGTCATCGGTGGTGCCGTTGTTCGTGGAGACGATCGCGACCGCGATGATCGTGCCGATGAGGGCCGTCGCGAGCGCGCCGCCGCCGATGAGGAGCCATCGCCTACGGCGCTGGCGGGCGGCCGAGGCTTCGGCGAGCGCGCTCCAGTCCGGCGTATGGGCCTGCTGTCCGTACGTCTGGTTCTGCTGGTGCGGCTCCTGCGGCCACTGCGATCCCCCAAAGCTCATGCCGCGCATCCTAAACCGGTTGGGACCGCGACCGTTCCCCGGCGACAATCGCGGCATGGGTCATGTAGAGGTCGCGCATCTGGAGTACTACCTGCCGGACGGGCGGGTGCTGCTCGGTGACGTGTCGTTCCGGGTGGGCGAGGGTGCCGTCGTGGCGCTCGTGGGCGCGAACGGCGCCGGTAAGACGACGCTGCTGCGGTTGATCTCGGGGGAGCTCCAGCCGCACGGGGGCACGGTGACCGTCGGCGGCGGGCTGGGGGTGATGCCGCAGTTCGTCGGGTCCGTACGGGACGAGCGGACGGTGCGCGACCTGCTGGTGTCGGTCGCGCCCGCCCGGATCCGCGAGGCGGCGGCAGTGGTCGACGAGGCCGAGCACCTGATCATGACCGTCGACGACGAGAGGGCGCAGATGCGGTACGCGCAGGCGCTGAGCGACTGGGCGGAGGCGCGGGGGTACGAGGCCGAGACCGTCTGGGACATGTGCACCATGGCCGCGCTGGGCGTCCCCTACGAGAAGGCGCAGTTCCGGGACGTGCGGACGCTGAGCGGGGGAGAGCAGAAGCGGCTCGTCCTGGAGGCGCTGCTGCGCGGCCCGGAGGAGGTCCTCCTGCTGGACGAGCCGGACAACTACCTCGACGTCCCGGGCAAGCGGTGGCTGGAGGAGCGGCTCGCCGAGACCCGCAAGACCGTGCTGTTCGTCTCGCACGACCGGGAGCTGTTGGCGCGGGCCGCGGAGAAGATCGTCGCCGTGGAGCCGGGGCCCGCGGGGTCCGACGTGTGGGTGCACGGAGGCGGCTTCGCGACCTTCCACGAGGCGCGGCGGGAGCGGTTCGCGCGGTTCGAGGAGCTGAAACGGCGCTGGGAGGAGAAACACGCGCAACTCAAGCAGCTGGTCCACACCTTGAAGAACAAGGCCGCGTACAACGACGGGCTCGCTTCCCGCTACCAGGCCGCCCAGACCCGGCTGCGGAAGTTCGAGGAGGCCGGTCCGCCGCCGGAGCCGCCGCGCGAGCAGGACATCCGGATGCGGCTGCGCGGCGGCCGCACGGGGGTGCGGGCGGTGACGTGCGCGGACCTGGAGCTCACGGGGCTGATGAAGCCGTTCTCGCTGGAGGTCTTCTACGGGGAGCGGGTGGCCGTGCTCGGCTCGAACGGGTCCGGCAAGTCGCACTTCCTGCGGCTCCTGGCGGGGGACCCGTCGGTGGCGTACCGGGGTGAGTGGAAGCTGGGCGCGCGGGTGGTGCCCGGGCACTTCGCCCAGACGCACGCCCACCCCGAGCCGGCGGGGAGGTCCTTGGTGGACATCCTGTGGACCGAGCACGCCAAGGACCGGGGCGGCGCGATGTCGGCCCTGCGGCGGTACGAGCTGGAGCGCCAGGGCGACCAGGTCTTCGACCGGCTCTCCGGCGGGCAGCAGGCCCGGTTCCAGATCCTGCTGCTGGAGCTGGCCGGGACCACCGCGCTCCTGCTGGACGAGCCGACGGACAACCTGGACCTGGAGTCGGCCGAGGCGCTTCAGGTGGGGTTGGAGGCGTACGAGGGCACGGTCCTCGCCGTCACGCACGACCGCTGGTTCGCGCGGGCCTTCGACCGCTTCCTGGTGTTCGGCGCCGATGGTGTCGTCCGGGAGACGTCGGAGCCGGTGTGGGACGAGCGGAGGGTGGACCGGGCGCGGTAGGGCACGCCGCCCCACCGCGCCGGGGCCGGGCCGCGTCGACGGTCAGGGGGCGGACACCGGGTTCGACAGCCGGACACCGTGCGTGGTGAACCGCATCTCGACCCGGTCACCGTCGGCCATGGTGAAGCCGCCGTGGAAGCTGCTGCGGTCGGCGCCGAGGTAGACGTAGTGCACCCGGCCGGGGTGGAGCAGGGCCTCGTGGGAGAAGAGGCCGGACATCATGTCCCGCAGGCCGTAGTGGAGAGCCTTGATCCCGGTGGTGAACGTGCCTTCCCAGGCCGGGGTGGAGTCGCGTTCGATGGTGACGTGGCCGGCGACGTGGCGGGGCGGGGTGCCCAGGAACAGCCAGGGGGCCACGCCGGCGTCGCAGAGCTTGGCGTACGACAGGTGGCCGTTGTGGCGCTTGAAGCGGCCGATGTCGGTGAGGTCGTTGCCGAAGGTGTATCCGGCGTAGTGCGGGGTGCGGTGCTCGTCGGTGAGGTAGACGAGGACGACCTCCGCCTCCTCGGTCAGCGCGACGGAGCCGGCCGGCGCGCGCAGCGGTTCGCCGGGGACCTTCAGTACGTCGCCGA
Organism: Streptomyces sp. NPDC006368; assembly: GCF_040612535.1. Classification (NCBI taxonomy): domain Bacteria; kingdom Bacillati; phylum Actinomycetota; class Actinomycetes; order Kitasatosporales; family Streptomycetaceae; genus Streptomyces; species Streptomyces sp. NPDC006368. The sequence continues at coordinate 182,352 of NZ_JBEXQK010000001.1, forward strand.
GGCCCTTGAAGAACCAGTTGGGCTGCGTCTGCGTGCTGTCGTCGACCTTGACGTTGTGGGTGGCCATGAAACCGCTGACCAGGGCGTCGCCGACGGACTCCGGCAGCAGCGGGGGCCGGAAGCGTACGTCGGTGGCCGGGACCGGGAGCGGTGTGCGGCCCTCGGTCACGGCGTTGATGAACGCCTCCGTGTCGCCGCCCGCCGCGAGCAGGGCGCCGCGCAGGTCGGTGTCGCCCAGCGGGTACAGCCCGAGGACGGTGTCCTCGGGCGAGCCGAGACCGAAGTGCCGTTCGCCCTGGTGGACGCACTCGTACAGAACCGTCATCGTGAGTTCTCCTCGGGGGTGGTGGGATACCAGTGGCCATGGGCCCAGGTCAGGACCGCCCAGCGGGCGGCCGCGGGGGTCAGGCGCATCCCGAAGCCCGGGCCGGGGGGCGGGGCGAGGGTGTTGGCCCGGCGGTCCACCAGGGGGCGCGGTGAGACGATCATCTCGGGGCCGGGGAAGAACCGGTCGGACTGGCCGGCCTCGACGGTCAGGGCGTCGGGGCTGCGGAAGGCCAGCGCCCGGCCGGCGTTGATGAGCGGGCCCGTCTCCGCGACCTGCACGCCGATCTGGAAGGCGAGGCCCGCGCTCCGCGCGTACGCGACCAGGCGCGCGGCGTTCAGCAGGCCGCCGTTCTTCGCGACGCGTACGTTCACGGCGTCGCACGCCTCGGCGGCCACCGCGGCGCGGGCGTCCGCGAGCGTGCACACCGATTCGTCGAGCATCACGCGGATGCCGGAGGCGCGGCGCAGCGTGCGCAGGGCCTCCCAGGAGCGCCGGGGCAGTGGCTCCTCCACGAGGTCGACCCCGGCGTCGCGCAGCCGCCGCGCGTACGGCACGGCGGTGGCGGGGGTCCAGCTCATGTTGGCGTCGACCATGACGGGAATTTTCGGGCCGAGCCGGTCCCGGATGGCGGTGACCGTGCGGGCGTCCCGGTCGATGTCCTCGGAGGCCTTGACCTTGACGAAGTGGAAGGGGCCCCGGGTGTCCAGGAACTCCTCCACTTCGATGCTGAGGTCGAGGACCTGCGACACCGGCAGGGTGGCCGGGCCGGCGGCTCCCGAAGCGGTGGCGGGGAGGAGCTCGGCGGCCGGGGCGGAGAGCCGGTGGCCGAGGAGGTCCAGGACCGCCGTCTCCAGCAGGCAGACCAGGTTGTTGTGCGCGCCGGGCCGCTCCGGGCCCTCCGGTCCCGCGCCGTCCTCCGGCCGGGCGGCCCCGGCGCCCGTCAGGTCCAGGCCGAGGGCCGCCTCGAAGCCGTCCTCCCGCAGACGCGCCAGAAGCTCCTGCGGCGCCGCCTCCCGCAGCCGGGCGAACAGCCGGTCCATCGGGACGCGGCGCAGGGCCTCGGTGACACTCGCGGTCGTCTCGCCCGTGACGTACGACCGCGGCGCGCACTCCCCGAGGCCGGTCACCCCGTCGACGGTCAGGCTCAGCACGAGGCTGTCGCTGGTGGAGCGGCGGGCCGCCGGGTGGTCGAAGCCGATGCGCATCGGCAGCGCCACCCGGTACAGCCGCGCCTCGGCCTCAGACATCGCGGTCCACGGCCTGGAGCAGGGTGTACGCCGACGCCCAGTCGACCACGTCGTCGCGGACATCGGTGTAGAAGAGGTAGTGCCGGTCGGTCGGGAACTTGATGATCATGCCCCCGTCGGAGACCATCCGGTTGAACACCCGGTGGGTGTCGTCGAGATCGATGATGGGGTCGGTCAGACCGGACACGAACGCCGCGGGCACGTCCGGCAGTTCCCGCCGGTCCGGGTGGTGCGGGTCCAGGTAGAGGCGTTCCAGGCCCAGCAGGGTGGCGCGGGACCGGCGGGTGATCTCCCGCAGGGCCAGGTCGTCGTGGTCGATGAAGTGCCGGTAGCGCGGGTCGTCGGTGAAGTCCTGCGACTTCAGCCCCGCGTCCCACAGCTCCGTGGAGCGCTCGGCGGCCAGCGCCGCGCGCTCCTCCCCGCCCAGCAGCGAGTGCAGCCGCCCCAGCCACGTCGAGCAGTAGACCGCGGCGTCGTAACGGACGGTGAAGGCGCGGTGGTGCAGCAGGGCGGCCAGGAACGAGCCGCCCAGGCAGTGCCCGAACAGGGTCAGCGGGATCTCGTCGCCGATCAGCTCCCGTACGTGGGCCAGCGCGCCGGTGTAGTCGGCGATCACGGTGTCCACATCGGGGACCTCGTGGCGCGGTCCGCCGCTGATGCCACTGCCGCGCCGGTCCAGGACGAAGAACGCGATGTCGTTGTCGGCGAATCGCGGACCCACCTCCCACAGCCAGCCGGCGTGGCTCTGCAGTCCGTGGAAGTAGAAGATCGCTCCCTTGGCCCGCTGCCTGGGCTGCCACAGGTGGAGTGCCAGTTCGGTGCCGTCGTCGGCCGGGAGCGTGATGATCTCCCGGCGGAGGTTCTGCGGCGGCCTCTTCGTCTCGATCACCGGTGCGCTCCCGTCGCTGCCGTGACGCCGAGGAGGTCGGCGGCGAAGTCGGTGTCCTTCTGGAAGGGCTTGTACTTGTACTGGGTGGCGTTGCCCTGCTGGCGGCGTGATTCGGCGTAGGCCGCGATGGCGCCGTGCGGGACCGTGGCGAAGGACAGCGGGCCGAGCCGGCCGCTGCTCCGCTTGGACGCGTACTCGATGTTGATGGTCCCCAGCGCGCGGTCGACCGTCTCCGACAGCGCCCGGTCCAGCTCCGGCCCCGGCTCGGTGGTCTCGCCGACCACCACGTAGTGGGGCGGTTCGGCCCACTGCGGCCCGCACATGTAGAGCCCGACCGGCAGCCCCAGGTCCGCCAGGGCCTGTTCGATGGCCTGGGTGACCTGCGCTTCGGTGATCTTCTCGCCGGTGAAGGAGTGGTAGATGTCGTTGCGGTGGACGAAGTGCACCCACGGTGTGCCGTCCGTGATCCGGTCGACGCGGTAGATGTCCCCGCTCCACAGCCGGTGCAGGCCATTGGCCTGCGTCATGATCAGGTGGTAGTCGCGGCCCTCCACCACCTCGTCGAACAGCAGGGTGTCGACCCGCTGGCCCGCGTCCAGCAGCGCGCCCAGCTCCACCTCGGCCGGTACGAACTCGAAGAAGGCCTGGTTCACCGCGAGGGGCTGGCTGTCGAGGGAGTCGTCGACCGGGACGGTGGTCACTCCCTCGGTGCCGCAGCTCATGAACGGCATGCCGGCGACGCCCGGCAGCACGGCGTCCAGCCGGGACTGGTAGAGCCCGGCGGAGGACGACAGCCAGCAGCTGTAGAGCCGCAGCGAGGGCCAGACGTCCGTGAGGGCGAACTCGCCCCGGTCCAGGACGCCTTGGAGGTGGCGGGCCGCCTCGGGGTCCGGGTCGGTGTACGGCCTGCCCTCCAGCGTGCCCTCGGCGAGGTCACGGACCAGCTCGGCACCGTGCGCGGCGATCAGGTCCCGCAGCGAGATCAGGGTGCTCGGATTGATCGCCGAGATGAAGTGCAGCTTCTTGCCCACGAGGTGGCGGATCCGGTGGTACATCCGCCCGGCGTGCGAGGACGGCGCCTCGGTGCCGAACCACGGGGCCGCGGACCACGGCGGGTTCCAGTCCCGGCTGTTGATCCGCGGGTGGCGGTTGCTGATCGCCTGGTACTGGACGCCATACAGGAAGTCGTCGACGTTGTCGTACACGGTCTGGGTGTCGAGTGTGGCGTGCGGGTGAGCGAGGATCTCGGGGTGGTGCTCCATGTACGTGCCCCACATGGCCTGCATCGCCGGGATGCGGTAGGTGAGCAGCCAGTGCAGGGTGTACGGGATCCGCTTCGGGACGTCGGTCGTTCCGCTGGTCTTCAGCCAGCGCAGCACCGGGCTGCACGACAGGACACCGCCCTTGGTGCGGGTCTCGCGGTCGATGTCCGCGGTGAAGTCGCTGTACCGCATCACCGGGACGACGTCGCGGAACGTCGTCGGGTCGGCGGTGACGGCGTCGTAACCGCGCTCCTTCCATCGCAGCGAGTCGGCGCACAGGGCGATGATGTCGTTCAGGACCCGTTCCTGCGCCCCGTAGGGGTCCTTGAGGTCCGCCAGCAGGGTCGCGCGGGCCTGCCGGCACTCCTCGATGAATGGGCTGCGGCGCGCGTTCCAGTGCTCGTGCCAGTGCGAACTGCCCACGGCTTCGGTTTCTCCCTCAACTCGTTCTGACAGTGGTGCCGGTCAGTCATGACCCCGGTGGCTCACGTGGCCGCGGTGGCCGCGGATGGCTCAGGCGACGAGCCCGCGGAACCGGCCCGCGTGGAACACGAGCGGCTCCGCGGAGTCGGCCAGGGCGCCCTCGGCTGCCGACGCGACGACCAGTTCGTGGTCACCGGTCGGGTGAATCGCGGTGATCTCGCAGTCCAGCCAGCCCAGTCCGTCGGCCGGAATGGGATGTCCGGCCCGGGTGTACGCCCAGTCACGGCCCGCGAACCGGTCGGCACCGCGCTCGCTGAACAGGCGGCACAGCCCGGCGTGGCGTTCGCCGAGGATGGTGACCGCGAAGCTCCCCGTCGCCCGGATGTCCGGCCAGGTGGTCGAGGTGTACGCCGCGCACAGCGCGACGAGCGGCGGGTCGAGCGAGACGGAGGTGAACGAGTTGACGGCCATCCCCACGGGGCCGTGCGCCGCCTGTGCGGTCACGAGCACGACTCCGGTGGTGAAACGGCCCAGAATGTCACGGAACGAGCGCTGATCCAGGGGGTGTTGTACCGGCTCGGTCTGTTGCAGCATGCGATGCGTTTCCACTCGGTCCGGCGGACGGTCTTGGTCGGCGGTGAGGGCCTCGGATCACCGGCGGCGCGGAGTCCCGGGATTGCCGGGACGCCCGCGCCGCCGTTGGGGCCTGTCCTTGGGATCAGGCCCGAGACGCGGGAAATCGGCTGCGGCTACCGCGCCGCGCGACCGGCGATCGCCCAGTCGACGGCCTCCTGCGGACGGGCCGCGGCACCGGTGATCCGCGGTGCCACGTGCCGGGCGAGCAGCTCCAGGCTGCGGTTGGTGTTCTCGTACGAGGTCCAGTCCGCCACGTACACCAGCAGGGTGCCGAAACCGCCGGTGGCCTCCTGCATGCGGCGGATTCCGGCGACCACCTCGTCGACGGAGCCGACCAGCGCGCCGCCCGCCTCCACCCGGGCCTCCAGGAGCTTCTCCCGCGGGGTTCCGGGGGGCTGGACCTCACGGCCGGCGGCCTTGCCGAAGTACTCGAAGAGCCAGCGGTCGTAGCCCTCGCGGACCTCGGCGAACGCCTGCTTGCTGGTCTCGGCGACATGCACCGGCAGGGCGATGCGCCAGTCCTCGCGGCGCAGGGTCTGCCCGAACTCGTCGGCGGCCTCCTCGGCGTGCTTCCACTGCTGGGCCAGCCCGATGTGGTCCGGCGCACCCGGTGTCATCAGGGCGAACGGCAGCGCGAAGGACGTCATGCTCAGCCCGTACCGGCCGACGAGCCGGGGGCTGGTCACCGAGGTGCCGGAGGTGGCCATGGCCACCTCGATCGGGCCGGGGCCGAACCGGGGCAGCTGGAGCTTGGCGTCCTTCAGCTCGTACCAGTCGGTCTTCTGGGTGACGCGCTCGTCACCGTTGACCAGTTCGAGGACGGTCGGCAGGGCCTCGTCGAGCCGCTTGCGCTGCACCTTCGGGTCGAGGCCGAACATGCCGGCGTCGAAGGGCACACCGGGGCCCACGCCCAGGATGTAGCGGCCCCGGGCGAGGTGGTGCAGGTGCACCGCGCGGCTGGCGACGTGGAAGGGGTGGTGCCCGGAGAGCGGGACCACGCCGTGCGCGAGCTTGATCTGCCGGGTGCGCTGGCTCGCGGCGGCGATCATGGTCTCCGGCGCGCCGACGAGACCCCAGCCCAGGGTGTGGTGCTCACCGAACCATGCCTCGTCGAAGTTCAGGCGGTCGGCGTGCTCCACCAGGTCGAGATTGCGGTGAATCGCCAGATGCGGGTCCTGCCCCGTCTCGTGGACGGGTGACAGGAAGAGGCCGATACGGCTGTGCACTGCTGTCCTCCAGCATGGGTGGTGTGGTGGGGAAGGCGAAGGGGCGTGAGGTCACGCCAGGCGGTAGACCGAGTCCTTCAGCTCACGCGCCGTCTCGTAGTCGGCGACCAGCTGCTCGTCGTCGGCCGAGGTCAGGTAGATCCTCATCGCGGCCGTCAGCAGGTCGGTGGTCGGGCGGATACGGGCCCCCGGCGCGTACTTGACGCTCGTGAGGAACACGCTGGGCAGCGCGTTGATCCGGGCGACGATCTCCTGGTCGACCTCCGCCACGACACCGTCGAGGGTGGTACCCGGGTTGTAGCTGTACGCGGACCGCAGCTTGCGGTAGACCCGGCCGGCGTACTCCCGGAGGAACTCCTCCGGGCGGGTGTAGGCCAGCGCGGTGAGCCCGGCCTGGTCGGCGCCCAGGCACAGTTCCTGGAAGCCGGGGTTGAGCTGGCCGTTGAGCCGTGTGGCGATCTCGACCAGGACCGGCCCCCGGTCGGTGACGATGACCTCGGCGTGGGCGGGGCCCCAGCGGACGTCCAGCGCCGCGAGCACCTCGTGGATGTAGTCGATCAGCGCGGGGACGGGGTCCTCGTCCGGGGACAGGAGGATGTCGCGGTTGTAGATGTTCTGGCCGGAGGGCAGCAGGACCTTGTCGTACTGCCAGACACCGGAGACGAAGCGCCGCCCGTCGCAGCTGACCGTGTCGACGACGTACTCCGTGCCCCTGAGGTACGACTGGACGAGCGCCTCGGCGTTGGCGAAGCCGAAGATGTCGCGGGTGTCCAGGACGTGCCGGGCGGCGGCGCGCACCTCCTCGGCGCTGTCGCAGATGAACACGCCGTCGGAGGCGGCGGAGCTGATCGGCTTGACCACCACGGGCCAGCTGCCGTGGTCCTGCGCCCACTTGACGAGCAGTTCCGCGTCGTCGCTCTTGTACTGGTCCGCGCAGCGCACCCCGGCCCGGCGCAGGGCCTCGATCATCTCGTACTTGTCACGGCGGGCCGCGGAGAGCGCGGTGCCGTTGGACTTCACCCCGAGCGCCTCGGAGAGCCGGTCCGCCGGCTGCACCGCGGACTCCTGGCCGGGCACGACGGCGACGGGGGAGTACGGGCGGAGCAGCTCGACGAGCCGGTCCTCCTCGGAGCAGACGATGTTCTCGGCGTACGCGGTGAGGTCCGGCGCGAGCATCGTCGGGATGAGCTCCGGCGTGCTCTGCACGTGGATCACGCGGGCGCCGACCGCGGTGAAGGCCGCCGGGTAGAAGTTGCCGGCCGAGTAGCCGTCCACGACGACGGCGGTCGGCGGCGTGGTGCCGGGCGCCGGGGCGGCGGGTGACGGGGAGGTGCTCATGCCTGTTCCTCCGGAGTCTCGCGCGGGGTCTCCTTGATGAAGCGGGCGAGGCGCGAGATGCCCTCGCGGATCGCCTCCGGGGCCAGGTTGCTGAAGCCGAGCCGCATTTCCCGCCGGCCGCCGCCGTCGAGGTAGAACATGCTCATCGGCGCCCAGCTCACCCGGTAGTCCCTGGCGGAACGTTCCATCGCCGCGAGGTCCGCGGTGAAGGGGACGGTCAGGGTGAGGAAGAAACCGCCGCGCGGGGTGTTCCAGGTCACCCCGTGGTCCTCGCCGGCCGGGAAGTGCTCGGCCAGCGCCTCCAGGGTGGCGTCCAGCCGCTCCAGGTAGACCGCGGCGAGCTCACGGGTGGCGGAGCGCAGGTCGTAGCCGTTCTCGACGAGGATTCCGCCGATCACCGCCTGGGAGAGGGTGGAGGACCCGACCGTGAACATCGCCTTGGCCTTGGAGAGGCTCTGGGCGAGGGTGCGGGTGGCCCCGGTGGCGTCGGTGACCTCCTGGTCGGCGACCAGGTAGCCGAGGCGGGCGCCCGGGAAGGCGGACTTGGCGAACGAGCCGAGGTAGACGACCCGGCGGCGGGTGTCCAGGGACTTCAGGGTGGGCATCGACTCGCCGTCACGGGCGAAGAGGCCGTAGGGGTTGTCCTCCAGGACCACGAAGTCCTCTTCGGCGGCCACCTCCAGAAGCCGCTCGCGCGCCTCCAGCGGCAGCACCGTGCCGGACGGGTTGGAGAAGTCGGGCACCAGGTAGAGGGCGACCGCGCGCTTGCCCTCGGCCCGTACCGCGCGGGCGGCCTCGGCCACGGCCTCGGGGTCGAGCCCGTCCGGCCCTTCGAGAATGCCGCGGATCGGGATGTCGAGCATGCGCGCCGCGCCCCGGATGCCGACGTAGGCGGGGGAGACGGACAGCAGCACGTCGTCGGGGGAGGCGAACAGGCCGCGCAGGGCCACCAGGGCCGCCTCCTGGAAGCCGTGCGTGATCATGATCGCTTCGGCCGGGACGTCGATGTTCTCGTCCTGCTTCAGCATGCGGGCGACCTCGTCCTGGATCAGGCCGTTCACCGGCCCGTACTGGAAGAGGAGCCGGGTGATGCGCTGCTCCGGCACACCTTCGTCACGCAGGTGCTCGATATAGCGGTCCACGTAATGGGTGAGATTGTTCAGGTCGTGGTTGCCGTCGTACGGAGCGCCCGATGAGAACGACAGGGCGTCGGGGAATCTCAGTGCCGTCTCGCTGAGGATTCGCATGGAATCCATCTCGGGGTCGGCGATTCCCCCGTGCAGTGCATCCTGCTGGAATGAAAGCATGTCAGTGGTTTCCTTCCGCACTGGAGCCCTCTTCCGACCGGTTCAGCGCGGATATCCAGCTGCCTTTACCCGGTTCCCATTCCCGGATTCGAGTGCTCGCCACGATTCCGCCTTTGACATAGGGCTCGTCGTCCAGAATCCGCTGGAGTTCGTCGCGGTCGGCCGCCTCGTAGAGCAGGAGTCCGGCGTTCTCGCCCACGAGCGGGCCGCCGAGCAGCAGGACACCGCTGTCGGCCAGCCGGTAGAGGTTCTCGGCATGCGCCGGGTGCAGGCCCTGGCGGCCGGCCCGGTCGACGTTGTACTCGAATTCGACGACAAACTTCGCCACACCAGCTCCTTGTGCGCTTTTTCTTACCGAGGGGTGGGGACGCCCCTCACATGTAGAGGCCGCCGTTGATGTCGATGACGGAGCCCGTGGAGTAGCCGGCGCTCTCGGAGCACAGGTGCAGCACGCTGCCGACGGCTTCGGTCACCGTGCCGTAGCGGCCCATGGGCAGCCGGGACAGCACCGCCTTCTTCGATTCCTCGTCGCGGAGTTCGAAGGCCCGTGCCACGCGCTCGGTGGCGATGGGGCCGTGGGCCACCACGTTCACCACCACGCCGGTGCCGGCCAGTTCGTACCCCATCTGCTTCGTCATGCCGATGACGGCCGCCTTGGCCCCGACATAGGCGGCATTGTTGAAGTGGCTGTACGTACGCCCGCCCGCCGAAGCGAAGTTGACGATGCGTCCGTAACCGTCCCGCACCATCCGGGGGGCGCACACCTTGATCGCGATCCAGGTGCTGACCACGTTCTCCAGGTACGTCTCCTCGAAGTGGCCGCGCTCCAGGTCGGCGTAGCCGATGACGCGGGTGTCCCCGCCGACGCCGTTGACGAGGATGGAGGGTGCGTGCCGCTCGACGACGGAGGTCAGCAGGCGCTCGGCGGCGGGGATGTCGGTGATGTCCCCGACGACCACCTCGACCTTGGTCCTGGGGGCGAGCTCGTCCGCGAGACGCCTGACGGCGTCCTCGTTCCTGTCGAAGAGGACGAGCGAGTGCCCTTCCTCGGCCAGTCCTCGGGCGGTCTCCGAGAGAATTCCACCGGCGGCACCGATCAGGAGCGCAGTACGTGCGGTCACTCTACTTCTCACCTGGCTTGTCTGGGTTCGTGACCCTGAACGGGCAGTGCAGGGCCCTTTGTGGGGGTTGAACAGCGCCTCATGCCGGTTCGGCCGATTTGCCGGCGGAGATCACTTTGGCGGAATGAGGGCTTCCCGATTTCCACGCATGGCAGCAGGCCAGGGGAGGGTAAGCCGCCCCCCGGTCGACACCTCCCAGACCATCACACCAACCCTCAGCGCATGTCAACGCGTTAAGGCGGTTCGTTCGTCCAATGTTCGTAAAGGAGTCAACAACACCGGGTTCGTGACATGGATCTCTTGCGCAAGGCCGAGATATCGTCAATCCTTGCCGACTGACGTGTCCGAGTAACGCCCGGACTGGGCGAGGGGGGTGGGCGTGGCCGAATCCGTATGGCGAGAATTCAGCCATCCAGCCGCTCTTTTCAGCCGCATCTGTTTCTGGCCAATTCCGGCCGCCTCCCGTACCCGCGAAGCCTGGCGAACCGGGGCCCACCCTCCCCGCTCCGACGGAACCTCCGTACACCGGCGGTTCCGGACCAACCACCGGATGAACGGACCATGCGACCCAACTCTCCGTGGCGACTACGTGACTTCCGCACCCTTTTCACCGCGTCCGCGCTCAGCCAGCTCGGCACCAACATCGGCTATGTGGCCGTGCCGCTCGTGGCCGTGGCAGCCCTGGACGCACGCCCCGGCCAGGTGGGTGCGCTGGCCACCCTCAGCACCGTCGCCTTCCTGGTCATCGGCCTGCCGGCCGGGGCCTGGGTGGACCGGCTCAGCCACCGGCGCGTACTGATCACGGCCGATCTGTGCCGGGCGATCCTGTTCGCCACCGTGCCGCTGGCCTGGTGGCTGGATGTGCTCACTCTCGGCCAGCTCTACGCCGTGGTCCTGCTGAACGGCTGCGCCACCGTCTTCTTCGACGTCGGCTCGCAGAGCGTCCTGCCCCAATTGGTCGGCCGGGACGGTCTGGTTCAGGCCAACGCCGACATCAACACCCTGATCGCGGCGGGCAACGTGGCCGGACGCGGCGCGGGCGGCGGGCTGGTCGCCCTGCTCACGGCGCCGGTGGCCGTTCTCGTCACCGCCGGGGCGCACCTGGCCTCGGCCCTGCGGCTCACCGCCATCCGGCGAACCCCCGCCCCGGCCGCCCCGGTCACCCCGGCCGGAGTGAAGGCCGCCGGGCTGCGGACACAGATCGCGGAGGGCGTACGGCACGTCTTCGGCAACCCCGAGCTCCGGGCGCTCGCGCTCACCGCGGCTCTGGGCAATCTGGGCTCAGCGGTGGTGAACACCATGCTTCCGGTCTGGTTCGTCCGCGAACTCGGCCTCTCGCCCGGCGCGCTCGGTCTGTTCTGGGCCGCCGGCGGGGCGGGGCTGCTGGTCGGCGCCCGCTGCGCCCGGCCGGTCGCGACCCGCGTGGGCTACGGGCGCACCCTCGGCCTCGCCGGGCTGTGTCTGGCGCCCGCCGGACTGCTCGTCCCGCTGGTCGACCGGGGGCCCTGGCTCTTCCTGGCCGGAGCCGGATGGTTCGTGGCCATGTTCAAGGTCGGCATGGACAACGTGATCGGTGTCAGCCTCCGTCAGCGGATGACCGCCGATGTGCTGCTCGGCCGGATGAACGCCACCTTCCGTTTCCTGCTGACGGGGGCTCTGGCCGTCGGCGCCGCGATGTCCGGTGTGCTGGGCGAGCTGGCCGGCGTGCAGGCCACCCTGTGGGTCGGCGGAGTGTTCATGGCGACGGCCTTCCTGCCGGTCTTCCTTTCCCCGGTGCGCTCCCGGCGCGAGTTGCCCGAGCAGCAGGCCCATAACACGACGGCATGAATTCACGCCGAATTAATTTCGGCAGTCCGGCAGGGAGGCATCCTGACCTCTCGATAAAGTGTTGACCTCGGCAGCGACCGCCTGCAAAGATCAATGACGCACCCAGTCACAGAGTTTATGTGGCGCCGATACCGGACGCGCAGACAGCGCCTCTCCCTCTCCGGCGCCGATTTGATCCCTGACCTTGAGGAGTGCGATGGCGGCCATCGAAAGTGGCTTCCGAACCGAAGGCATTGCGGATTACTCAGATCCCCGCGAAACCATGCGCGCCCTGCCTCGGTTCCTCCAGTATCCGCTCACCATATTCACGGGAAAGCCGATCGCCGGGCAGGGACCCCTGTCCTGGTGGACTCCCGGATTTCACCTGACCACCGCCGGTCTGTCCATGCTGCTCGGTCTCGCGATCAGCTGCACCGGCATGAGCCTGGCCGGCCCCTGGCTGCTGCTCGTCCTGCCGGGCTGGGCCATCACCCTGCACGGCATGCGCAACCTGCGGATGATGATCTACCACCAGTGCTCGCACCGGAACATGTACCGCAAGCGCCGGCTGGACGCCGCGATCGGCCGGGCCACCTCCAGCCTGCTGATCATCCAGAACTTCGCCCGCTACAGCCGTGAGCACGTCAGCGACCACCACGCGGCCCACCACATGACGCTGCGGGACCCCACGGTCCAGGCCTTCCTCGTCAGCCTGGACCTGCACCCGGGCATGGAGCGCCGGCAGATGTGGCGGCGCGTGCTGGGCAAGATCTTCTCCCCCTGGTTCCACCTCAACTTCGCCGTGGCACGCGCCCGTTCCTTCTGGCACGCCTCGGACACCAGCGAGAAGGTGACGAGCGTCGGCCTCTACGGTGTCGCCGTGGCCGCGACCGTCGCCACCGGCACCTGGCCGATGCTGATCGTCGGCTGGCTCGTGCCGCTCTTCCCGCTGTTCCAGGTGAGCAACACGCTGCGGCTGTGCGTGAAGCACACCTTCCCGGCGGCGGACGTCACCGAGCGCCGCGGCAAGCAGTACTTCGGCAGTCTGACCAACGCCATCTTCATCGGCGAGGCGGCACCGTCCCCGGCCCTGCCGCCGGTGCGGCGCGTCACCGCCTGGTGCAGGTGGACGGCGCGGATGCTGTTCGTGCACGCGCCCGCGCGCTACCTCGTCCTGACCGGCGACACCGTGGTCCACGATTTCCACCACCGCTACCCCTCGACGCCGAAATGGGCGAATTACATCTTCGAGCGCCAGGCGGACGCCGACAAAGGCAGTCCCGGGTGGCCGGAATACCATCACGCCTGGGGGCTGGTGGCCGCGATCAACCTGGTCTTCGACTCGCTGTCCGTCGCCGACCCCGAGGAATACAACGTCGCACGGCTGCGTGAGGTCAGTAAGCGTGAACTCTTCGCCGCGTTCGACGACTGATATCCGAGTTCGCCGTTCTGAGAAGTAATTCCGTCCACAAGACATCCGGGGGTTCTCCATGCGGCACGAAAACGTCAAACGCACCGTCATTCTCGGTGTGGCGGCCAGCGACGCCCATGTCGTGGCCAACCAGCTCATCGCCCATGCCCTGCGCGCCCAGGGATTCCATGTCGTCAATGTCGGCACCTGCACCTCGGTCGCCGAGTTCGCCGCCGCGTACGCCGACCACCCCGAGGCCGAGGCAGTGATCATCGGCAGCCTCAACGGACACGCCTACGAGGACCTCCAGGACCTGCCCGCGGCCCGCGCCCAGGGCCTGCTGGACTGCCCGGTGATCCTCGGCGGCAACCTCTCCGTGGGCAGCTACAAGAACCCCGCCGACATCGAGCGGTTCCACGGCATCGGCGTCGACGTCGTCCTGTCCGACCCGGAGCTCCTGCCGGCCACCCTCGATGAGCTCCGTGCCCGTACCGCACGGCCGACCACCGCCTCGTCCGCCTCGTCCGCCTCATGAACGACGCCGTCCCACCGCCGGTGCCCCCGGAGCTCCCCACGCCGGACGAGTCCGTCGCCTACGTCCGGCAGCGGGGGAAGCCGACCGCCGCCGAGGTGCTGCGCGCGGCGCGTTCCGCCGGGCGCGTCGCCCTGCAGCCGCGCTGCGGTGTCGGCTCGCACGCCCAGATGATGACCCTGCTGCGGGACCTGGAACGGCACGCCAAACCGGACATCCTCACGCTCACCATCGACTCGCACACCCGGCTGAAACGATTCGACAACGCCCGGGCCGCACTGCTGCGCAACTCGGCCGAGCTCAACGGCTACCCCCTCGTCACCCACGGGTGGCAACGGGGCCGCGAACTGAACGAAGCCGTGTCCGCGCCCCTGGAGGTGCGGCACGGCTCCCCGGACGCGCGGCTGCTGTTCGAAACCTCGGTGGCCTCCGGCATCACCTCCTTCGAGGGCGGCGGGATCTCGTACAACCTGCCGTACTCGAAGGCCGTTCCGCTGAGCGAATCGCTGGCCGCCTGGCGGGAGGTGGACGCGCTCTGCGGCGACCTCGCCGGGCGCGGACTCGTCATCGACCGGGAGCTGTTCGGCACGCTCACCGCCGTGCTCGTACCCCCGTCGATCTCGCTGGCCATCAGCGTCCTGGAGGCCGTGGCCGCCGCGCGCGAAGGGGTGCGGTGCATCTCGGTGGCGTACCCCCAGGGCGGCCACGTCGAACAGGACGTGGCCGCGCTGCGGGCGATCCCCCTCCTCGCGGCCCGCTACCTCCCCGAGGGCGTCGAAGTCCACGCCGTGCTCCACGAGTTCATGGGCGTCTTCCCCAGGGAGCGGTCCCACGCCGAGGACCTCATCCTCTACGGCGCGCTGGTCGCCCGGCTGGGCGGCGCCAGCAAGCTGATCACCAAGACGTACCTGGAGGCCTACGGCATCCCCGACACCCGCGCCAACATCGACGGGCTGCTGCTCGCCTCCCGCGCCAACTCCCCGCTGCTGGACTTCATCGCGCTCGACGAGGACCGGGTGGGCCACGAACTGGAGTGGATCCTCGAGGAGGTGGCGGAGATCGTGGAACCGGTCCTGGCAACCGCCTGCGTCCACAAGGAGATCGAGGCCGCCTTCGCGGAGGGACGGCTGGACATCCCCTTCAGCGCCAGTCGTTACGCCCGCTCCGAGGTGATTCCCCGCCGCGCGGCCGACGGTGCCATACGCTACCTGGACCCGGGGTTACTCCCCTTCTCCGACCGTACGCGCCGACGCAACGAGGCCGGCCTCGCCGCCACCGGAGGCGCCACCCGCATCGGCGACATGGTGAAGGGGCTGACGTCGGACATCAACTACTTCCTGAACGTCTTCGGCGAGAGTCCCGCGGCACCGTCCTGAACCCGGTGGCTGCCGGCACCCGGCGGCCACAGCACGACCTGGAGTGGGAAGAGCATGCAGTCCATCAGCGTCACCAGCCCCGGCGGGCCCTCCGCGCTCACCCTCGCGGACACCGAGGTGCCCGTACCGGGCAGGGGCGAGGTCCTGGTCCGCAACACCGCGGCCGGCGTCAACTTCATCGACGTCTACTACCGCAACGGCAGCTACCCGGCCGAGGCCCCGTTCACCCCGGGTCAGGAGGCCGCCGGTGTGATCACGGCCCTCGGCGAGGGCGTCACGGCGTTCGCGGAGGGCGCCCGGGTCGCCTACGCCACCCAGCTCGGCGCCTACGCCGAGTACACCGTGGTCCACCAGGACAAGCTGATCCCCGTACCGGACGGCGTCGACCTGGCCGCGGCGGCGGCCGTCACGCTCCAGGGCCTGGCGGCGTACTACCTCACCCACCAGACCCACCCGGTGGCCGAGGGCGACACCGTGGTGGTGCTGGCGGCGGCGGGCGGTCTCGGGCGCTTCCTCGTCCAGCTGGCGGCGGCCCGCGGGGCGACCGTGATCGCGGTCGCCTCCACCGCCGAGAAGCAGAAGGCCGCGCGCGAGGCCGGCGCGCACCACGCCATCGGATACGACGGCTTCGACACCGCCGTGCGGGACCTGACGAACGGCCGGGGCGCCCGGGTGGTGTACGACTCGGTCGGCGCGGCGACGTACCTCACCAGCCTGCGCTCCCTGGGCCGGCGCGGTCTGCTCGCGCTGTGCGGGCTGTCCAGCGGTCCCGTGCCGCCGCTCGACATCGAGCAGCTGCGTGGCGGGGGCTCCCTGTTCGTCACCCGTCCCACCATGAAGGACTACGTGTACGACGCCGAGACGCTGCGCGCCGCGGGCGGCGCCGTCTTCGGCCACCTGGCGGACGGCGTCATCACACCGCGCCTGCACGCGACGCTGCCCCTCCGGGACGCCGCCGAGGCGCACCGACTCCTGGAGAGCCGGGCGACGACCGGAAAACTTCTGCTCACGATCTGACCGACCGAACCATGTCTGCACACATCACCACCCCGGGAGCACAGATGGCCGAGCCGGCCACCCCCCAGCTTCTCTTCGTCGGCGGCGCCGGGAACGCCACCCTCGCCGTCGACGTCGTCGAGACAGCGATACGCCAGGCCCGCAAGCGCGGACTGCGGATTCACGTCACCAACCAGGAAGGGACCCTCGCCGCCACCCCGACGATCACCGCCCTCGCCGACGCGGCGTCGGCCGTCGACTTCGAGGCGCCCGGCGCGACCGCGGCCTGGGTGCGCGAGCGGGCGGCGGCCGGCGACCGTTTCGACGTCGTCTTCGGCGTACGGGAGATGGCGCAGGAGGCGGTCGCCGAGGCCGCGGACGCGCTCGGGCGACCGGGGAACCCCCCGCACGCCGTCCACCGGGTCCGTACCAAGGACGAGGCGCGAGCGGCCCTGGCCGCCGCCGGCTTCCTCCAGCCGCGGTTCCGGGTCTGCGCCGACGAGGCGGAGGCCCGCGCGTTCCTCGGCGGGTCCACCGGGCCGTGGGTGGTCAAGCCGCGCGACGCCATGGGCAGTGAGGGCGTCACCCGGATCGACGGCCCGGAGGACCTCGCGGCGGCGCTGGACTTCCTGCCGGAGGAGGGCCGGGGCTCCTTCATCGTCGAGGAGTTCGTGGAAGGGCCCGAGTACAGCGCGGAGGGCGTCTTCGTGGACGGCGTGCCGCGCGTCCTCGCCCTCACCTCCAAGGAGCTGCTGCCGCCGCCGAACTTCTTCGAGACCGAGTACGTCATCCCGGCGATCCTCCCGGAGGACACCGCCCGGGAGATAGAACGCCAGGTCGTCGCCGCCCTCACGGCGCTGGAGCTGCGCTACGGGCAGTTCCACGTCGAGCTGTGGTGGACCGAGCGCGGCGCCGTCCTCGGCGAGGTCCACGTGCGCAACGCGGGTGGCTGGATCCACCGCATGCTGGCGCACGTCATCCCCGGCCTGGAGTGGTTCGGGCTGGTGTTCGACGACGTCCTCGGCAACCCCGTCGACACGGCGGCCCTGAAGCCGGTGCGCGGCTCCGCGATCCGCTTCCTCACCCCGCCGACGGGCCGGCTGGTGGCGGTGGAGGGGTGGGACGAGGTGCTGGCCCACCCCAACCTGATCCACGCGGAGCTGGCCGTCGCCCCGGGCGACGTCATCGAGGAACACCGCTCGGTCGGCAACCGCGTCGCCCACATCGCGGTCGGCGCCGACACCTCGGAGGAGGCCCAGGCCCTGGCCCGCAAGCTGGAGGCCTCCGTCCGCTTCGTCACGGAGCCGGTGGAGGCCCCGGCCCCGTGACGACCGCGGCATGAGGCCGGCGCGCCGCAGGCGGCCCTCGGCCGGGGCGGGGACGGGCCGCCGGTGTAGCCGATGACCGCGTGCCGCCCGCGCGCCGGCGGCTCCCGTGGAGGGTGCGGCCCCCGCTGCCGCAAGGGGCGCTTTTGACCCGGGTGGGGGCGCGCGAGTATCCTTCTGGTTCGTTATGCGTATTGGCTTGCTCGTTCTCACGTGAGAGGCCGCTACGCCGGTCCACCGGGCCGATGACCAGCGACACGCACTCGGGTTGCGTCCCCGACGTGCGGTCAAGGCTGTCGTGATCGTCCGGGTGGCCTTGTCAGGACACACTCACTGAAGAAGCGAAGGCTACGACCGTGCGTACGTACAGCCCCAAGCCCGGCGATGTGACGCGCCAGTGGCACATCATCGACGCGCAGGACATCGTCCTGGGCCGTCTGGCGACCACCGCCGCCACCCTTCTGCGGGGCAAGCACAAGCCGATCTATGCGCCGCACGTCGACGCTGGTGACTTCGTCATCATCATCAACGCCGACAAGGTGCATCTGTCCGGCAACAAGCGGACCCAGAAGATGGCCTACCGCCACTCCGGTTACCCGGGTGGTCTGCGGTCCGTCCGTTACGACGAGCTGCTCGAGAAGAACCCCGAGAAGGCTGTCGAGAAGGCCGT
Organism: Streptomyces sp. NPDC006368; assembly: GCF_040612535.1. NCBI lineage: Bacteria > Bacillati > Actinomycetota > Actinomycetes > Kitasatosporales > Streptomycetaceae > Streptomyces > Streptomyces sp. NPDC006368. The sequence goes on from NZ_JBEXQK010000001.1 coordinate 200,245, forward strand.
CAAGGGCATGCTCCCCAAGAACACCCTCGGCCGTCAGATGCTCTCGAAGCTGAAGGTCTACGCGGGCGAGAACCACCCGCACGCTGCCCAGCAGCCGGTTCCGTTCGAGATCACCCAGGTCGCGCAGTAAGTCCGGCCACCCCCTAAGACGAAAAGAATCTGAGGAGCATCGTGGCCGAGACCACTGTTGAGAACCCCATCGAGGGCGAGGAGACCTACGCCGAGGTCACCACCTTCGAGTCCGAGGTGCCCGTCGAGGGTGAGTACACCTCCGAGTCCGTGGCGTCCCGCTTCGGCGAGCCGCAGCCGGCCGCCGGCCTGGGCCGTCGCAAGAACGCCATCGCCCGCGTCCGGATCGTCCCGGGCACCGGCAAGTGGAAGATCAACGGTCGCACCCTCGAGGACTACTTCCCGAACAAGGTGCACCAGCAGGAAGTCAACGAGCCCTTCAAGGTGCTCGAGCTCGACAACCGCTACGACGTCATCGCCCGCATCTCGGGTGGCGGCGTCTCCGGCCAGGCCGGCGCCCTGCGCCTCGGCGTGGCCCGCGCGCTGAACGAGGCCGACGTGGACAACAACCGCGGCGCCCTCAAGAAGGCCGGCTTCCTGAGCCGCGACGACCGTGCCGTCGAGCGCAAGAAGGCCGGTCTGAAGAAGGCCCGCAAGGCCCCGCAGTACAGCAAGCGCTAATCGCCTGCTCGGTCTGCTCATCCGTACGCCCCGGCGGCACCTCCGTGCTGCCGGGGCGTACGTCTTTACTCTTTACCTTGCTTTTTCGGAGTGACTCGGAGGACAGCTGTGGGACGACTCTTCGGCACGGACGGCGTGCGCGGTGTCGCCAACGCGGATCTGACGGCGGAGCTCGCGCTCGGCCTGTCGGTCGCGGCGGCGCATGTGCTCGCCGAAGCGGGGACCTTTGAAGGACACCGGCCGACCGCCGTGGTCGGGCGGGACCCGCGTGCGTCGGGAGAGTTCCTGGAGGCCGCCGTCGTGGCCGGTCTCGCCAGCGCGGGCGTCGACGTCATGCGGGTGGGGGTGCTCCCCACGCCGGCCGTGGCGTACCTCACCGGCGCGCTCGGCGCCGACCTGGGCGTGATGCTCTCCGCGAGCCACAACGCCATGCCGGACAACGGCATCAAGTTCTTCGCGCGCGGCGGCCACAAGCTGGCCGACGAGCTGGAGGACCGGATCGAGGCCGTGTACGACCAGCACCGCAACGGTGAGCCGTGGGACCGGCCGACCGGCGCCGGGGTCGGCCGCGTCGCCGACTACCACGAGGGCTTCGACCAGTACGTCGCCCACCTCATGAACGTCCTGCCCAACCGCCTCGACGGGCTCAAGGTCGTCCTCGACGAGGCGCACGGCGCCGCGTCGGGCGTCTCGCCCGCGGCGTTCCAGCAGGCCGGGGCCGAGATCATCACCATCGGCGCCACCCCGGACGGCCTCAACATCAACGACGGCTGCGGCTCCACCCACCTGGAGATGCTGAAGGCCGCCGTCGTCGAGCACGGTGCGGACCTGGGCATCGCCCACGACGGGGACGCCGACCGCTGCCTGGCCGTGGACCACACCGGCGCCGAGGTCGACGGGGACCAGATCCTCGCCGTGCTCGCGCTCGCCATGCGCGAGGCCGGGACGCTGCGCGGCGACACCGTTGTCGCCACCGTCATGTCGAACCTGGGCTTCAAGCTGGCCATGGAGCGCGAGGGCCTCCAGCTCGTCCAGACGGCGGTCGGCGACCGGTACGTCCTGGAGTCGATGAAGGAGCACGGGTACGCGCTCGGCGGCGAGCAGTCCGGGCACGTCATCGTCCTGGACCACGCGACCACCGGTGACGGCACCCTGACCGGCCTGCTGCTGGCCGCGCGCGTGGCCGCCACCGGGCGCCCGCTGGCCGAGCTGGCCCGGGTCATGGAGCGGCTGCCGCAGGTGCTGATCAATGTGAAGGACGTCGACAAGTCGCGGGTGACGACCTCCGCCGAGCTGGGCACCGCCGTCGCCCAGGCCGAGCGCGAGCTCGGCTCCACCGGGCGCGTACTGCTGCGCCCCTCGGGCACGGAGCCGCTCGTACGGGTGATGGTCGAGGCCGCCGACATCGAGCAGGCCCGCGCGGTCGCCGGACAGCTCGCCGACGTGGTCAAGTCCGCCCTCGGCTGAGCACCGGCGAGACGCGAAAGGGCGCCCCGCCGTCGCCGGTGGGGCGCCCTTTCGCGTCGTGGCGTCAGGCGGGGAGCGTACGCCGGCGCTGCCGCGCCCAGAAGTACTTCTGCGTCAGCAGCGTCAGCGTGCCGGCGACGATGATCGCCAGCAGGTTCAGCAGCAGCTGCTCGACCGAGCCCTTCGTCTGGACGAGGTCGCCGTAACCCAGCGCCACGGCGGCGTTCGCCGCCGCCGGGACGGTGGTGACGGAGATGGCCACCCCGACCAGCGCGCCCGACTTCGCCGACGTCAGCGACAGCGTTCCGGCGGCGCCCGCGAGCAGGCCGACGACGAACGAGAACCAGTCCGGTGCGTAGATGAATCCGGTGTTGGGGCGGTCGCCGTGCAGCATGGTCGCGGTGAACAGGCCCGTCGCGTTCATCCCGAGGCTGAAGACCACCGTCAGCGCCATCGCCATGGCGAACCCGACCACCAGGGCGACCAGCGACCGGACGGCCAGGCGCGGCCGGCGCTGCACCAGCGCCGTGCAGATGCCGGCCAGCGGGCCGAACTCGGGGCCGACCGCCATCGCGCCCACGATGAGGATGGCGTTGTCCAGCACCACACCGCAGGCCGCGATCATCGTGGCCAGGGACAGGAACGCGACGTAGGTGACGCTGAGCGTCGACTCCTCGTGCGTCGCCTCCGTCAGCTGCTCCCACACCACCGCGTCGGCGCCCTCGCCCGGCGCGTCCTTCTCCGCCTTCTCCGCGCGTTTCGACAGCGACAGCCCGACGTCGTCGACGCTGATCGCCCCGGAGTCGTTGATGCCCAGCGCGCACAGGTCGTTGATCAGTTCGTCCCCGGCCTCGCGCGCCACGTCGCACTCGACCACGTCGCCCGACGGGTCGCGGGCGGCGCCCGCGAGGACGACCAGGTGGGTCGTGCCGACCCTCTTCTCGATCGTGCGGACGACCTCGTCCGTGCGGTCGGCCGGCACGATCAGGCGCAGATGCAGCACGTGTCCGCGGTCCCTTCGGGAGTGTCAGAGCTTGCGGAGGGAGAGCCGCTGGACCTTGTGGTCCGGGCCCTTGCGCACCACGAGGGTCGCACGGCCGCGCGTCGGCGCCACATTCTCCACCAGGTTGGGCTTGTTGATGGTCCGCCAGGTCGTACGGGCGTACGCGAGGGCCTCCTCCTCACCGACCTGGGTGTACTTCCGGAAGTACGAGGAGGGGTTCTGGAAGGCCGTCTCGCGCAGCTTGCGGAAACGATTCAGGTACCAGGACTCGATGTCCTCGGTGCGGGCGTCGACGTACACGGAGAAGTCGAAGTAGTCGGCGAGGCCGACGCGGGTGCGGCCGTCCTTGCCGGGCAGCGCGGGCTGGAGGACGTTGAGGCCCTCGACGATGAGGATGTCGGGGCGGCGGACCGTCAGGCGCTTGCCGGGCACGATGTCGTAGATGAGGTGGGAGTAGACGGGCGCGGTCACCTCGTCCTTGCCCGCCTTGATGTCGGCGACGAACCGGGTCAGCGCGCGCCGGTCGTACGACTCGGGGAAGCCCTTGCGCGACATCAGGCCCCGCTCCCTGAGCTCCTTCATGGGGAGCAGGAAGCCGTCGGTGGTGACCAGTTCGACGCGCGGGTGCTCGGGCCAGCGGGCGAGCAGCGCCTGGAGGAGACGGGCGACGGTCGACTTGCCGACGGCGACGGAGCCCGCGACCCCTATCACGAAGGGCGTGCCGCGCTGGGCGCTCTTCTCGCCGACGTCGCCGAGGAAGGTGTTCAGCGCGCCGCGCAGATTGGCGGTGGCGCCGACGTACAGGTTGAGGAGACGGGAGAGCGGCAGGTAGATGTCGCGCACCTCGTCCAGGTCGATCACGTCACCCAGGCCGCGCAGCCGCTCGACCTCCTCGGCGGTCAGCGGAAGCGGGGTCTTCTCGCGCAGGGCGCTCCACTCGGCGCGGGTGAGATCGACGTACGGCGTGGCCTCCGGGCGGCGGGGGGCGGCGGCGCTTCGTGTCGGCGAGGTGATCACCTGGCCATTGTCGGTGGTGCGGGGGCGCCGTGGGGGGTGGGCTCGGTCACCCTCCCCGCGGTGGAATGTCAGTGGCGTGCGTCACAGTTGTGGGAAGGGTGGGCGTCGGCGCCCGACGGCCGCCGCCCTGCGGAGCACACCCCGAGCCGAGGGGAACCTCTCATGACGTACGCGTACGCGATCCAGGCCGAGGGCCTGGCCAAACGGTTCAAGGAGACCCGGGCGCTGGACGGCGTGGACCTGGCCGCCCGCACCGGGACGGTACTGGGGCTGCTGGGGCCCAATGGCGCGGGCAAGACCACCGCCGTACGGATCTTCGCCACGCTGCTCCAGCCCGACGCGGGCCGGGCGGCCGTCGCCGGGCACGACGTGGTCCGGGAGGCGGGCGTGGTGCGCTCCCTGGTCGGCCTGACCGGGCAGTACGCCGCGGTCGACGAGAACCTCACCGGCACGGAGAACCTGCTGCTCATCGGGCGGCTGCTCGGGATACCGCGGCGTGAGGCAAAGGCGCGGGGGGCGGAGCTGCTGGAGCGGTTCGGGCTGACCGACGCGGCGGGACGCGCCGTGAAGACGTACTCCGGCGGCATGCGGCGCCGGCTGGACCTGGCGGCGAGCCTGGTGGGCCGGCCGCGGATCCTCTTCCTCGACGAGCCGACGACCGGCCTGGACCCGCGCAGCCGCGGTGAGCTGTGGGACATGTTGCGCGGGCTGGTCGCGGAGGGGGTGACGGCCCTGCTCACCACGCAGTATCTGAACGAGGCGGACATGCTCGCCGACGACATCGTGGTGATCGACCGGGGCCGGGTCATCGCCGAGGGCACCCCCGACGAGCTGAAGTCACAGGTGGGCGGACAGGTCCTCCAGGTGCGGCCGGTGCACGGCGGGGACCTGGCGGCGGCCCACGCCCTGGTGGCGCAGACCACCGGGGCGCAGACCCAGATCGAGGGCGAGGTGATCACCGTCCCGGTGAACGACCCGGAGCTGATGCCCGCGGTCGTCCGGCGGCTGGACGGGGCGGGGATCGCGGTGGGTGAGCTGACCCTGCGCCGCTCGTCCCTGGACGAGGTGTTCCTGGCGCTGACCGGCCACCGCGCCGGGCCGGAGACCCCCGGGTCGACGCCCGAGCCGGACGACAGCGACATCGAGAAGGCGGTGAGTTCGGCATGACCGCCGTGACGGGCGTGAGCCCGGCCGTCACCGCGAGCGGCCGGGTGCGGACGGGCGCGGCGCTCCGGCAGACCGCCACCATGGCGTGGCGGAGCCTGGTGGCCGTCAAGCACAACCCGCTGGAGCTCGTCGACTACAGCATCACGCCGATCATGTTCGTGTTCCTCTTCACGTACGTGATGGGCGGGCAGATGGCCGGGTCGCCCGACGCGTACCTGAAGTACGCGCTGCCGGGGATCATCGTCCAGAACACGCTCTTCATGACCATCTACACGGCGATGGCCCTCAACACCGACCTGACCAAGGGCGTGTTCGACCGGTTGCGGAGCCTGCCGATAGCCCGGTCCGCGCCGCTGATCGGCCGGATCACCGCCGACCTGGCCAAGCACCTGTGGGCGGTGATCCTGATGATCGCCCTCGGGCTGGCGCTCGGCTTCCGCATCACCGGCGGCGCCGGCGGTTTCCTGGCGGGGACGCTGCTGCTCATCACCTTCGCCGCGGCCGTCTCCTGGGTCGCGGTGCTCATCGGGATGCTGGCGGGCGACGCGGAGAAGGTGCAGGCCTTCGGCTTCACCCTGGTCTTCCCGATCACCTTCACCAGCAGCGCGTTCGTCCGCGTCGACACCATGCCCGGCTGGCTCCAGGCGTGGGTGAACGTCAACCCGGTGACCCATCTGTCGGACGCCTTCCGCGGGCTGCTGCTGGGCGGCGAGGTGGGCCGGCCGGTGCTGTGGTCGCTGGTGTGGGCGGCGGGGATCGCGCTGGTGTTCTTCCCGCTGGCGATGCGGGCGTACCGCGCGAAGGCGTGACGCGGCCCCCGCGCGCTCGACACGCGGCCCGCCGCCCCGTCGCTCGCTCCGCGTGCCCGGGCTCGGCCTCCTGCTCCCTCCCCGCGGCCGGGCTTAGGCTGCCGCCATGTGCGGAATCGTGGGTTACGTCGGCGGGCAGTCGGCGCTTGATGTGGTGATCGCGGGCCTCAAGCGGCTGGAGTACCGGGGCTACGACTCGGCCGGCGTCGCGGTGCTCGCCGACGGCGGGATGGCCGCGGCGAAGAAGGCGGGCAAGCTGGTCAATCTGGAGAAGGAGCTGGACACCCGGCCCCTGCCGACCGGTTCGACGGGCATCGGGCACACCCGGTGGGCGACGCACGGCGGGCCGACCGACGCCAACGCGCATCCGCACCTGGACAACGCCGGGCGCGTCGCCGTCGTCCACAACGGCATCATCGAGAACTTCGCCGCGCTGCGCGCCGAGCTGACCCGTCGCGGGCACGACCTCGCGTCGGAGACGGACACCGAGGTCGTCTCCCATCTGCTGGCCGAGTCGTTCTCGTCCTGCGGTGACCTCGCGGAGGCGATGCGGCTGGTGTGCCGGCGCCTGGAGGGAGCCTTCACGCTGGTGGCCGTCCACGCCGACGAGCCCGACGTGGTCGTCGGCGCCCGGCGCAACTCTCCCCTCGTCGTCGGCGTCGGGCAGGGCGAGGCGTTCCTCGCCTCGGACGTGGCCGCCTTCATCGACCACACCCGCTCGGCGATCGAGCTCGGGCAGGACCAGGTGGTGGAGGTGCGCCGGGACGGGGTGACGGTCACCGGCTTCGACGGGACGCCCGCCGACGTGCGGTCGTACCACGTCGACTGGGACGCCTCGGCGGCCGAGAAGGGCGGCTACGACTACTTCATGCTCAAGGAGATCGCCGAGCAGCCGAAGGCGGTCGCCGACACCCTGCTGGGGCGGATCGACGGGAGCGGGTCGCTGACGCTGGACGAGGTCCGCATCCCCGACGAGGTGCTGCGCGAGGCCGACAAGGTCGTGGTCGTGGCGTGCGGGACCGCGTTCCACGCGGCGCTGATCGCCAAGTACGCCATCGAGCACTGGACGCGCGTCCCGTGCGAGGTGGAGCTCGCCAGCGAGTTCCGCTACCGCGACCCGATCCTGGACGACCGGACGCTGGTGATCGCCATCTCCCAGTCCGGAGAGACCATGGACACCCTCATGGCGCTGCGGCACGCCCGCGAGCAGGGCGCGAAGGTGCTGGCGATCTCCAACACCAACGGGTCGACGATCCCCCGTGAGTCGGACGCGGTGCTGTACACGCACGCGGGACCGGAGGTGGCGGTCGCCTCCACCAAGGCGTTCCTCACGCAGCTCGTCGCCGTGTACCTGCTCGCGCTGTACCTGGCGCAGGTGCGCGGCACCAAGTGGGGCGACGAGATCCGGGCCGTGGTCAGGGACCTGGCCGGGATCGCGGACGACGTCGAGCGGGTCCTGGAGACCATGGAGCCGGTGCGGGAACTGGCGCGTTCGCTGGCGCACAAGAACACCGTGCTGTTCCTGGGCCGGCACGTCGGCCACCCGGTGGCCCTCGAAGGCGCGCTGAAGCTGAAGGAGCTCGCCTACATGCACGCCGAGGGCTTCGCGGCCGGCGAGCTCAAGCACGGGCCGATCGCGCTGATCGAGGAGGACCTGCCGGTCGTCGTCGTGGTGCCCTCGCCGCGCGGGCGGTCCGTGATCCACGACAAGATCGTGTCGAACATCCAGGAGATCCGCGCCAGGGGCGCGCGTACGATCGTGATCGCCGAGGAGGGCGACGAAGCGGTCGTGCCGTACGCGGACCACCTGATCCGCGTCCCGGTGACACCGGTGCTGCTCCAGCCGATGGTGTCGACGGTTCCGCTCCAGGTCTTCGCCTGCGAGCTCGCCACGGCCCGCGGCAACGAGGTGGACCAGCCGCGGAACCTCGCGAAGTCCGTGACGGTGGAGTGAGTGGGAGCAGATGATCATCGGGGTGGGGATCGACGTGGCCGAGATCGACCGCTTCGCGGCGGCGCTGGAGCGTACGCCGAGCATGGCCCAGCGGCTGTTCCTGGAGCGTGAGCTGCTGCTGCCGAGCGGGGAGCGGCGCGGTGTCGCGTCGCTCGCGGCGCGGTTCGCCGCGAAGGAGGCCATCGCGAAGGCGCTCGGTGCGCCGGCCGGGCTGCACTGGACGGACGCCGAGGTGTACGTCGAGGACAGCGGGCAGCCGCGGCTGCGGGTGCGCGGGACGGTGGCCGCCCGGGCGGCCGAGCTGGGCGTACGGCACTGGCACGTGTCGCTCAGCCACGACGCGGGGGTGGCGTCGGCGGTGGTGATCGCGGAGGGTTGACCTCATGCGTACCGCTTACCGTGTGGAAACCGTACGGGCCGCCGAGGCCGAGTTGATGGCGCGTCTGCCCGAGGGCGCGCTGATGCAGCGGGCCGCTGCGGGCCTGGCGGCGGCCTGCGCGGGCCTGCTGCGCCGCGTCTACGGAGCGCGGGTCGTCCTGCTCGTCGGCAGCGGCGACAACGGCGGCGACGCGCTGTACGCGGGCGCCCGCCTGGCGCGGCGCGGAGCCGGCGTGACGGCGGTGCTCCTCGGGTCGCGGGCCCACGAGGGCGGTCTGGCGGCGCTGCGCGGCGCGGGCGGCCGGGTCGCCCACGACCCGTACGCCGCCCTGGAGCGGGCCGACCTCGTCATGGACGGCATCACCGGCATCGGCGGGCGCGGCGGGCTGCGCCCCGACGCGGTGCCCGTGGCGCGGGCGGCGCGCGACTGCGGCGCGGTCGTGGTCGCGGTCGACCTGCCGAGCGGCGTGGACGCCGACACCGGCGAGGTCGCGGGGGAGGCGGTACGGGCGGACGCGACGGTGACGTTCGGCGCGTACAAGCCCGGGCTGCTCATCGACCCGGCGCGCGCGTACGCGGGGGCGGTCCGGCTCGTCGACATCGGGCTGTCGCTGCCCGGGGCGCCGGAGCTGGAGGCCCTCCAGCACGCCGACGTGGCCCGGCTGCTGCCCGTTCCGGCCGGGGAGAGCGACAAGTACCGGCGCGGAGTGGTCGGCGTGGTCGCCGGGTCGGCGCGCTACCCGGGCGCGGCGGTCCTGGCCGTGTCCGGCGCGCTGCGGGGCGGCGCCGGAGCCGTGCGGTACGTCGGGCCCGCGGGCGACGCGGTGCTCGCGCGCTACCCGGAGACGCTGGTGCACACCGGGCCGCCGGCGAAGGCGGGACGGGTCCAGGCGTGGGTGATCGGACCCGGTCTCGGCGACACCCCGGGCGTCGAGGACGTGCTGGCCTCGGACGTACCGGTTCTGGTCGACGCCGACGGCCTGCGGCACCTGGAGCCGGGCGCGGTCCGGTCCCGCCCGGCGCCGACGGTCCTCACCCCGCACGCCGGCGAGGCCGCCGCGCTGCTCGGCGTCGCCCGCGAGCAGGTGGAGGCCGGGCGCCTGGAGGCGGTGCGGGAACTGGCGGCACGGTACGGCGCGACGGTACTGCTCAAGGGCTCGACCACGCTGATCGCCCCGGCCGACGCGGCGCGGCCGGTCCGGGTCAACCCCACGGGTACGGCGTGGCTGGCCACGGCCGGGAGCGGTGACGTCCTGTCGGGCCTGGCGGGCTCCCTGCTGGCGGCGGGCCTGGCGCCGGGCGACGCCGCGTCGGTGGCCGCCTACCTCCACGGCCTGGCGGCCCGCCGCGCCGCCCGCTCGGCTCCGATCGCGGCCCACGACGTGGCGGACGCGCTGCCGGGGGCGTGGCGGGACGTGGTGGGCTGAGCGCGCGACCCCGACGCGGCCGGGGTGCGCCTCCGACGCGGCGGGGGCGCGCCTGTCGGGGCGGGGACACCGGAAGAACCGGGGCGGGCACCTGAGAGACTGGGCGCGATGAGTGAGACACCGGAGACCCTTCGCGCCCGCGCCGAGATCGACCTCGGGGCGCTGCGCGCCAATGTGCGTGCCCTGCGGCGGCGCGTGGGGACGGACGTTCAGGTCATGGGCGTCGTGAAGGCCGACGCGTACGGACACGGGGCCGTGCCCTGCGCACGGGCGGCGTTGGAGGGCGGGGCCACCTGGCTCGGCACCGCCACGCCGCACGAGGCGCTCGCCCTGCGGGCGGCCGGCATCGACGCGCCCGTCCTGTGCTGGCTGTGGACGCCCGGCGGCCCGTGGCGGGCGGGGATCGAGGCCCGGCTCGACATGACGGTGAGCGGCCTGTGGGCCCTGGAGGAGGTCACCCGCGCGGCGCGCGAGGCCGGCCGGGTCGCACGCGTCCAGCTCAAGGCCGACACCGGCCTCGGGCGGAACGGCTGCCAGCCCGCCGACTGGCCCCGGCTCGTCGGCGAGGCGCTCAAGGCGCAGTCCGAGGGGCTGATCCGGGTCACCGGCCTCTGGTCCCACTTCGCGTGCGCGGACGAGCCCGGACACCCCTCCATCACCGCCCAGCTGGACACGTTCCACGAGATGCTGGCCCACGCCGAGAAGGCCGGTGTGGAGCCCGAGGTGCGGCACATGGCCAACTCCCCGGCCACTCTCACCCTCCCCGAGACGCACTTCGACCTCGTCCGGCCCGGGATCGCCATGTACGGCGTCTCGCCGAGCTCGGAGATCGGTCCGGCCGCGGACTTCGGCCTGCGAGCCGTGATGCGGCTGGTGGGGAGCCTCGCGCTGGTGAAGAACGTGCCGGGCGGGCACGGCGTCAGCTACGGCCACCACTACGTCACCGAGCGCGAGACCACGCTGGGTCTCGTCCCCCTGGGGTATGCCGACGGCGTCCCCCGGCACGCCTCGGGCCGGGGGACGGTGCTGGTCGGCGACAAGGTGCGGACGGTCGCCGGGCGGGTCGCGATGGACCAGTTCGTCGTCGACCTCGGAGGGGATGTCGTCGAGCCGGGTGCACAAGTCGTGCTGTTCGGGGCAGGCGACCAGGGTGAGCCGACCGCCGAGGACTGGGCCCGGGCCGCGGACACGATCGCGTACGAGATCGTGACCCGGATTGGATCGCGGGTACCACGCGTCTATACGGACGTGACGCCCACGGATGTGACGCCCACGGACGCGTCGCACGCGAGCGGGACCTGACCGACGAGGAGCAGGCGTGGTGAGTGAGACCAGCGCGGTGGAGGCCGCGGCGGCCGGCAACTGGCGCCGCGCCGGTTTCGCCGGTACCGCGATAGGCGTCGTCGCGGCGGGCGCGGCGGCCGGCGTGGCCATGGAGCGGCTCACGGTCGGGCGCGGCATGCGCAGGAAGGCGCGCCTCGCGCTGGACGCGGCGGGCCCCTACGGCGCGCTGCGCGGCACCCCGGGCCGCGCCGCCGCCGACGACGGCACCGAGCTGTACTACGAGGTCGACGAGGCCGAGGCGGAGAGCACGGCGGAGAGCGGCGCGCCCGCACCGCGCCGGCGCCGTCTGTTCGGCAGCAGGACGCCGACGCCCGTCACCGTCGTCTTCAGCCACGGCTACTGCCTCAACCAGGACTCCTGGCACTTCCAGCGCGCCGCCCTGCGCGGCCTGGTGCGCACCGTGCACTGGGACCAGCGCAGCCACGGCCGCTCCGGGCGCGGTGTCGCCCAGCGGCTGGGACCGGACTCGGTGCCGGTCTCCATCGACCAGCTCGGCCGCGACCTGAAGGCCGTCATCGACGCGGCGGCGCCCGAGGGGCCGCTCGTCCTGGTCGGGCACTCGATGGGCGGCATGACGGTGATGGCGCTGGCCGACCAGTACCCGGAACTGATCCGCGAGCGGGTCGTCGGCGTCGCGTTCGTCGGTACGTCGTGCGGCCGGCTCGGCGAGGTGAACTACGGGCTTCCGGTGGCGGGCGTCAACGCCGTACGGCGCGTGCTGCCGGGCGTCCTGCGGGCGCTCGGCTCACAGGCGCAGCTGGTGGAGCGGGCCCGCGGGGCCACCGCGGACCTCTTCGCGGGGCTCATCAAGCGGTACTCGTTCTCGTCGCGGGACGTGGACCCGGCGATCGTCCGGTTCGCGGAGCGGATGATCGAGGGCACGCCGATCGACGTGGTGGCGGAGTTCTACCCGGCGTTCACCGACCATGACAAGTCGGACGCGCTGGGCGTCTTCGCCGAGGTGCCGGCCCTCGCCCTGGCGGGCGACAAGGACCTGGTCACACCGAGCTCGCACACCGAGTCCATCGCCGATCTGCTGCCGGACGCGGAGCTGGTCATCGTGGAGGACGGCGGGCACCTGGTGATGCTGGAGCACCCGGAGGTGGTCACCGACCGCCTCGCCGACCTGCTGGTGCGGGTGGGCGCGGTGCCGGCAGCGACTAACGTTGGCACCTATGGAAGCACCGCACAGCCCGGCGGCTGAGCCGGCCGAGGCCACCGCCCGATTCACCCTTCACACGCCCGAGGAGACGCAGGAGCTCGGTCGCGCGCTCGCGAAGCTGCTGCGCCCCGGTGACCTGGTCATGCTCAACGGAGAGCTCGGCGCGGGCAAGACGACCCTGACGCGCGGGCTCGGCGAGGGGCTCGGCGTGCGCGGGGCGGTGACGTCCCCGACCTTCGTCATCGCGCGCGTCCACCCCTCGCTGGTGGGCGGACCCGCGCTTGTCCACGTCGACGCGTACCGGCTGGGCGGCGGCCTCGACGAGATGGAGGACCTCGACCTGGACGTCTCCCTGCCCGACTCCGTGGTGGTCGTGGAGTGGGGCGAGGGCAAGGTCGAGGACCTGACCGAGGACCGGCTGCACGTGGTGATCCACCGGGTCGTCGGCGCGACCGACGACGACCGGCGCGTGGTGACGCTCACCGGGCTCGGGACGCGCTGGGCGGGCGTGGATCTGACCCTGCGGTAACGGCACGCCGTACTTTCCGACAAGACGTCGGCACAATGTTGCGCCGTACCTCCGACGCGTGGTCACATGGATACCAGGACCTGGTTAGGTCTACCTAACTACGCCCGCCCCGGAGCCGAGGAGGCGACCATGACGACGTCGAAGCAGGATGTGTCCATGCGTGATCTGCTGGCGTCGTGCGCGGCGGCCAGCGCCGTGTCCACGCCGCCCCGGGCAGGCGCGGAAGGCGACGACGAGGGCGTGCGGGGCGTACAGGACGTACACGACGGGCGTGACGCACCGGAGGAGCGGGACGAGACGCCCGAGGCCGCGTAGCGCCCGTGCGGGAGGTCACCCGTTACGGGACGACGACGACCTTCGAGTTGACCGTCGCGAACGTCCACATCGCGTCGCCGTCCGGCCGCGTCATCCGGATCCCGCCCGTCCTGCGCGCCGGGTCCGGGGTGGGCATCGTGCCGTCCACCGCCGCGCTGAAACCGATCGTCACCCCGTCGATGTGCGCGAACCGCACCACGTGCTCGATCGGGACGCCGTCGGAGCCGGGCACCTGGCCCGAGCGGGACGTCACCGTGTACGTACCCGGCTTCGGGTGCACGGTGCTCGGCGCCACCGTGAAGGTGCGCGTCACCCGGTTCTTCCCGTCCACGAGCCAGACCCGCTTCTCGCCCAGCGCGTACACGACCCGCGTACCGGTGCCCGACTTCAGCGGCAGGGCCGCCGGGTCCTCCGCCGGCTGCTTCGGGCCGCCCGGCGCGGGAGCCGACGGCGACGAGCTGGGGGCGGACGGGGCGGCCGCGAGGTCGGCGGGGGCGTTCGCCGAGGCCTGGTAGGCGAGGAAGCCGACCACCGCCAGCGCCGCCGCGGTGAGCCCGGCCACGAATCCCGAGCTGCTCCTTGCCACCCTGCTGCCCACCTCTCGACCCGTACGTATTGATGTGACGGTAGCAGCAGCACACCTGAGGACCGGGGCGCCGTGCCCCGGCCCGCGGAGCCGTAGGCTGTTCGCGTGCTGTTGCTCGCCATGGATACCGCCACGCCCGCCGTCACCGTCGCCCTCCACGACGGGGACTCCGTCATCGCCGAGTCGAGCCAGGTCGACGCCCGCCGCCACGGGGAGCTGCTGCTGCCCGCCGTCCACCGGGTGCTCCGGGAGGCCGGCCGGGAGCTCGACGCCGTGACCGGCATCGTCGTGGGCGTCGGCCCCGGCCCGTACACGGGGCTGCGGGTCGGGCTCGTCACCGCCGCCACGTTCGCGTCCGCCCTCGGCGGCGTACCGGTGCACGGGCTGTGCACGCTGGACGGGCTCGCGTACGCCTCCGGGATCGACGAGCCGTTCGTCGTCGCGACGGACGCCCGCCGCAAGGAGGTCTACTGGGCGCGGTACGACAACAGCCGCACCCGCGTCACCGGCCCCGCCGTCGACCGCCCCGCCGACATTGCCGACCAGGTCGCCGGCTTCCCGGCGGTCGGCGCCGGCGCGCGGCTGTACGGCGAGGTGTTCCCGGACGCCCGCGACCCCGAGCACCAGTCGGCATCCGCCCTCGCCGCGCTCGCCGCCGCCCGGCTGAGGGCGGGGGAGCCGTTCGAGGAGCCCAGGCCGCTCTACCTGCGGCGCCCCGACGCGCAGGTGCCCAAGAACTACAAGGTGGTCACCCCGAAGTGACCCCCACGACCCCTGCGGCCCCCGCCCTGGCCACGCTCCGTGAGATGCGCTGGTGGGACATCGCACCGGTCCTGGAGCTGGAGCGGGAGCTGTTCCCCGAGGACGCCTGGTCGGAGGGCATGTTCTGGTCCGAACTCGCCCATGCCCGCGGGCCGGGGGCCACCCGCCGCTATGTGGTCGCCGAGACCCCGGGCGGCCGGCTCGTCGGCTACGCGGGCCTCGCCGCGGCCGGCGGCCTCGGCGACGTCCAGACCATCGCCGTCGCCCGCGACCAGTGGGGGACGGGCCTCGGGGCCCGGCTCCTGACCGATCTGCTCCAGCACGCCACCGCCTTCGAGTGCGACGAGGTGCTCCTCGAGGTGCGCGTGGACAACACCCGCGCCCAGAAGCTGTACGAGCGCTTCGGCTTCGAACCGATCGGCTTCCGGCGCGGCTACTACCAGCCGGGCAACATCGACGCGCTCGTCATGCGCCTGCGCGTACAGGACGCACCGGACGCACCAGACGTACAAGGAACTGAGACTCATGGCTGACGAACCCCTCGTCCTCGGCATCGAGACCTCCTGCGACGAGACCGGCGTCGGCATCGTCCGGGGCACGACCCTGCTCGCGGACGCCGTCGCGTCCAGCGTCGACACCCACGCCCGGTACGGCGGCGTCGTACCCGAGATCGCCTCCCGCGCCCACCTGGAGGCGATGGTCCCGACCATCGAGCGCGCCCTGAAGCAGGCGGGCGTCTCCGCCCGGGACCTCGACGGCATCGCGGTCACGGCCGGCCCCGGCCTCGCGGGCGCGCTCCTCGTCGGCGTCTCGGCGGCGAAGGCGTACGCGTACGCCCTGAACAAGCCGCTGTACGGCGTGAACCACCTGGCCTCGCACATCTGCGTCGACCAGCTGGAGCACGGCCCGCTGCCCGAGCCGACGATGGCCCTGCTGGTCTCCGGCGGCCACTCCTCCCTGCTGCTCGCGCCCGACATCACCGCGGACGTGCGGCCGTTGGGCTCGACCATCGACGACGCGGCGGGCGAGGCGTTCGACAAGATCGCCCGCGTGCTGGACCTGGGCTTCCCCGGCGGACCGGTGATCGACCGGCTGGCCCGGGAGGGCGACCCGGACGCCATCGCCTTCCCGCGCGGGCTGAGCGGGCCGCGCGACCCCGCGTACGACTTCTCCTTCTCCGGCCTGAAGACCGCCGTGGCCCGCTGGATCGAGGCCAAGCGCAACGCGGGCGAGGAGGTGCCGGTACGGGACGTGGCGGCGTCCTTCCAGGAGGCCGTCGTCGACGTGCTGACCCGCAAGGCCGTACGGGCCTGCAAGGACGAGGGCGTCGACCACCTGATGATCGGCGGCGGTGTGGCGGCCAACTCGCGGCTGCGGGCGCTCGCCGAGGAGCGGTGCGAGCGGGCCGGGATCCGGCTGCGGGTGCCCCGGCCGGGGCTCTGCACGGACAACGGCGCGATGGTCGCGGCGCTGGGCGCCGAGATGGTGGCGCGCAACCGGCCGGCCTCCGACCTGGAGCTGTCGGCGGACTCCTCCCTGCCGGTGACCGACCCCCACGTACCCGGTCACGGCCACGACCACGACCACGACCACGTGCACGAGGTCAGCAAGGAGAACCTGTACTCGTGACGGTCACCCTGATGTGGGAGGCCCGCGCGGTTCCCGGCCGGGGCGCCGAACTGCTGGAGTGGGCGCGGGCGCGGGACCTCGCCGCCGAGCCGGTACGCCGGGAGACGTTCACGGCGCCCGGCGACCGCGTGCTGGTGCTCACCTGGTGGGACGCCCCCTACGACGCGGACCTCCCCGAACTCCCCGAACCGGCCGCCGGCCTGGTCACCCGCCCCGTGCACCGCTGGCGTTTCGAGTCCCACGGGACGTGACGCAACCCCGCGCCCGGATCAGCCGTCAAGCAGTACGCAGTGATCAGGCGTACGAACATGGGGTTGCAGGGTGGGGAAGAACATCGCGGGCGCGGCGGCACTGGCCGTCGCCGCCCTGCTCATATCGGGCTGTACGGCGCGGAGCGCCGCCGCACCGGCGCCCGCGCCCACCGCCGTCACCGCCGCGCCGCCCAAGGCACAGGACGGGGCGCCGGACCGCTCGGCGGCGGCGTACGGGAAGTGGGGGCTCAAGCCCTTCGCGGCGCCGCCCGCGCCGCCCGGGGTCAAGCCCGTGAAGACCGGCGGCGGGCACGTACCCGTCATCAGTGAGATACCGACCAAGGACAAGGTCGTCTTCCTCACCTTCGACGACGGGGCCGAGAAGGACCCGGAGTTCGTCACGATGATGCGGGACCTGAAGGTCCCCTTCACGATGTTCCTGACCGACGCGGCCATACGCGGCGACTACGGCTACTTCACGCCGCTGAGCAAGCTGGACGGGGCCGGGGTCGCCAACCACACCCTGACCCACCCGAACCTCCGCACCCTCGGGGCCGCGGCCCAGCAGCGGGAGATCTGCGGCCAGCAGGAGAAGCTCGGGAGGACGTACGGCACCACCCCCCGCCTCTTCCGCCCGCCCTACGGCAACTGGAACGAGGACACGCGGGCCGCGGCGGCCCGGTGCGGTGTCGAGGCGATCGTGCTGTGGCGCGAGTCGATGCAGATCACCAACATGCAGTACCAGCGCGCCGACAGGAAGCTCCGGCCCGGCGACATCGTCCTGGCCCACTTCCGCGGACCGCGGGATCTGAAGGGCACGTCGATGACCGGGATGACGGCCAACATGCTGCGCCACATCCAGGAGCAGGGCTTCACCGTCGCCCGCCTCGAGGACTACGTCTGAGAATCCCCATGTTCTCCGCGCCGGGTGCCGATCCGGCCGCTCCCCGTTCGACGGAGGAGTCGAAAGACGGGGAACAGCCCCGCTCCCGCACCCGAGGAGACGGCCGTGCCGCGCTGTCCGACGATGATCCGCACCGACGAGAAGAACACGCCCCCCGGGGGCCGCAGCCCCGAGCCGGCCGAGGCGGGGCGGAGCTCGAACGGGCGTCGTCGCTCACGCGCGACGCGCGGGAGAGGGCCCTGCCGATCGAACGATCACGGACGCCGGCCTCGGGCCATGCGCCGTGACCCCCTGCCCCCGCCCCCTCCGCCCGCGCGTTCGCGCACCCGGCCGGAGCGCGACGCCCTGCTCGCCGACCGGGCGCGGGCCATGGAAAGCCTGGTGCGGCGGATTCTGGGCGGCAGGCGGCTGACGTCGTTCCTGTCGATGCTGGCGGTACTGCAGTGGTGCTGGTTGCTCGTCGGCGCCGCGCATGTCGCTGGACGACGACCTGGTGGACCCCCTCGTGGGCATGTCGGCGGTCTTCGGGGTGTGTCCGGGGCCGGCCGCCCTGATCGGGTCCGGCTTCGTCGTGGCGTTCGCCGTCCGCCGGGACCGGGCGGCGCGCGCACTGCTCGCCGAGTGGTCGGCGCCGGCCGGTGACCCCGAGCGCGACGCCCGCTTCCGGGCGCCCGTGCTCAGCCTCGTCTGGCTGCTGCTCGGGTTCGCGCTGTGCGCGTGGGGCCTGTGGCTCTGCTTCGCCGTCCCGGCCTCGGCCCGCCCGGGCTCGGACACGTACACCGAGGTCGCGAAACGCCATGGGCGCCGGACTCATCCTCTGGGTGCACGGCCTGATCGCCGTGGCCAAGGCGGTGGGCCACTACCGCTGGGCGGTCCGCCCGGTGACGGCGACCCCGGTCGGCGGGGCGCCCGGGGCGGGCGCGCGCCGCTGACCCGGCGGGCGGCTACGCGGGACGGCCGATCAGCATCGTCGGCGCCCCCGCCACCCGGGTCAGGAACACCGTCGCCGCGTTGCGGCCCTTCGGCTTCACCTTGCGGCGGAGTTCCTCCGGTTCGACCGCCGAGCCGCGCTTCTTCACCGTCAGGGTGCCGACCTCGCGCTCGCGCAGGAGGGCCTTCAGCTTCTTCACGTTGAAGGGCAGCCGGTCGGTGATCTCGTAGGCCGTGGCGTACGGGGTGGGGCGCAGCACATCCGAGGTGATGTACGCGATCGACTCGTCGATCAGCCCGCCGCCGAGCTCCTCGGCGACCTCCGCGACCAGGTGGGCGCGGATCACGGCGCCGTCGGGCTCGTACAGGTAGCCGCCGACCTCGCGGACCGGCGGGTTCGGCAGGCCGCGGCCGGTCAGGGTGCGCGGGCCGGGCAGGAGCGTGGCGGTGATCGCGCCGGGGCGGGTGCCGAACCAGAGGACCGCCTCCTTCACGTCACCGGAGTCCGAGATCCACTCGGCCTCGGCCACGTCCGGGATCGCCTCGTGCGGGATGCCGGGGGCGATCTTCAGCGCGGCGTGCGGTGCCTCACGGGCCGCCCGGACGGCCCAGGAGAGCGGCGGCGAGTACGCCTCGGGGTCGAAGATCCGGCCACGTCCGCCGCGCCGGGCCGGGTCGACGAACACCGCGTCGTACGCCGAGGTGTCGACCTGAGTGACGTCCGCGCAGCGCACCTCGATCAGGTCGGCCAGCCCCAGTGCCTCGGCGTTCGCACGGGCGGCCTCGACGGTCAGCGGGTCGCGGTCGACGGCCAGGACGCGGATCCCGGCGCGGGCGAGCGCGAGGGCGTCGCCGCCGATTCCGGAGCACAGGTCCGCCACGCTGCGCACCCCGAGGTCCCGGAAGCGCGCGGCCCGGTGGGCGGCGACCGTCGCCCGCGTCGACTGCTCGACCCCGTGGGGCGTGAAGTACATCCGGTACGCGTCCCGCGCGCCGAACTTGGCCACCGCCCGCTGCCGCAGCCGCGCCTGCCCGATCGCCGCCGTGACCAGCTCGGCCGGGTGTTCGCGGCGCAGCCGGGAGGCGACGGCCAGTTCCTGTGCGGGGTCGTGGTCGCGCAGGGCGGCGAGCAGGGTTCGGCCCTCGTCGGTGAGGAGCGCGGAGAAGGCGGCGAGATCGGTCACCCGGCCCATTGTGGGCCAGGAGGGGGATGGTGCGCGCGGGGCGGCGGTGTCGGCCGGGCGGCGGGCCGCGGCGCTGACAGGATGCGGCGCCATGCAGCTAGTAAGACAAACAGCACAAATGAGTAATGGTCGGCGGTTGGGGTGGCGGCGGGCGCGTCTGACGCTCACCGCCCTGCTTCTCGCCACGATCGCCTCGGCCTGCGCGACGCGGTCCGGCGACGAGGTCACCCCCGCCGCCGGTCAGCCCGAGCCGCAGCGGGGCGCCGCCGCCGGACCGGCCGGCGCGCTCAGCGCGTACGTGGAGAGGGTCAGGCGCGCACACGCCGCCCGCGCCGTCGTCGCCCGCAAGTGGGGACTGCGGCAGGCCCCGCTGCTCGCGCCGCCGCCCCCCGCGCCCGCCGACAAGCCGAAGATCACGTTCCGTAAGGGCTTCGAGGTCGGCGACGCCACCCTGCCGCCGGTCTTCACCACCGTCCCCACCAAGGAGCGGATCGTCTTCCTCACGATCGACGACGGTGCGGAGAAGGACCCCGAGCTGCTGCGGATGATGACCGAACTCGACATCCCGTACAGCGCCTTCCTCAGCGACTACGTGGTCAAGGACGACTACGGCTACTTCAAGAAGATGCGGGACGGCGGCACCGCCCTGCACAACCACACCCTCAACCACCGCTACATGCCCGCCCTCTCGTACGCGGAGCAGAAGCAGGAGATCTGCGGCCAGCAGGACATCATCGAGAAGCGGTACGGCAAGCGCCCCGCGCTCTTCCGGCCCCCCTACGGCAACTACAACGCCGACACGCTGCGGGCGGCCCGGGCCTGCGGCGTCAAGGCCGTGCCCCTGTGGGCGGCGGAGGCGTTCCCCGACCACATGGAGTGGCGCGAATGGGACCGGGACCTGCACCCCGGCGACATCATCCTCACCCACTTCCGCGGCAAGCAGGAGTGGAACGGCAGCATGGCGGACATGATCCGGCACGTGATGAACGTCGTCACGACCAAGGGGTACGCGGTGGCCCGGCTCGAGGACTACGTGTAGGCCCGCGACGCCGTCCGGAAAGCCCCGCGCCACGCGCTCCGGAGCGCCCGCGCCACGCGCTCCGGGGCGCCCCGCGCGAAACGCCGCGCCGTCGTGAATTGGCACTCCGCTTGACCGAGTGCTAACCGCGGCCATAGTCTCGGCTCTGGCACTCCCCGCAGGAGAGTGCCAACACAGCGACGGGCAGGTCCGGCACCCGCGACGACGGATCCACCTGGTCGCCACCTCAGACAGTTGACCCCGAGATCTCCGAAGGGGGAGGTCGGATCGTGACGACCACCAGCTCCAAGGTTGCCATCAAGCCGCTTGAGGACCGCATTGTGGTCCAGCCGCTCGACGCCGAGCAGACCACCGCCTCTGGCCTGGTCATTCCGGACACCGCGAAGGAGAAGCCCCAGGAGGGCGTCGTCCTGGCCGTGGGCCCGGGCCGCTTCGAGAACGGCGAGCGCCTGCCGCTCGACGTCAAGGCCGGCGACATCGTGCTGTACAGCAAGTACGGCGGCACCGAGGTGAAGTACAGCGGCGAGGAGTACCTCGTCCTCTCGGCTCGCGACGTGCTCGCGATCGTCGAGAAGTAAGTCACCCCGAAGCAGAGAATGCTTTGAGCTGCGCCCCTGGCCGCCCCGCTGATTCCATACCGCCGGGCTGCGAGGGGCGCGGTTCGTTTCACGCGATGGCGGCCGTTACAGGCGCGGCCGAGGATCGCAATCGAGAGGACTGATTCAGCCCCATGGCGAAGATCCTGAAGTTCGACGAGGACGCCCGTCGCGCCCTCGAGCGCGGCGTCAACAAGCTCGCCGACACCGTCAAGGTGACCATCGGCCCCAAGGGCCGCAACGTCGTCATCGACAAGAAGTTCGGCGCGCCCACCATCACCAACGACGGTGTCACGATCGCCCGCGAGGTCGAGATCGAGGACCCGTACGAGAACCTCGGCGCCCAGCTGGTGAAGGAGGTGGCGACCAAGACCAACGACATCGCGGGTGACGGCACCACCACCGCCACCGTCCTGGCCCAGGCGCTCGTCCGCGAGGGTCTGCGCAACGTCGCCGCCGGCGCCTCCCCGGCTGCCCTGAAGAAGGGCATCGACGCCGCGGTCAAGGCGGTCTCCGAGGAGCTCCTCGCCACCGCCCGCCCGATCGAGGACAAGGCCGACATCGCCGCCGTGGCCGCGCTCTCCGCGCAGGACCAGCAGGTCGGCGAGCTCATCGCCGAGGCGATGGACAAGGTCGGCAAGGACGGTGTCATCACCGTCGAGGAGTCCAACACCTTCGGTCTGGAGCTGGACTTCACCGAGGGCATGGCCTTCGACAAGGGTTACCTGTCCCCGTACATGGTGACCGACCAGGAGCGTATGGAGGCCGTCCTCGACGACCCGTACATCCTGATCCACCAGGGCAAGATCTCCGCGATCACGGACCTGCTCCCGCTCCTGGAGAAGATCATCCAGGCCGGCTCCTCCAAGCCGCTGCTGATCATCGCCGAGGACGTCGAGGGCGAGGCCCTGTCGACCCTGGTCGTCAACAAGATCCGCGGCACCTTCAACGCGGTCGCCGTCAAGGCGCCCGGCTTCGGTGACCGCCGCAAGGCGATGCTCGGCGACATGGCCGCCCTCACCGGCGCCACCGTCATCGCCGAGGAGGTCGGTCTCAAGCTGGACCAGGCCGGCCTGGAGGTGCTCGGCACCGCGCGCCGCGTGACCGTCAGCAAGGACGACACCACGATCGTCGACGGCGGCGGCAAGTCCGAGGACGTCGTCGGTCGGATCAACCAGATCAAGGCCGAGATCGAGTCCACGGACTCCGACTGGGACCGCGAGAAGCTCCAGGAGCGCCTCGCGAAGCTGGCCGGCGGCGTGTGCGTGATCAAGGTCGGCGCCGCCACCGAGGTGGAGCTGAAGGAGAAGAAGCACCGTCTGGAGGACGCCATCTCCGCGACCCGCGCCGCGGTCGAGGAGGGCATCGTCTCCGGTGGTGGCTCCGCTCTGGTCCACGCCGTCAAGGTCCTGGAGGACAACCTCGGCAAGACCGGCGACGAGGCCACCGGTGTCGCGGTCGTCCGCCGCGCCGCGGTCGAGCCGCTGCGCTGGATCGCCGAGAACGCCGGCCTCGAGGGCTACGTCATCACCGCGAAGGTGGCGGAGCTCGACAAGGGCCAGGGCTTCAACGCCGCGACCGGCGAGTACGGCGACCTGGTGAAGGCCGGCGTCATCGACCCGGTCAAGGTCACGCGCTCGGCGCTGGAGAACGCCGCGTCGATCGCCTCCCTCCTCCTCACCACCGAGACCCTCGTGGTGGAGAAGAAGGAAGAGGAGCCGGCGGACGCGGGTCACGGCCACGGTCACGGCCACTCCCACTGACACGCCCGGTAACGAGAGCCGAGGCCCGGTGCCCCCGTCGCGGGGGCACCGGGCCTCGCTCGTTGACGTGGGCCTATGCCGAGCGGCTCAGCTCCGACGGCCGTACCGGATCGGCGAACGGCACCCCCCGCACGTAGCGCTCCAGCTCGTCCAGGGCCTGGTCCGCCATGCGGTGCAGCTCGTTGCCGAGGGAGCCGGCGATGTGCGGGGTCAGCAGGACGTTGGGAAGGCGGTAGAGGGGCGAATCCGGGGGCGGCGGCTCGGGGTCGGTGACGTCCAGGACCGCGTGGAGGCGCCCGGCGGTGAGGTGCGGCAGGAGCGCCGTCCCGTCGATGAGGGAGCCGCGTGAGGTGTTGATGAGCGTCGCTCCGTCGGGCATCAGGGCCAGTTGGGCGGCGCCGATCAAGTGGTGGGTGGCGGGCAGCTGCGGCGCGTGGACCGAGACGATGTCCGCGCGGGCACACAGGTCGTCCAGGGACATGGGCACGACACCGAGGGCGGCGGCCTCGCCGGCCGTCACGTACGGGTCGTACAGCAGCACCTGTACGTCGAAGGGGCGCAGCAGTTCGATCACACGGCGGCCGATGCGGGACGCGCCGACGACGCCGACGGCGCGGCGGTAGTTGCCGCTCGTGGCGAGCTCCCCCTGCCAGTCGTGGGCGGTGCGCAGCTCCGCGTAGCGCCGGGCGGCGCGCAGGACGTGCTTGCCGGCGAGGAGGATCGCGGCGAGCGTGTACTCGGCGACGGGCAGCGCGTTCGCGGCGGCGGCCGAGGTGACGGCGATCCCGCGCGCCCAGCAGGCCTCCGTGACGTGGTGCTTGACCGAGCCCGCGGCGTGGACGACGGCGCGCAGCCGGGGGGCCCGCTCCAGGACACCGGCCGTCAGGGGGGTGGCGCCCCAGCAGGTGAGGAGGACCTCCGCCTCGGCGAGCGCCGCCGCGACGGGCGGCTCGGGCGCGGCCAGGTCGTGCGCGACGAGCCGGGGGTCGGTGCGCGTCAGGGCGGTGAGACGGGCACGGTGGGCGTCGGTGAGCAGGCGGTCCGCGATGCCGGGGCCCATGGCGAGCAGCAGAGCGGGCCGGTGGTCGGTGGTGTGGCGCATGGGGGAACCGGGCTCCTCACTTGACGCTGCCGGCGGTCAGACCGGACTTCCAGTGGCGCTGGAGCGAGACGAAGGCAACGACCAGGGGGACGACGGCCAGCAGGGAGCCGGTGACGACCAGGGGGTAGAAGCCGGGTTCGGCATGGGCGTTGCTGTTCCATGCGTACAGGCCGAGGCTCAGCGGGAAGAGGTTCTGGTCCGAGAGCATCACCAGGGGGAGGAAGAAGTTGTTCCAGATGGCGGTGAACTGGAAGAGGAAGACCGTCACGAGGCCCGGCATGAGCATGCGCAGCCCGATGGACCAGAAGGCGCGCAGCTCGCCGGCCCCGTCGATACGGGCGGCCTCCAGGGCCTCCTTCGGGATGTAGCCGGCGCTGAAGACGCGGGAGAGGTAGACGCCGAAGGGGTTGACGAGGGCGGGGATCAGCACGGCCCAGTAGGTGTTGACGAGCCCCGTCTCGCTGGCGAGCAGGTACATGGGCAGGGCGAGCGCGGTGGTGGGCACCAGCACGCCCAGCAGGACGACGCCGAAGAGCTTCTCCTTGCCCCGGAAGTCGTACGTGTCGAAGGCGTAGCCCGCGGCGACGCAGATGAGGGAGCAGACGGCGGCGCCGCCTCCCGCGTACAGCAGGCTGTTGAGGTACCAGCGGAAGTACACCCCGTCGCCGTGCTCGGCCAGGCGGGCCAGGTTGCCGCCGAGGTCGAAGCCGTCGAAGGAGAAGGCGTCGCCGGCCAGCAGGCCGCCCGCGTCCTTGGTGGCGGCGGTGACCAGCCAGACGAGGGGGAAGAGCATGTACGCCGCCGACAGGGCCAGGGCTCCGTTGACGGCGGTGCGCGACAGCAGGCGACTCATGCGTGCCTCTCCTTCCGGCGGCCGGTGAGGCGGGTGACGGCGAAGGACAGCAGCGCGGCGGTGAGCGCGAGGAGCACGGAGGCGGCGGCCGCGAGCCCGTAGTCGTTGCGGTCGAAGGCCGCGGAGTACGCGTACATGTTCGGTGTCCAGGTGGAGGTGACGGCGGAGCCCGTGCCCCTGCTGAGGATGAGCGGCTCGGTGAACAGCTGCAGCGAGCCGATGACGGTGAACAGGGCGACCATCCCCAGCGACGCGCGGATCAGCGGGACCTTGACGCTGAACGCGACGCGCCAGGCGCCGGCGCCGTCGACCGTGGCCGCTTCGAGGACGGACCGGTCGATGGCCTGGAGCGCGGCGTAGAAGATCACCAGGTTGTAGCCCAGCCACTCCCACAGCGCGATGTTGACCACGGAGGGGAGGGAGCCCTCGGGGGAGAAGAAGTCGAAGCCGATGCCGCCGGCCTCCATGGCCCGCACGACCGGGCTGAGCTGGGGTGTGTAGAGGTAGACCCAGATCAGTGCGGCGATGATGCCGGGCACGGCGTGCGGCAGGAAGAGCGCCAGCTGGAAGAAGCGGCGGGCGCGGGCGAGCGCCGAGTCGAGCAGCAGGGCGAGGGAGAGCGCTCCGGCGAGCAGCAGCGGAATGTAGAACAGGCAGTATCCGAGGAGAACGCCGAAGCCCTCGCGGAAGGCCCGGTCGGCCAGCGCCGCCCCGTAGTTTCCGAGCCCGACGAAGACGGTGTCGGTGCCACCGAAGCCCAGCCCGGACTGCTTCTCGGTGAACAGGCTCAGCCGGACCGCGTATCCGATCGGCACCACCATCACCGCGGTGAACAGGGCGAAGAAGGGCGCCAGCAGGAGGGCGGCGGCCCCGGCCCGGGCACGGCCGTGGGTACGGGCGGCCGTACGCGTACCGGCGGTGGCGGTCGTGGTGGCGGCGGTCGTGGTGGTGAGGGCTGGGGCTGGGGCGACGCGGGCCTTCATCGGTGTCAGCCCTCGACCTTCAGACCGCGCCTCTTCAGCTCGGCGACGGTCGCGTCATGGCCGGTCTTCACGGCCTCGGCGATGGTGGTGCCGCCGCTCGCGACCTTGCCGAACCGGTCCTTGATGGCGGTGTTGGTCGTGCCGGTGGCCGGGCCCCAGGCCCAGTGGGGGCTGATGGCGGCACCGGCCCGCTCGAAGAGCCGGTAGATGTCCTGGCCGCCGTAGAAGCCGGCGTCGAAGGCCTTCTTGGCGACCGGGCGCAGCTCGGTGGCGGCGGGGAAGGCGCTGGAGGTGCCGGAGGCGATGCGGGCCTTGACGCCCTCCTCGGTGGTCGCCATCCAGGTGGCGAACTCGACCGCCGCCTCAGCCTTCTCGCTGTCCTTGGTGACGGCGAAGGTGGAGCCGCCGAGCATGCCGCCGGCGGGCTTGCCGTCCCAGCTGGGCACCGGGGCGACGGCCCACTTGCCGCTCTGCTCGGGCAGGGTGCCCTTGAGGACGCCCGCGCCCCAGGAGGCGCCGAGGTAGCCGAGGGTGGTGCCGTTCTTGAGGGAGCCGGTCCACTCGGGGCTGAAGGAGGCGTCGTTGTGGACGAGGTCGGCGTCGAGCAGGCCCTGCCAGTAGGCGGCGACCCTGGTGGTGGCCGGGTCGGTGGTGGTGATCTTCCAGGTGTCGCCCTCGGCCTTGAACCACTGGGCGCCCGCCTGCCAGGCCATCGCCTGGAACGTGGTCGGGTCGTCGGGGAAGAAGGTGGCGATACGGGCCTTGGCGTCGGCCTTCTTCACCTTCTCCGCCGCCGTCCGGAACGCGGCCCAGGTCGCGGGGGTCTCGATGCCGTACTTCGCGAACAGGTCCTTGCGGTAGTAGAACGCCTGCGGCGCGGCGTCGAAGGGGACGGCCCAGATCTTCCCGCCGAGCGTGGTGAGCTCGACGGCCTGCGGCAACAGCTTCTTCCTGTCGGCGTCCGGGAAGTGGGCGCTTATGTCCTGGAGCGCGCCCTGGCTGACGAACTCGGGGAGCGAGGGGTACTCGATGGAGACCAGGTCGGGCGCGTTGCCGGCCTTCACCGCGTTGGAGATCTTGGCGTAACCACCGGCGGCACCGGCCGGGATCTCCTCGAACGTCACCTGGATGTCCTTGTGCGACGCGTTGAACGCGTCGACGACCTCCTTGGAGCCCTTGGCCCAGCCCCAGAAGGTGATGGTGACCGGCTTGCCGTCGCCCCCCGGCGCTGACGCGTCGCCACCGCCACCGCCGCCGCACCCCGTGAGCACGGCGAGGGCGGTGGCGGCGGCGAGGAGGGCTATGACGGGCGGAGTGCTTCTCACGCTGCGGCTCATGACGGGCTCCTGTACGGACGGCGACACGGACGGACGGTGTGGCCGCGATACTTGGGGCACTCATGAGCGAAGTCAAGAGCGAAAGATTGTTTGATCGAAAAAAGATCAGAACGGTTCGCGCCTTGCATGGGGGTCGGAGGGTTGGCCGCGGGCGCGGCCGGCGGGGTGGCTCACGGCGCGGTCGGTGAGGTTCAGCCGGTGGCCGGCCGGCCGGGCGCGTGCCGACACCGACCGGCGCGTCAGCGGGAAGTCGTCGCGCTCTTCGCGCCGCACGACGCCCGGACGCGCAGCGTCGGCAGCAGGGAGAGGTGCCGCCTCGGCTCCTCGTCGCCCCGGCCGTCCTCGGATTCCGCGCCGCCGGTGAGCCGCTCGACCAACAACTCCGTGGCCAGCCGGCCGACGTGGCGCTTGGGCGGGGCGACCGCGGTCAGCGGTGTGTCGGCAAGGGCGGCGACCTCGTCGTCGTACGCGATCAGCGCCAGGTCCCGCGGCACCCGTACGCCCAGCTCGGCGAGGCGCTGCACCATCTGGATGGCGTCCACGTCGTTGTGGACCAGGGCCGCCGTCGCCCCGCCCGACGTGATCGCGGCGCTCAGCGCGCGTACCGCCGCCTCGAACCCCTCCGGGTCCAGCTCCCCCGGTACCGAGTCGATCACCGGGCCGGGGCTCGTGAGCCCCAGCGCGGCCAGCGCCTCCGTGTACCCGGCGCGCACCGCGAGCGCGGTCGGACTGTCCGAGCGGGCCACCAGCAGCGGCGCCCCATGCCCCAGGCCGACAAGATGGCGTACGGCGAGGACCACTCCGTGCCGGTGGTCCGACGACACCCGGTCCAGACCGTCCAGCGGCGAGCCGGGCATGGCGCGCCGCTCCAGCAGCACGGTCGGTACGGGCAGGTCGGCGATCCAGTCGCTGTGCTCGGCCTGGTCACCTGCCCCCCGCCACCCCGGGGCGACCAGCAGCCCTTCCGCACCGGCGGCGAGCAGGCCCTCGGTGCGCGACCGGTCGTCCTCCGGCCGGTAGTCGCAGATGCGCAGGATCAGCCGGGCACCGGCCCCGGCGGCGGCCTCGCGCGCTCCACGGATGATCTCCGCGAAGTAGTAGGTGGCGGAGGGCGCGAGCAGCCCGAGTACCGGACCGACACCGCCGTCGCCGCTGGTCAGGCGCTCTCCCGCGCCCGGACGTCGCGGCCAGGAGACCTGGCCGTGCGCCCGGTCGAGCAGCCCCCTCGCGGCCAGGGCCTCCACGTCGCGGCGCGCGGTGACCGGGGAGACGCCCAGGTGGGCGGCCAGGTCCGAGACCCGCGCCGTGCCGCGCTCCCGGACCAGGGCGAGCAGTCGGTCATGACGGGCAACAGCGCTCTCACGCACGGCGGAAGTCCCCCTTGAGGTCGTGGTGGCTCTTCAGACCCTAATCCAGATGATCGAACGGGGGGAGTTTCGATCATTCGATCTGACGCGTTGATGTCGACCAGGCACGCCTGCTGATTCCGGGAGGTGCCGACCACCCGGGGTGCGACAGCGGCAACGGCAGTGGCAGGAGGGGGACAGGGGGCGCGACACGGCGGACCCGGTGCTCCGCCCCGACGTCGGGCTCGGCACCGGCTCCCCGGCCCTGACCGCGGAGGGGGGATGCCGTCATGGACGGCAAAGGCGGTCAGGGCTGCTTCGGCAACGGCGTGCCTTCGACGCCGGCCCCGCACCTCCGCGCGGACGAGGGGATGGCGTCAACCTGCCAGGAGCGGAGCCGCAGTTCCGCTACTGCGGCCCGTACGTGCGGCCCGCCCGGGAGCTCACGGCACCCAGCAGGCCGCGCGGTGCCAGCTTCACCACACCCATCAGCGCCTTGTACCGCGGGTCCGGGATGGACAGCGTCCTGCCGCGCGCCAGGTCCGCCAGCGCCTCCCGTACGAGCTTGTCGGCGTCCAGCCACATCCAGTTGGGGATGTTGTCCGTCCCCATCCCGGCCCGCTGGTGGAACTCGGTCCGCACGAAGCCGGGGCACAGCGCCATCAGCCGCACCCCGCTCCCCGCCATATCCCGCGCCGCGCCCTGCGTGAACTGCACGACCCACGCCTTGGACGCGCCGTACGTGCCGCGCGGCAGGAAGGCGGCGACCGACGCGACGTTCACCACGCCGCCCCGCCCCCGCTCCCGCATCGGCCCCGTCGCCGCCGCCGTCAGCCGCAGCACCGCCTCGCAGTGCACCTTCAGCATCTTCAGCTCGTCGGCCATCGAGACCTCGAGGAACCGGCCCTTGTTGCCGAAGCCGGCGTTGTTCACCAGCAGGTCCACCGGATGCCTGGCGTCGGACAGCCGCGCCTCCACGGCGGCGATCCCGTCGTCCTGCGAGAGGTCCGCGGCCAGCACCTCCGCCTCGACGCCGTGCCGGTCGTGCAGCTCGGTCGCCTGTTCCCGGAGCCGTTTCACATCGCGGGCCACGAGCACCACGTTGCGGCCCTCCGCCGCCAGCCGCCGCGCGAAGGCAGCCCCGATTCCCGCCGTCGCGCCCGTAATCAGTGCAGTCGTCATACGCGGCACGTTAGTGCCCCGCGGCGGAGCGCAGTGCGCCGCGGGGTGGGACCGGCGCGGCCGGCCGGGCTCACGAGGCAGACCGCGCGGCGTACTTCAGTGCCGCTTCCCTGATCCCGGGGTCCAGCGCGTCCCCCGCCGCCAGCGTGCGCGGCAGCAACTCCCGCTCCAGGGTGTGGGCCCGGAAGGCGAACGAGGCGGTCACCTCGTGGTCGGGCCGGTGCACGATCTCGACCGGGTCGCCCGCGCGTATCTCCCCCGGTTCGATCACCCGGAGATACGCGCCCGCCCCGGCCCGCCGGGTGAACCGCCTCACCCAGCCCTTCTCGCCGAGCCAGTCCGCGAACGTGCGGCACGGGACCCGCCCGGACGCGACCTCCAGGACCGGCCCCGTCCCGATCCGCCACCGCTCGCCGATCAGCGCCCCGCTCACCTCGATACCGGACGTGGTGAGGTTCTCCCCGAACACGCCGTTGGACAGCGGGCGTCCCAGCTCGGCCTCCCACTGGTCCAGGTCCTCGCGCGCGAAGGCGTACACCGCCTGATGGGTCCCGCCGTGGAAGCGCAGATCGCAGACCGCGTCACCGGCCAGCCCGCTCGCGCCCACGCCCCGGGGGCCCGGGTCGGCCACCCACACCGCGGCGTCCGTGGGCCGCTTGTCGATCCCCGTCATGCCGCTCGGCGCGTCGGTGTACGTCACGGCCTTCGGCCGCCCCACGTTCACGGTCAGAATTTTCATGGCGGCACGGTAACGCCCTATGCCTCAAAGAGGAGGGTGAATACTTCGCCCCGGAGCCAAGCAACGCTTATGGTGGGAGGGTGATCGAAGCCCGTCATCTCCGGGTCCTGCGTGCCGTGGCCGGCACCGGCTCCTTCTCCGCCGCCGCGCGCGAACTGGGCTGCACCCAGCCCGCCGTCAGCCAGCAGATGAAGGCGCTGGAAGCGTCCGCAGGCACCCCGCTGCTGGTGCGTACGGGCCGCGAGATGCGGCTCACCCAGGCAGGCGAGGCCCTCGTCCGCCACGCCGCCGGCATCCTCGCCGGGCTCACCGCCGCCGAGGAGGAGGTCGCCGCCATCGCGGGCCTGAGGGCCGGGCGCGTCCGCCTCGTCTCCTTCCCCAGCGGCAGCTCCACCCTCGTGCCCACCGCCCTCGCCGAGCTGCGCGCCGCCCATCCGGGCACCCGCGTCTCGCTCGTCGAGGCCGAGCCGCCGCGCTCGGTCGAGATGCTGCGCGAGGGCGACTGCGACGTGGCGCTCGCCTTCCGGTACCGCCCGGCCGCCGCCGAGTGGGACGACCTGGTCGTACGCCCGCTCCTCGCCGACCGCCTGGTCGGCCTGGTGCCCGAGGGGCACCGCCTCGCGGACGCGGAGTCCGTCGCGATCGGGGAGCTGGCCGATGAGTCGTGGATCGCGGGCTGCCCGCGCTGCCGCCGCCAGTTGGTCAGCGTGTGCGAGGGCGCCGGGTTCACCCCGCGCATCGACTTCGCGACCGATGACTACCCGGCGGTGATCGGCCTGGTCGGCGCCGGCCTCGGCGTTGCCGTGCTGCCCGAGCTGGCCATCGAATCCGTCCGCCCCCGGGGGGCCCGGATGGTCGCGCTGGAGCCGCCCGTGGAGCGGGAGATCGTCGCCCTCACACTGCCCGACCTCGCCCAGGTCCCGGCGGTGGCCGCCACGCTGGACCACCTGGCGCGAGCGGCCGCCCGGGTGTGACGCGGCCCCGGCCTCCGTCCGTCAGCAGCCTCTCCACGCGCGCGTGGAGCCGGAAAACGCGCGCTTACGTCAAGCGCGTGCTCATGGACACGCGTGCCGACGGCGCGCGTACCCACGCAAAAGGGCGCCCCATCCCCGGGTCGCCCCTCGCAGAAACGTTCCTTCACGTGTGCGCCGCTGTTTCAGCCGTGCGCCGCCGACGTCGCGGATGTCGCCGACGTCGCCGACGTGGAGATCAGACGATTGCGGGCCCGCCCCATGAGCTCCTCGCGCTCGTCCTCCGTGAGGCCGCCCCATACGCCGTAGGGCTCCCGCACGGCCAGTGCGTGCGCCGCGCACTGCGCGCGGACCGGGCACCTCATGCAGACCTCTTTCGCCGAGTTCTCGCGCGCGCTCCGTGCCGCGCCGCGCTCTCCCTCGGGGTGGAAGAAGAGCGAACTGTCGACCCCGCGGCAGGCCGCGAGGAGCTGCCAGTCCCACAGGTCGGCGTTGGGTCCGGGAAGGCGGGAGAAATCTGCCATAGCGCATGTCCCCTTGAAACCGGTGCTGAGCGGATGAGTGGGCTGCCGGCTGGGCTCCCGACGGGGCCCGATACAGCCACGACCGTACAACTACTGTCTAAGTAGATGTAAATATGACTCATTGCGAATCTAGCTACAGACACCGACAAAGTGAAGGAAAAGCCGCTAAATGGGGCATAGCTCTCGGTGAAGCAATGGTGACCTGCGCCGCTCTCCTCTGTGTCCGCCTCCTCACGGAGCGTGCCGAACCGGGAGAGCGGACCCGTAACTCTTTCGAGTGACCATCGTTGAGAGTGCGGAGGCGGTTGAAACGACAAGCGCTCGGGCAAGTGTCCGGGGGCGTCAACCGCACAGGTGAAGATACGTAACCAGCCTGGAGGCCCAAGGTGACGCGCATCAGCTGCGGAGGACGGCCATGACATCCGTCCTCGTCTGCGACGACTCCCCGCTTGCCCGAGAAGCGCTCCGCCGCGCCGTCGCCACAGTGCCCGGCGTCGAGCGCGTGACGACCGCGGCCAACGGCGAGGAAGTCCTCCGCCGCTGGGGCGCGGACCGCTCGGACCTGATTCTGATGGACGTGCGCATGCCCGGTCTGGGTGGCGTGGAGACCGTCCGCCGACTGCTCTCCGCGGACCCCGGCGCCCGCATCATCATGCTCACCGTCGCGGAGGACCTCGACGGGGTCGCGCTCGCCGTCGCCGCCGGTGCCCGCGGTTACCTGCACAAGGACGCCTCGCGCGCCGAGCTGCGGGCCACCGTCACCCAGGCGCTCGCCGACCCGACCTGGCGGCTCGCCCCCCGCCGGCTGCGTTCGGCCGAGATGG
Source organism: Streptomyces sp. NPDC006368 (assembly GCF_040612535.1). NCBI lineage: Bacteria > Bacillati > Actinomycetota > Actinomycetes > Kitasatosporales > Streptomycetaceae > Streptomyces > Streptomyces sp. NPDC006368. The sequence continues at coordinate 233,012 of NZ_JBEXQK010000001.1, forward strand.
GGGCCGCGCCCACGCTCACCGCGCGTGAGATCCAGGTCCTCGAAGGCATGAGCCACGGCCGCTCCAACGCGGAGATCGGCCGCGAGCTGTTCCTCTCCGAGGACACCGTCAAGACCCACGCCCGGCGGCTGTTCAAGAAGCTGGGCGCCTCGGACCGGGCGCACGCGGTCGCGCTCGGATTCCGCTGGGGTCTGGTGCGCTAGCACGTGACCGTTCGGATCCCCGTCCGCCGCCCGGCGGACGGGGTGGCGGAGGCGCGATGTCTGTTTCCGGCTCGATGCCGCATCCTTGAGATGTGGAGTTCCTCGGGGACGAGTCGATCGAGCGGGAGGGGAGGGCGCAGGAGATGACATCCGGCGCACCTGCTCATAACGCTTCGGTGCACAACTACGGACGCGGTGCCACGGAGCGGCAGACGTCAAGGCACCATGGACCGATGCGCGATGACGAGACGCAGGGGTCCGCCCTGTCCGCTGGAGCGGGCGCCGGGGTGATCGGCGCGCTCGTCCATCGCGCCGTCGAGGGGGACGAGCAGGCCACGCACGACCTCCTGGCCCACGTCCACCCCCTGGCCCTGCGGTACTGCCGTACGCGGCTCAGCAGGCTGCCCGGCGACGCGCGCCACTTCGTCGAGGACCTCGCCCAGGAGGTCTGCGTCGCGGTGCTGATGGCCCTGCCGCGCTACAAGGACACCGGGCGGCCCTTCGAGGCGTTCGTCTTCGCGATCGCCGGCCACAAGGTCGCGGACCTCCAGCGGGCCGCCATGCGGCACCCGGGGTCCACCGCCGTGCCGTCCGACGAGATGCCCGAGCGCCCCGACGACTCGCTCGGGCCGGAGGAGCGGGCGCTGCTCAGCGACGACGCCGAGTGGGCCAGGAAACTCCTCGCCAACCTTCCCGAGACCCAGCGGGAGCTGCTCGTGCTGCGGGTCGCGGTCGGGCTCACGGCCGAGGAGACGGGCCAGATGCTGGGCATGTCCCCGGGGGCGGTGCGGGTCGCGCAGCACCGGGCGCTCAGCCGGCTGCGGGCGCTCGCCGAGCAGTGAGAGCGCGACCGGTGCGAGCCGGTGAGGCGATGAGCCGTATGGCCGCATACGTACGTGTGAACGTACAAACCTTCCGGGTGATCTTGCTCGTGGAATGAGACACGGCCGCAGCCCGTTAGCATGGACATCCGCACCGATCAAGGCCATTTGGGGAAGGTGTCATGACTGCCAACGTCGACGGAGTGCCCGAGAAATTCGCGACACTCGGGCTGACCTACGACGACGTGCTGCTGCTGCCGGGCGCGTCCGACATGGCTCCCGACCAGATCGACACTTCCTCGTACATCTCCAAGAACGTACGGGTGAACATCCCGCTGCTGTCCGCAGCGATGGACAAGGTCACCGAGGCCCGCATGGCGATCGCGATGGCGCGCCAGGGCGGTGTCGGTGTCCTCCACCGCAACCTCTCCATCGCGGACCAGGCCAACCAGGTCGACCTGGTGAAGCGCTCCGAGTCCGGCATGGTCACCGACCCGATCACGGTCCGCCCGGAGGCGACGCTCGCCGAGGCCGACGCCATCTGCGCGAAGTTCCGCATCAGCGGCGTCCCCGTCACCGACCCGGCGGGCAAGCTGCTCGGCATCGTCACCAACCGCGACATGGCCTTCGAGACGGACCGCGGCCAGCAGGTGCGCGACGTCATGACGCCCATGCCGCTCGTCACCGGCAAGGTCGGCATCTCCGGCGTCGACGCCATGGAGCTGCTGCGCCGCCACAAGATCGAGAAGCTGCCGCTCGTCGACGACGGCGGCATCCTCAAGGGCCTGATCACGGTCAAGGACTTCGTGAAGGCGGAGAAGTACCCGAACGCCGCGAAGGACAAGGAAGGCCGGCTCCTCGTCGGTGCCGCCGTCGGCGTCGCCGGTGACGCGTACGAGCGCGCCCAGGCGCTGATCGAGGCGGGCGTCGACTTCATCGTCGTCGACACCGCGCACGGCCACTCCAGGCTGGTCGGCGACATGATCGCCAAGATCAAGTCGAACGCGTCGGTGGACGTCATCGGCGGCAACGTCGCCACCCGCGACGGCGCCCAGGCGCTCGTCGACGCCGGCGCCGACGGCATCAAGGTCGGCGTGGGCCCCGGCTCCATCTGCACCACCCGCGTCGTCGCCGGCATCGGCGTCCCGCAGGTCACCGCCATCTACGAGGCCTCGCTCGCCGCCAGGGCGGCCGGCGTCCCGGTCATCGGCGACGGCGGTCTGCAGTACTCCGGCGACATCGCCAAGGCCCTGGTCGCCGGTGCCGACACGGTGATGCTCGGCTCGCTGCTCGCGGGCTGCGAGGAGTCGCCGGGTGAGCTGATGTTCATCAACGGCAAGCAGTTCAAGTCGTACCGCGGCATGGGCTCGCTCGGGGCCATGCAGTCCCGGGGCGAGCAGCGCTCCTTCTCCAAGGACCGGTACTTCCAGGAGGGCGTCGCCTCCGACGAGAAGCTCGTGCCCGAGGGCATCGAGGGCCAGGTGCCCTTCCGCGGCCCGCTGTCCGCGGTCGTCCACCAGCTGGTCGGCGGCCTGCGCCAGTCGATGTTCTACGTCGGCGGGCGGACCGTGCCGGAGCTCCAGGAGCGCGGCCGGTTCGTACGGATCACGTCGGCGGGCCTCAAGGAGAGCCACCCGCACGACATCCAGATGACGGTCGAGGCGCCCAACTACAGCAGCAAGAGGTAACGGCGGGAGCCCACGCGCGCGTGAGGGGCGATTCCGGGATACGGCCGGAACCGCCCCTCACGCGCGTGTCGGGGATACTGGTAGGCGCAGACGTAGAGGGAAAGGCCACACATCGTGACTGAGATCGAGATCGGGCGCGGCAAGCGCGGCCGCAGGGCGTACGCGTTCGACGACATCGCCGTCGTACCGAGCCGGCGCACCCGGGACCCGAAGGAGGTCTCGATCGCCTGGCAGATCGACGCCTACCGGTTCGAGCTGCCGTTCCTGGCCGCCCCCATGGACTCGGTGGTCTCCCCGCAGACCGCGATCCGCATCGGGCAGCTGGGCGGCCTCGGCGTGCTGAACCTGGAAGGCCTGTGGACCCGCTACGAGGACCCGCAGCCGCTGCTCGACGAGATCGCCGAGCTGCCCACGGAGAGCGCCACCCGCCGTCTGCAGGAGATCTACGAGGCCCCCATCCAGGAGGAGCTGATCGGGCGGCGCATCAAGGAGGTGCGCGACTCGGGCGTGGTCACCGCCGCCGCGCTCTCCCCGCAGCGCACGGCCCAGTTCTCCAAGGCCGTGGTGGACGCCGGTGTGGACATCTTCGTCATCCGCGGGACGACCGTCTCCGCCGAGCACGTCTCGGGCGCGGCCGAGCCGCTGAACCTGAAGCAGTTCATCTACGAGCTGGACGTCCCGGTCATCGTGGGCGGCTGCGCCACGTACACGGCCGCCCTGCACCTGATGCGCACGGGCGCGGCGGGAGTCCTGGTGGGCTTCGGCGGCGGCGCCGCGCACACCACCCGTAACGTCCTGGGCATCCAGGTGCCCATGGCGACGGCGGTGGCCGATGTCGCCGCCGCCCGCCGGGACTACATGGACGAGTCCGGCGGCCGGTACGTCCACGTCATCGCCGACGGCGGCGTGGGCTGGTCCGGCGACCTGCCCAAGGCCATCGCCTGCGGCGCCGACGCGGTGATGATCGGCTCCCCGCTGGCGCGCGCGACCGACGCGCCCGGCAAGGGCCACCACTGGGGCATGGAGGCCGTCCACGAGGACGTGCCGCGCGGCAAGCTGGTCGACCTGGGCATCGTCGGCACGACGGAGGAGATCCTGGCCGGTCCCTCGCACTCGCCGGACGGGTCGATGAACTTCTTCGGCGCGCTGCGCCGGGCGATGGCGACGACCGGTTACAGCGAGCTCAAGGAGTTCCAGCGCGTCGAGGTCACGGTCGCGGACGCGCAGCACAAGCGCTGAGGGCTGTCCCGGCAGTACGCGAAGGGGGCCCGCACCGGCTGGTGCGGGCCCCCTTCGCGTACGCGGCGACGGGTCAGGCGTTGGCCTTCTTGGCGCCCGCGAAGGCGGTGACGGCCGCGATGACGAGGAAGACGTACGTCATGGCGTCCGAGGCTTCCTTCCACAGGTCGGTCAGCGCGCCGAAGTCCTCCAGGAGGATCTCCGTGAAGGAACCGCCGGCGAGCTCGCTGAGGATGACCGCTATCGCGATCAGCTGCCCGGCATAGACGGCGCCGATGGAGAAGACCGCGGCCATCACGGGCAGGGCGGGGTTGCGGCCGCCTGCCTTGGCGGCGGCGAAGCCGACCAGGAAGCCGACGCCGACCGCGGCATACCCGATCTCACGCTCGATCGCACCGCCGATCGCGCCGTACGCGCCCGCCGCGACGAGGGCGGCGACGAGGGCGGCCACCAGGCCGAGGCCGACGTTGTCGCGGGCGGGCGCCGGGGGCGCGGTGGGCGTGACCGGGGCGCCGGCGAACGGGTTGCCGGACGGCGGAACGGACTGGCTCATGCTGGAGATCCCCCTGGGATGGTCTGCACACGTTTGTGCGCACCTGTGTGCGCATAAGATCCGTGTGAATCAGAGGGCCGGACACTAGCAGGCCGGTCCGACACCGGCACCGGGGATTTCCGGCACAACCTCGCGCGCCCGGCGGCACGGGCGGGTTCACAGGCGGTGGGCGGCCCCCACCGGGGTGGCTCCCCGCGTGTCCAGGAGGAGCTGCGCCTTCACCGCGAGACCTTGCAGGTCGTACGTACGGTGGTGCTGGAGCAGGATCGTCAGGTCGGCCCCGGCCGCCGCCTCGTAGAGCGAGTCCGCGCGAGGCACGGGCAGGTCGCGCACGCGCCAGTCGGCGACGTACGGATCGTGGTAGCTGACCACCGCGCCCATGTCCATCAGGCGGCGGGCGATCTCGGTCGCCGGGGCGCCCTCCTGGTCGGCCAGGTCCGGCTTGTAGGTGATGCCGAGCAGCAGCACGCGCGCGCCGCGGGCCGATTTGCCGTGCTCGTTGAGGAGCGTGGCGGAGCGCTGGATGACGTACTGCGGCATGCGCTCGTTGATGCGCCCGGCCAATTCGACCAGCCGCAGGGGCCGGTGCGGGCCGATGGTGTCGACGGGGACGCCGTGGCCGCCGACGCCCGGGCCGGGGCGGAAGGCCTGGAAGCCGAAGGGCTTGGTCTCGGCGCACCGGATGACGTCCCAGAGGTCGACGCCCAGCTCGTGGCAGAGGACGGCCATCTCGTTCACCAGGGCGATGTTGACGTGGCGGAAGTTGGTTTCCAGCAGCTTGACGGTCTCCGCCTCGCGCGGCCCGCGTGCGCGTACCACCTTGTCGGTGAGGCGGCCGTAGAACGCGGCGGCGGACTCGGTGCAGGCGGGGGTCAGGCCGCCGATGACCTTCGGGATGTGGGCGTAGTCGTGCGTGCGGTTGCCGGGGTCGAGGCGGCCGGGGGAGTAGGCGAGGTGGAAGTCGCGGCCCGCGCGCAGGCCCGAACCCTCCTCCAGGAGCGGGCGCACGACGTCCTCGGTGGTCCCGGGGTGCACGGGCGATTCGACCAGGACCGTGGTGTGCGGGCGCAGCCGGGCGGCCAGGGCGCGCGCGGCGCCGGTGACGGCGGTGAGGTCCAGGTTCTGGTCGGCGCCGAGCGGGGTGGGGGCGCAGATGACGGCGGTGCGCACCCGGCCGAGCTCGGTGGGGTTGGTGGTGGGCCGGAAGCCCCCCGAGAGCATCCGGCGGATTTCCGAGGCGGAAAGGGAGCCGTCGACCGGGGAGCGGCCGGCGGCGAGTTCCGCGACGGGGCGGGGGTCGGTGTCGTAGCCGATCGTGCCGATACCGGCGCCTGTGGCGGCTTGGGCGAGGGGCAGTCCGAGGTGGCCGAGGCCGATGACGGCGAGGTCTGCGGGCATGGGGTGATGCCGTCCTTCCCAGTAGCCGGAGTGGACGCGGTGCGCAAGTCCTGTGGACAGAACGAGCGCGAGCAATGTCAGACTAGGCGTAAATATGACCGTTATGCGGCATTGCGCGTGTCTGGACGCCCGAGTGTTGTCCACAGGCGGTGGCTGAAGTCGGAGCGCGGGGACAGAATCGAAGCTGTGGGCCCGACCACACGGGGGGACGACGGGAGGCAGCGGTGAGGACAGCGACACTGGGACCCGCGGAGCGCGCCGAGGCGCTCGCGGCGATGGCCGAGCGTGAACTGGACGTGCTGGTGGTGGGCGGCGGAGTGGTCGGCGCCGGAACCGCCCTCGACGCGGCGACCCGAGGGCTCGCCACCGGACTGGTGGAGGCACGTGACTGGGCGTCCGGCACGTCCAGCCGCTCCAGCAAGCTGATCCACGGCGGGCTGCGCTATCTGGAGATGCTGGACTTCGCGCTCGTGCGGGAGGCCCTGAAGGAACGCGGGCTGCTGCTGGAGCGGCTGGCGCCGCACCTGGTCAAGCCGGTGCCGTTCCTCTACCCGCTCCAGCACAAGGGCTGGGAGCGGTTCTACGCCGGCTCCGGCGTCGCGCTGTACGACGCCATGTCCGTGTCCTCGGGGCACGGCCGCGGACTGCCCATGCACCGGCACCTGTCGCGGCGGAAGGCGCTGCGGGTGGCTCCGGCGCTGCGGAGGGACGCGCTGGTCGGCGCCTTGCAGTACTACGACGCCCAGATGGACGACGCGCGGTACGTGGCGACGCTGGTCCGGACGGCGGCGAGCTACGGCGCGCGGGTCGCCAACCGGGCGCGGGTGATCGGCTTCCTGCGCGAGGGCGAACGCGTCGTCGGCGCCAGGGTGCAGGATGTCGAAGGGGGCGGGGAGTACGAGGTCCGGGCCAAGCAGGTCGTCAACGCGACGGGGGTGTGGACGGACGACACCCAGGCGCTGATCGGGGAGCGGGGCCAGTTCCATGTGCGGGCGTCGAAGGGCATCCATCTGGTGGTGCCCAAGGACCGGATTCACTCGAACACCGGACTGATCCTGCGCACGGAGAAGTCGGTCCTGTTCGTGATCCCGTGGGGCCGCCACTGGATCGTGGGCACCACGGACACCGACTGGGATCTGGACAAGGCCCACCCGGCGGCGTCCAGCGCGGACATCGACTATCTGCTGGAACACGTGAACAGCGTGCTCGCCGTGCCGCTCACCCGGGACGACGTGGAGGGCGTGTACGCCGGCCTCCGGCCGCTGCTGGCCGGGGAGTCCGACGCCACGAGCAAGCTCTCCCGCGAACACACCGTGGCCCACCCCGTGCCGGGCCTGGTCGTGGTGGCGGGCGGCAAGTACACGACGTACCGGGTGATGGCCAAGGACGCGGTGGACGAGGCGGTGCACGGGCTCGACACACGGGTCGCGGCCTGCGTCACCGAGGAGGTGCCGCTGGTCGGCGCCGAGGGATACCGCGCGCTGTGGAACGCCCGCGCGCGCATCGCGGCGCGGACGGGCCTTCACGTGGTGCGTGTCGAGCACCTGTTGAACCGGTACGGGTCGATGGCGGAGGAGGTGCTGGAGCTCGTCGCGGCCGACGCGGGCCTCGGTGAGCCCCTGGCCGCGGCCGACGACTACCTGCGCGCCGAGATCGTCTACGCGGCGTCCCACGAGGGCGCGCTCCACCTGGACGACGTACTGACGCGGCGGACCCGCATCTCGATCGAGACCTTCGACCGGGGCACGCGCAGCGCCCGCGAGTGCGCCGAACTGATGGCGCCGGTGCTGGGCTGGGACCGGAGCCACATCGAGAAGGAGGTGGAGCACTACGAGAAGCGGGTGGAGGCGGAACGCGAGTCGCAGCGGCAGCCGGACGACCTCACGGCGGACGCGGCACGGCTCGGCGCCCCGGACATCGTGCCGATCTAGCCTCCCGAGCTAGCCCCTCCCGCCGCGGCCGGCGACGCCCCGCAGAACTCCGCGTCGAGAAGCGCCGGTTCGAGGGCCGTGAGCGTGCCGTCGGCCAGGGTGTCCGTGTTCACGCGGAACGTGAGGGCGCGTCGGCCGTCGGCGGTGGCGGCTGCGCGGACGTAGCTGCCGGTGATGTGCCCGTTGTGGCCCCACACGACGGTGCCGCAGGACAGTCTGCGGGGGTAGATGCCCATGCCGTAGGTGCCATGGGCGGGGCGGGTGTCGAGCAGCTCGCGCAGCTGGGCCGGGGGGAGGAGACGGCCGCCGAGCAGGGCGGCGTAGAAGCGGTTCAGATCGGCGAGCGTGCTGATCAGCTCGCCGGCCGCGCCCGCGGTGCGCGGGTCGAGAGCCGTGACGTCGCGGCCGTCCGCGTCGTACGCGCGGCCGTGCGGGGCGGGCAGGTCGGTGCGGGCGCCCGGGAAGGAGGTACCGGTGAGGCGGAGGGGGGTGATGATGCGATGTCCGACCTCGGCGGCGTAGGAGTGGCCGGTGACCTGCTCGACGACCAGGCCGAGCACGGCGTAGTTGGTGTTGGAGTACGCGTACGAGCCGGGCGGGCGGAGCGGATGGGCCAGGGCGCTGCGGACGGCGGCCACCGGGCTGATCGGCAGGCGCGGCGCGGGGATGCCGTGAGCGGCCGTCGTGTAGTCGGGGAGGCCACTGGTGTGCGTGAGCAGGGTGCGCAGTGTGATGCGGTGCCCGGACGGGCCGGGCAGCAGACCGGGCAGATGGCGGCGCACCGGGTCGTCCAGGTCCAGCCGGCCCTCCGCGTCGAGCTGCAGGACGACCGTCGCGATGAACGTCTTGGTGATGCTGCCCGCGCGGAAGTGATCGGCACGGCCGATGCCCGGGCCGGTGGACAGGAAGCGGGAGGAGGTGGGTGAGCCGGCGAGCAGCGCGGCGGCCGGTGCGTGACCCCGGGTCACCAGCCGGGCCAGTTCCGGGGACGGGACCGGTGAGGACGGACCGGGCGAGGAGGGATCCGGTGAGGACGGACCGGGCGAGGAGGGATCCGGTGAGGACTGGGCGGTCACCGGAGGGGCCGGTTCCGGTACGTCGGACAGGGTGCGCGCGCCCAGTCCGAGCAGGACCGTGACCAGCGTGACGGCGAGTCGCCACAGGGGTGTTGACATGGTGCGGGTCCCTTCCTCGGCGGCCATCCTGACGCACGATGGACCCGGGAGAACCGCCGGTCCCGGAGTGAGGGACAATGGACGTTCTTCCAGGGCGGGTTACCGCATCGCGCGGGGAGCGGCAGGCGCGGGCGAGAATCAGGGATCGCAGAGGGGACGCATGTCGGAAGCGGAGCAGTCGCGGGACGCCGCGCGAGAACCTCAGCGGGACGCAGCGAAGTCGGGCGTCGAATCGGATGCGGGGCCGGGTGTGGAGCCGGCCGCCGGGACGGGTGCCCAGCCGGGTGCCCGGTCGGGCGGCGACCAGGATGCGAAGCCGGGTGACGGCTCGGCCGGTCAGCCGGACAGGAAGCCGGGCGACCGGTCGGACGGGGAGCCGGGTATCGGAACGGGCGAGGGTGCGGCCGTGGAGTCGGGCGGCGAGCGGGACGTGAAGCGGGGCGTGGAGCAGGACGAGGCCACCGGAGCGGACGACGTGAAGGGTGACGCCGCGTCGGGTGCACGGGGCACGGTCCCCGGCGCCCGTTCAAAGGCCCCGGGCGCGCCGGTTGCGGCGGACGATGCCGGGGCGGCTGCGCCCTCCGGGCCGTCCGGGGTGTCCGGTGCGCCCAAGGGCGCCGTGCCCGGCGCCCGGTCGGCGGGTTCGGCGGCCGGTTCATCGGCGGGTTCGGCGGCCGGTTCGGCGGCCGGTTCGTCCGGCGCGGCCAAGAGCCCCGCGCCGGGCTCCGGGGCCGCCGCGAGCGGCGGCGCGGAACCGGCAAAGCCCGATCTGCGCACGTCCGGTGCCGCGGGCGGTGCCCCGAAGGCCGCCGTACCCGGTGCCCGCTCGGGCGGCCCGTCCGCCGCCGCGGGCGGCAGGGCCGGCGCGGCGACGCCGGCGCGGGGGACGGCCGAGGGCCGGCTGCTCGCCGGGCGCTACCGCCTGGGCGGGGTGCTCGGGCGGGGCGGCATGGGTACCGTCTGGCGGGCCGTCGACGAGACGCTGGGCCGTACCGTCGCCGTCAAGGAGCTGCGCTTCCCCAACAGCATCGACGAGGAGGAGAAGCGCCGCCTCATCACGCGCACCCTCCGCGAGGCCAAGGCGATCGCCCGGATCCGCAACAACGGCGCCGTGACGGTCTACGACGTGGTCGACGAGGACGACCGCCCCTGGATCGTCATGGAGCTCATCGAGGGCAAGTCCCTCGCCGACGTCATCCGCCAGGACGGCGTGCTCACCCCCAGGCGCGCCGCCGAGGTCGGTCTCGCCATCCTCGACGTCCTGCGCTCCGCGCACCGCGAGGGCATCCTGCACCGCGACGTGAAGCCGTCCAACGTGCTCATCGCGGAGGACGGCCGCGTGGTGCTCACCGACTTCGGCATCGCCCAGGTCGAAGGAGACCCGTCCATCACCTCGACGGGCATGCTCGTCGGCGCCCCCTCGTACATCTCCCCGGAGCGGGCCCGGGGCCACAAGCCCGGCCCGGCCGCGGACATGTGGTCGCTGGGGGGCCTGCTCTACGCGTGCGTGGAGGGCTGTCCGCCGTACGACAAGGGCTCCGCCATCGCGACGCTGACCGCCGTGATGACCGAGCAGCTCGACCCGCCGAGGAACGCGGGTCCGCTCGGGGAGGTCATCTACGGCCTGCTGCACAAGAACCCGGAGAAGCGGCTCGACGAGGCCGGCGCGCGGGCGCTGCTCAACGACGTCATCCACGCGCCGGAGCCGGCCGTCGCGCCGCCGGTGCCCGAGCCGTCGCCGGAGGCGACGCGCGTGGTGCCGCTGCCCCCGGCCCCCACCGAGAAGGCCAAGGAGACGGCCGACGCGGCGGCGGAGCGGATGCGCGGCGCGCTGCGCTCGGTGCGGAACGCCGCTGCCAGGCCCGACCCGAAGCCCAAGCCGCAGACGGCGGCCGGGCCCCAGGCGCCGGTGCGGGCACCGCTCACCGATGTGGTACCGCGCCGCACGCTCGTCCTCATCGCGGTGGCCGTCGTCGTGGTTCTCGTCGCCGTCCTGGCCTTCGCGCTGAGCGGTGACGACGAGCCGGGCACCAACGGGCAGGACCGCCCCCAGGGCGGCGACAGGACGGCGTCCGCCGGTGCCACCGACTCCACCGGCGGCAGCGGCGACCAGCCCGACGGCGACCAGGGCACCGAGCAGCCCGGCACCGGCAACCAGGGGGGCCAGGGCACCACCGGGCAGCAGGACGGCGGCAGCGGAAAGCCGTCCGGGACACCGGACACGGGGGCGGTGCTCCCGGCCGGGTACACGGTCGTCACCAACGACCGGTTCCACTTCTCCATGGCCATGCCGTCGAACTTCCGCCTGACCCGCATAGCGGGACAGAACTCCGGCGGGATATTCAGCGCCAACGGCGGGTACCCGCGCATCCAGGTCGACTTCGGCAGCAGCCCGAAGGACGACGCCGTCGCCGCCTGGGCCGCCGCGGTCGGCGCGGTGTCGGCGTCCAGCAACGGCTACCAGCACCACGGCATCAAGAAGGTCGACTACAACGGCTACCCGACCGTCGCCGACTGGGAGTTCGAGCGCAATGAGGGCGGTCAGCGGGTACGGGTGCTCAACAGGGGTTTCAAGGTCGACGCCGGGCGCGGCTACGCGATCATGATCACCTGCAAGTCGTCCGAGTGGAACGGCGCGGAGTGCGTGACGCTGCGGAAGACGGCGTTCGCGACGTTCACGCCCAAGGACTGACCGGGGCACGTATCGTGAGAGTTCGTGGACCGTACGAAGCGGGAACGGTGAGGAACGGTACGGGTCCCCAGCGGAATTGACGGTTTCGGACGTCCCGCGGAACCGGGGGGACAGCGTGCTCGTGGGGAGGCGTCGTGGACGACTACGCGGGAAGGGTGCTCGCCGACCGCTACCGCCTGCCCTTGCCGCCCTCGGAGGAGTACGAACTCGTCGAGACGCGCGCCTTTGACACGTACAGCGGGCAGGAGGTCCTGGTCCGGCAACTGCCGCTGCCGGAGGTCGTCGACGCCGAAGTGCTCGACTCCGACGGGGCCGCGGCAGGGCGTACGGCCGGTTCCCCGGGCAGCCCCGGGGCGTCACGCGGAGCGTCCGGCCGGACCACCCGCCGGCCCGCCGACCCGGCCGTACGGCGAGCCGTCGAGGCCGCCCAGGCAGCGGCGCAAATCCCCGACCACCCGCGGCTCGACCAGGTCTTCGACGTGTTCGCGGAGGCGGGATCGCTCTGGATAGTGAGTGAACTGATCGCCGCCCGGCCCCTGGCGGCGCTGCTCGCCGAGCGGCCCCTGAACCCCTACCGGGCGGCCGAGATCGGCTCGGACGTACTCACGGCGCTGCGCGCCCTGCACGCGCACGGATGGACCCACCGCAACATCACCGCCCGCACGGTGCTCGTCTGCGACGACGGGCGCGTCGTGCTGACCGGCCTCGCGGCCGGCGTGGCGGAGGAGGCGCTGTGCGGGTACGCGCCGGTGCCGCCGCCGGACGACGAGGACGGCCCCTCGCCGCCCTACGAGCCCTCACCCTCCGCACACCCCGAGCCGTCGCCGCCCGCGCCGCCCGCCCCGGCCTCGCCGCCCAGGGTGCCCGAGCAGGCGTTCCGTACGGCTCCGGACGAGCCGCCCGCGTTGCGGACACAAGCCGTCAGGTCCGGGGCCATCGCCGCGTACCGGGCCGGGGCGCGCGCCGCCGCCCGAGCCGACGAGGCCGGTGCCGCCGCGGCGCTGCCGCCCGGCGGGACCCTGCCACCCGGGTACGAGCCCGACCGGAGCCGGCTGCCCGTCGCCGGCGCCCATGACACCCTGTACGGCGACGAGGACGACGATCACGTCGGCGACTCCCACGACGGTTTCGACGACGGCTTCCACGAGGACGACCACGGCGGTGAGGCGCCGCGCGCCCTGCTGACCGGCACCTGGCACGACGGACCCGGCCAGGGATCCGGTCATGTCCCGGCAGGCGGCGGAGGCGCGGCCGGGGGCCCGGGCGGTGCCGCCCGCCGCCCCGACCCCACCTTCCCCGCCGCCCTGAGCGCCGACACCCGGCGCCACACGCGCGTGCCCCGGCCCGCCTCCGAGCGCACCCCCGACGCCACCCCGCGGACCGCCGGACACTGGGACGAGGCCGTCGCGGGCAGCCGCCCGCCCGCCGCGTACCGGGGCCCCTCCACCCCGCTGGCCGCCGAGCGCGCCCGCCAGGCCCGGATCGCCGTCGTCGGCGCCGTGACGGAGCGGTGGGCGCCCGAACAGGCGGGCCCCGTCCACGACACCTGGCAGCTTGCGCCACCGATCGGGCCCGCCACCGACCTGTGGGCCCTCGGCGCGCTGCTCTACCGCGCGGTCCAGGGCCACGCCCCGTACCCCGAGGAGAGCGCCGCCGAGCTGGTCCAGATGGTGTGCGCCGAGCCGCCCGCGTTCGCCGAGGAGTGCGGCCCCCTGCGCCCGGTCGTCGAGTCGTTGCTGCGCCAGGACCCCACGGAGCGCCCGGACTTCGAGGAGCTGCGCGGCTGGCTGCGCTCCCTCATCCGGTCCGCGCCCGAGCCGGAGGCGGGTCTCGCGGTCGTCCCGATGCCGTCCGTCGACGAGACCCGCCTGCCCGTCGTGCGCCGCCGCGGCGAGCTCGTGCGCAAGCGCCGCGCCGGCTCCCCCGGCCGGGCCCACGGCCGCCCCCGCCACCGCCGCGAGCGTGCCGGACCGGCCAGGCCCGCCCGTACCGGCTCCGGCAGCCCTCGGGCACTGGGCCGTCTCCTGCTGCTCGTGATCCTGCTGGCGCTGGCCGCCGCCATCGCGTACGCCATGCTGTTCCTGCCCGAGTCCGAGCCGCAGGGCGGCGCGAGCGCGCCCCGGCGCAGCGCGCAGCCCACCAGCGGGAACCCGCCCACCAGCGGCGACCCGTCCGGCACCGCCCCGACCCCCACCACCCCGGCCCCGTCCCCCAACACCGTCACCCCCACGCCACCCGTGGTCGCCGCCGGGTACACCGTGCGTGACGACCCGGAGGGCTTCCGGATCGCCGTGGACAAGTCGTGGCGCCGCAGCCCCATCAACGACGTCGGCCAGGTCCGCTACGCCGGTGGTGACTACACCCTGATCGTCGTCCCCGGCCGCGACACCGTCCGGGCCAACGGCAGCGATCCCCTGGAGTACCAGCGGGGCAAGGAGCGCGAGCTCCAGCCCTGGCGTGACTCCTCCTGGGCGTCCGTCACGGGCATGCGCCGCATCGACGTCGGCCGCCAGGCCATGGCGGAGGGCCAGTTCACCTGGCAGGACAGCAACGGCCGTGAGGTGTACGTCCGCAACCTCGCCCTCATCATCGGCGACCGCTACCACGTCATCCAGGTCATCGGCCCGGACGACCGGCGCGACAAGGTCACCGAGATCTACCAGCAGGCCGTCACCGCCTACCGCGCGACCCGCTGAACCCCCGCCCCCACCGCCCTGTGCCGCATCACAGTGCGGTCTCCGTGACGGCCCCGAGGTTCCGCCCCGGCCACCACCCTCCGTAACCTTGGCCGGGTGAAGCAACGGGCGGGGGCAAGTGGAACATTCTGAGGACACGGGCGCGGGTCAGGTGCTGGCCGGGCGCTACCGACTGGCCGAAACCATCGGTCGCGGCGGCATGGGCAAGGTATGGCGGGCCCATGACGAGGTGCTGCACCGGATCGTGGCGGTCAAGGAGTTGACGGCGGGTAAGTACGTCTCCGAGGCGGACCGGAGCGTCCTGCACGCCCGTACGCAGAAGGAGGCGCGCGCCGCCGCCCGCATCACCCACCCCGGCGTCGTCACCGTCCACGACGTGCTGGAGCACGACGCCCGCCCCTGGATCGTGATGCAGTACGTCGACGGGCCCTCCCTCGCGGACGCCGCCAAGGAGGCCGAAAACCGCCGTATCGAGGCGCGGGAAGCGGCCCGCATCGGCCTGCACGTGCTGAGCGCCCTGCGCGCCGCGCACGCCGCCGGAGTGCTGCACCGTGACGTCAAGCCCGGCAACGTGCTGCTGGCCCGCGACGGCCGCGTGCTGCTCACCGACTTCGGTATCGCCGCCATCGAGGGCGACTCCACCATCACCCGGACCGGGGAACTCGTCGGCTCCATCGACTATCTGGCGCCCGAGCGGGTCCGGGGCGGTTCCCCCGGACCGGCCTCCGACCTGTGGTCGCTGGGCGCCACGCTGTACACGGCCGTCGAGGGCACGTCACCCTTCCGCCGTACGTCCCCGATCAGCACCATGCAGGCCGTGGTCACCGAGGAGCCGTCGCCCGCCGAGCACGCCGGTCCGCTCGCGCCCGTCATCACCGCGCTGCTGCGCAAGGACCCCGCCGACCGTCCGGACGCGGTCGAGGCCGAACACATGCTGCTGGAGGCCATGGAGGGGCGTACGCCCGCCTCCGCCCAGGCGTACGTCCCCACGCAGCGCGTCGACGAGGCCGACCGTACGGCCGCGACGAAGTCCCTGCCCCGCCCGCGCGACGAGCGCGACCCGCACCCCCCGCACGACCGCCGGAACCGCGCCCAGGCAGCGCCGGAGTCGCTCAGGGCATCAAAGGCACCGGAGGCACCAGGAGCGCGCGCTTGGCAGGTGGAGGCCGACCGGCCCACCACGACCGCCCCCGCGCCCCCGGACGGGCCCATGGGCCGCCGCTGGCGTGCGGCAGCCCTCGTCGTCGTCCTCGCCGCCGTCGTCGGCAGCGCGGCGGGCTTCGCCGTGATGCGGTACGCGGACGGCGGGGCGCGCGCGGCGTCGCCCTCCTCCTCCTCCTCCGCGCACGGCGTCGCGGTCGTCCCGGACGGCTGGGAACGCGTCAAGGACCCGGAGGGTTTCAGCCTTTTCGTGCCCGTGGGGTGGGAGCGCCGCATGGATGGCAACCAGATCGACTACACCCCGGACAACGGCCGCCACCACATCCGGATCAGCGTCGATCCCTCACCGGACTTCGAAAGCCCGTGCACGCACATGCGCGACATCGAGAAAGGTTTGCGGAAACGGCTGCCGCAGTATGCACGGAAGCAGCTGCGGACGAACACGTTCCGTGATCAACTGGAATCCTGTCTGTGGGAGTTCACCTGGGCGGAGACCAAGAACAACCCGGGGGAGCGACACGCCATCGACCAGGTGTATTTCGCGGACGACGGAACCGAGTACGCGCTGTACATGTCGTCTCCCGCCGAGGACTGGGCCACCACACGGGAGCAGTTCGACATCGTGCTGCGCGGCTGGCGTCCCGCCGAGGAGTGACCTCGGCGCGAGCAGAGGGGATGTGCCGTGTCCGGACTTGGGCAGCAGCGGCGGGTCGCCGGTCGCTACCGGTTGGAGGCCCGGCTCGGCCGGGGCGGCATGGGCACGGTCTGGAAGGCGTACGACGAGCTGCTCGGCCGCCGCGTCGCCGTCAAGGAGATCCACGTCGACGCCGGCACCACCCCTCACTCCTCGCTGCGTGAGGCGCGTGCCGTGGCGCGCGTGCACCATCCGCACGTCATCTGCGTCCACGACGTGGTCGAGGAGGACGGCACCCCGTACATCGTGATGGAGCTCGTCGAGGGCGTCTCGCTCGCCGAACTGCTCGCGGTGCACGGCCCGGTCGACGCCGCCGAGGCGGCGCGCATCGGGCTCGCGCTGCTGGGCGCGCTGCGCGCCGCGCACGCCCTGGGGGTGCTGCACCGGGACCTGAAACCCGCGAACGTCCTGCTGGAGGACGGCACCGGGCGCGTCGTCCTCACCGACTTCGGCATCGCGCAGCTCGCCGGGTCCACGACCCTCACCGAGAGGGGCATGTTCGTCGGCTCCCCCGAGTACACCGCGCCCGAGAGGATGCAGGGCGCTCAGGCGGGGCCGGAGACCGACCTGTGGTCGCTGGGGGCGCTGCTGTGCGCGGCGCTGACCGGCCAGTCCCCGTTCCACCGCGACTCGTTGGGCGGGGTGCTGCACGCGGTCGTGGAGGAGGAGGTCAGACCGCCCGAGGCGGCCGGGCCGCTGCTTCCGGTCGTACGCGGGCTGCTGGAGCGCGACCCGGAGCGCAGGATGGGCGCGGCGGAGGCGGAGCGGCTGCTGGAGGCGTACGTCGTGACGGGGACGACCCCGCTGTACGAACGGTACGAGCCCGCGCCCGGCCCGCGCACCGCGTCCCGCCGCCCGCGTACCCGGCTCCACCCCCCGCACGCCGCCCCGCCCTCCCCGTACGCCCCGGCCGGGGACCTCACGGCCCCGATCACGCCGGCGCCCGGCCGCACCCCGCACCGTCCCGCCCGTACGCCCGTGGTCGCCGCCGCCGTGGTCGCCGCCGCCCTCGCCGGGGCGGGCGCGGCAGGCATGCTCCTGCTGCACGACGACCCCGGCGAGGGCGGCGGTAGTGGCCCACCGCCCGTGACCACGGTGACCGCCACACCCCAGGACGGGCCGAGCCCCACGCCGGCGGGCCCCACCCCGACGGGGCCGGCCCCCTCCGGCCACGGCCCCACCCGCCCCGCCCCGTCGGCGCCCGCTCCCGCGCAGTCCGCCCCCGTACCGGCCGGGTACCGCGCCGTGTCCGACCCCGGCGGCTTCTCACTGATCGTCCCCGCGGGGTACGTCCGCAGCAGCGACGACAAGCGGGTGTACTACATGTCGCCCGACCGGGCGTTCCGGATCGGTATCCGGGTCCGGCAGCCCGTCGACGGCGGCCCGCTGGCGGCCATGCGCCGCGCCGACGCCGACGGGCCGGGCAGCACGCCCGGCTACCGCGACGCCAAGGTGACCCCCACCACGCACAACGGCCTGCCCGCCGCCCTCCGCGAGTTCACCTGGGACGGATTCCCGGGCGGGCCGGGGCCCCGGCGGTCGTACGACATCTGCTGGGACGAAGGCGGCCGGATGTACAACGTGTGGGTGTCGGCGCCGGTGCCGCGCCTGGACGAGCTGAAGCGCCACTTCGACACCGTTCTGGATTCCTTCCGGGTACGCCACACCTGATCAGGGCTTATGTGCCAGTGATCACTGGCGCGGTGTGAGGGTCCGGCGAAAAGCTGTTACCGGCGGGTACCGCGGCGGTCCCATTCCGCATACCCTCGCCCCCATGACGGACACGACCGGCTCCACGACGGACACGCAGGCTCCCGCCACGCCCCTCGGCACGAACCCGGTGGCCCCCGCCCCGACCGGTGCGCGGACCGCCGCCGACGTGGTCACACCCGAAGTGGTCGCCCAGCTCACCCGCGGAGTCGTCGGTTCCGGACGCACCGCCAACCACAGCCCCTTCACGGGGGAGCGGCTCGCGGAACTCCCCGAGTCGACCCCCGAGGACGTCGCCGAGGCGTTCGCGCGCGCCCGCGTCGCCCAGCCCGTGTGGGCCGCCACCCCCGTCCGTGCCCGCGCCGCCGTCCTCCTCCGCTTCCACGACCTGGTCCTGGAGCGGCAGGCCGAGGTCCTCGACCTGATCCAGCTGGAGACCGGCAAGGCGCGGCTGCACGCCCACGAGGAGGTGCAGGCCGTCGCCGTCGCGGCCCGCCACTACGGCCGCCGCGCCGCCGCGTACCTCAAGCCCAAGCGACACACCGGCGTCGTACCGGCCCTCACCAAGGTGACCGAGCTGCGCCAGCCGCGCGGTGTCGTCGGCCAGATCGCGCCCTGGAACTACCCCCTGGAGCTGTCCGTCGGCGACGCGCTGCCCGCGTTCGTCTCGGGCAACGCGGTCGTGATGAAGCCCGACACGGAGACGGCGCTGACCGCCCTGTGGGCGCGTGACCTGCTCGTCGAGGCGGGGCTGCCGGCCGAGGTCTTCCAGGTGGTGCTCGGCGACGGCCCGGTCGTCGGCCCCGAGGTCGTCAAGCACGCCGACTACGTCTCCTTCACCGGCTCCACCCGCACCGGCCGCGAGGTCGCCCAGGGCGCGGCGGCCCGGCTCGTCGGCGTCTCCCTCGAACTGGGCGGCAAGAACGCCATGCTGGTCCTCCACGACGCGGACGTCGAGAAGGCCGCGGCGGGCGCCATCCGCGCCTGCTTCTCCTCCGCCGGCCAACTGTGCATCTCCATCGAGCGCTTGTACGTCCACGAGTCGATCGCCGATGACTTCATCGACCGCTTCGCCACCCGTACGAAGGCCATGCGGCTCGGCAACTCCCTCGCGTACGGCGCCGACATGGGCTCACTCGTCGGCGAACGCCAGCTCCAAACCGTCACCCGGCACGTCGAGGAGGCCGTCGCCAAGGGCGCCACGCTCGTCGCGGGCGGCGTCGCCCGCCCCGACATCGGCCCGCTCTTCTACGAGCCGACCATCCTCGACGGCGTGCAGGAGCCCATGGCGGTCTGCTCCGAGGAGACCTTCGGCCCCGTCGTCTCCCTCTACCGCTTCACGGACGAGGACGAGGTCATCGAACGCGCCAACGCCACCGCGTACGGGCTCAACGCCAGCGTCTGGACCAAGGACGGCCGCCGCGGCCACGCGGTCGCCGCCCGCCTGCGCACCGGCACGGTCAACATCAACGAGGGGTACGGCCCCGCGTACGGCAGCGTCCAGTCCCCGATGGGCGGCATGAAGGACTCCGGGCTCGGACGCCGCCACGGCTCCGAGGGCATCCTCAAGTACACCGAGGCCCAGACGGTGGCACAGCAGCGGCTGATCCCGCTCGCACCGTCCTTCGGCATGGACGACGAGAAGTACGCGGAGTTCATGAGCCGCAGCCTGCGGCTGATGAAGGCGCTGCGCTTCCGCTAGACACCCCTTCACCCCACCTTTTTGGCACGAGGAGAGCCCATGCCCCAGGTCCCCCCTGCCCGGAACGCGGACGAACCGGCCCTCGACTACGACGTCATCGTCGTCGGCTCCGGCTTCGGCGGCTCGGTCTCCGCCCTGCGCCTGACCGAGAAGGGCTACCGGGTCGGCGTCCTGGAGGCGGGCCGCCGCTTCACCCCCGAGACGCTCCCCAAGAACTCCTGGGACGTGAAGAACTACCTGTGGGCCCCCGCCCTCGGTCTCTTCGGCATCCAGCGCATCCACCTGCTCGGCAATGTCATGGTCCTGGCAGGCGCCGGGGTGGGCGGCGGCTCCCTCAACTACGCCAACACCCTCTACGTACCGCCCGCGCCCTTCTTCCAGGACAAGCAGTGGGCGTCCATAACCGACTGGCAGGCGGAGCTGGCCCCGTACTACGACCAGGCCAAGCGCATGCTCGGCGTCCGCCTCAACCCGACCATGACGCCCTCCGACATCCACCTCAAGGCGGCGGCCCAGGCCATGGGCGTCGGCGACACCTTCCACCTCGCCCCCGTCGGCGTCTTCTTCGGCGACGGCGAGGACGCCGACGGTACGGCGAAGGCGCGCCCCGGCGGGAAGGTCCCCGACCCCTACTTCGGCGGCGCGGGACCGGACCGCCGCGCCTGCGCCGAGTGCGGCGAGTGCATGACCGGCTGCCGGCACGGCGCCAAGAACACCCTCACCGAGAACTACCTCCACCTCGCCGAGAAGGCCGGCGCCGTCATCCACCCCATGACCACGGTCACCGCCGTCACCGACGCCCCGTCCGGCGACGGCTACCTCGTCACCACCGTCCCCACGCACCGCCGCCGCAAGGCCACGCCGCGCACCCTGCGCGCCCGGTACGTCGTCATCGCGGCCGGCACGTACGGCACCCAGACCCTGCTGCACCGGATGAGGGACGAGGGGAAGCTCCCCCGCGTCTCCTCCCGCCTCGGCGAGCTGACCCGTACCAACTCCGAGGCGCTGGTCGGCTCCCAGACCACCGACCGCCGCTACCGCAAGCGCCACGGCCACCGCCGCGCCGACTTCACGCGGGGTGTCGCCATCACCTCGTCCATCCACCCGGACGCCAACACCCACATCGAACCGGTCCGCTACGGCAAGGGCTCCAACGCCATGGGGTCCCTGTCCATCCTCCAGGTGCCCTACGCCGAGCGCCGGGTGGCGGCCTGGCTCGGCAACGTCGCCCGCCACCCCGTCCAGGCGCTGCGCTCCCTCTCCAACCGCCGCTGGTCGGAGCGGACCATCATCGGCCTGGTCATGCAGTCCCTGGACAACTCCCTCACCACGTACCGCAAGCGCTACGGACTCGGAAAGGGCCTCCTGACCGCCCGCCAGGGCCACGGCGCCCCCAACCCCAAGCAGATCGCCGAGGGCACGCGCGCCGCCTCGCTGCTCGCCGAGGAGATCAACGGCTTCGCCGGCTCGAACGTCGGCGAACTCATGGGCACCCCGCTCACCGCCCACTTCCTGGGCGGCTGCGTGATCGGCGCCTCCGCGGAGGAGGGCGTCATCGACCCGTACCACCGCCTCTACGGCCACCCGGGCATCTCGGTCGTCGACGGCGCGGCCGTCTCCGCGAACCTCGGCGTGAACCCGTCCCTCACCATCACCGCCCAGGCGGAACGCGCCATGTCCTTCTGGCCCAACAAGGGCGAGGCCGATCCCCGCCCGGCCCAGGGCGCCGCGTACGAACGCCTGACCCCCGTCGAACCGAAGTCCCCGACGGTCCCGGCGGAGGCCTTCGGCGCCCTGAGGCTCCCGTTCCTGGGCATGCCGACGGTCCCGCCCAAACCCTGACGACGCCATGAGAGAGGCGCTGCACCCCCCTCCGAGTGCAGCGCCTCTCTTGCTCTATGCGGTACGCGTGTTACGCGGTGGCACCGCTGTTACGCCGCTTCAGCGCGAAGACGACACCGGCACCGGCGACGATGGCGATGCCACCGGCGATCCCGATGGTCGGCAGCATCGACGAAGAACCGGTCTCGGCGAGGTTCCCGGTGACGGGGATGGGCTTGGCCTCGCCCTGCGGCTTGGTGCCGCCGTCGTTGCTGTCCGGCTTCTCACCCTTGCCCGGCTTGGCCTCACCCGGCTCCTCGTTGCCGCTGCCCGCCTTCAGCACCTCGAACGTCCAGTCCGAGTAGGCGGCGTGGTAGCAGTTCTTGTCGGCGTCCAGGTAGGCACCGAGACCCAGGGCGTAGCCCTCGCCGGCCGGGGCCTTGGCGGTGATGTTCAGCCGCAGCTCAAGGTCGACGTAGGCCTTGGCGCCCAGGTTCGTCTCACCGAAGTAGGCGCCGTTGCCGACGAGATCGGCCATCGACTCCCACTTACCGTGCTCGTTCTTGAACTGGATCTTGGCGTACTCGCTCAGCCAGTCCTTCTCCTTGTCGCTCTCCGAGTAGTTGTCCACGAAGAGCGCCCACTGGACGGTGCCCAGCGCCTTGTCGGAGGAGTTGGTGGCACGCAGCGTGAACTCGTGCCAGCCGCTGCCCGCGGTGATTTTGCCGGGCAGGCCCTTCAGGCCGAGCTCCAGCTTGTTGTCGAGGTCGATGCCGTCCTCGTTGGTCGGGCACTCCTCGGCACCCTCGCCCTCGGCCGGCTCCTGGTCCTCGGCCTTGGCGGGCTTGTCGCCCTCCTTCGCCGTGTCCTTGGCGGGCTTGTCGCCCTCCTTCGCCGTGTCCTCCGCGGGCTTGGTGTCGGTGCCCGGCTTCACGGTGTCGTCCGCGGGCTTCGTGTCGGCGCCCGGCTTGGTGTCGTCCGCCGTGTCCGGGGTCGTCGTGTCCGGCGTCGTCGTGTCGTCCGCCGTGTCCGCGCCCGCGTCCGTGTCCGGCGTGGTGGTGTTCTGGTCTCCGGTGGTGCCGGACGAGGTCGTGCCGGTGGTGTTGTCTTCCGTCGCGTACGCGGCCGGAGCCGCCAGGAAGGCGGCAGGGGCGATGACAGCGGTCGCGGCGGCGACCGCCATGGCGCGGCGAAGGTTCATTGAGACCTCAGGGTCTGGCGTGCCGCGTCACACGGCACGGAGTCTGGGGGCCTCCCGAGGTGGGGGTATCACGGGTGTGGCCGTTGTTTCGCATGCATGACCTGTGACCAGTGGGATTGGTTGCACGATCACTCACAGAAAACTTATGTGGCCTGCGTCACATGTTCGACCGTCGCGCCCTCGGGCCGGCCGACCCGGGCGTCCGGGCGCACCACAAGGGCCCCGCGGTAGTCCCGTACCGCGGGGCCCTTGCGTGTCGTCGGCAGTGGCGTCAGGGTGCGCCGTGCCGGAGGTGGCGGCGCCGGGGGAGGGGGAGCGCCGCACGGTGGCGGGGTGGGGGTGGAGGTGGGGAAGCGGGGTGCGAACGGGACGGTCCGGACCCCTGTGCGGTCGGCTCCGGGCGTCCCCGGAGCCGACCGCCTTTTCGGGTGACCGGGTTGCTGTCCCCTGCCGTCCGGTCACGCACGCTGGAGCGAGGTCCCACGACGTACCCAGCGGGTACGCCACACGCCCCAGCGGAGCCACGCGTGGTTTTCTCGGCCCGCCCCTGGATGACACGGACAACCGGACCAACGAAGCCCGGGCCGGTGCGGTCACGCGCCGTACGGGTGAGACGGTGACCGAACTCAGATACGGCCCCGGCACAGCTCCAGCATCGTCATCGCCAGCGACGTGCCCGGCCTGCCGAGGGCCGCCCTGTAGTGGGCCAGGACCTCCATCTCGCGGGCCAGGTTCACGCGTCGGCCGCCGGAGGAGATCCGCGCCTCCTGGATGACGGCCGAGACCGCCATGCGTTCCTGGATGAGGCCGATGATGCGGTCGTCGAGCGCGTCGATGCGTTCGCGCGCGCCCGTGATCACCTGCGCGGCGTCGTCGGTGCGGGCGCCGGTCTTCTCGGTGGCCGTGGCCGTGGCCGTGGCGGCGGAGGTGGTGGCGGTGGCGGTCATGGCGGGGCTCCTCATGCGGTGAGCGTTGCCCCGGATCGGCATGGCCCGGAAACGACAGACGCCCCGGGCCTTGTCGGCCCGGGGCGCCTGGGAAGTTGCTTGTCAGTGGCTCAAGCAGCACGACCATGGCAGCCGGACGGGCCCGGTGCCATAGGTAAAGACGAAGGTCGAGAGCTTGTGCATGCGGCCAGTATGGACCATCCGCCCAGCGGACGAGGACGGGTTCGGATGGTGAGACGAACCGTCGGTCCGGGGCGCCGGTAGAATCGGATATACAGACTCCTCCCGCCGGAAGGCCGCCGTAGTGTCATCAGCGAATCCCGCTGCCGCGCCCGACGCCGTACTCGTCGTCGACTTCGGCGCGCAGTACGCCCAGCTCATCGCCCGTCGCGTCCGTGAGGCCCGGGTCTACAGCGAGATCGTCCCGTCCACCATGCCGGTGGCCGAGATGCTGGCCAGGAACCCCAAGGCGATCATCCTGTCCGGTGGTCCCTCCTCCGTGTACGAGGACGGCGCCCCGCGGATCGACCGTGAGCTCTTCGAGGCCGGTGTCCCCGTCTTCGGCATGTGCTACGGCTTCCAGCTGATGGCCACGGCCCTCGGCGGCACCGTCGACAACACCGGCGCCCGCGAGTACGGCCGCACGCCGCTGCACGTCTCCAAGACGTCCTCCACCCTCTTCGAGGGCACCCCGGCCGAGCAGCCGGTGTGGATGTCCCACGGCGACGCCTGCTCCGCCGCGCCGGAGGGCTTCACCGTCACCGCGTCCACGGACGTCGTGCCGGTCGCCGCCTTCGAGAACGACGAGAAGAAGCTGTACGGCGTGCAGTACCACCCCGAGGTGATGCACTCCACGCACGGCCAGCAGATCCTGGAGCACTTCCTCTACCGCGGCGCCGGCCTCCGTCCCGACTGGACCACCGGCAACGTGATCGAGGAGCAGATCGAGGCCATCCGCGCGCAGGTCGGCGAGAAGCGCGCGATCTGCGGTCTGTCCGGCGGCGTCGACTCGGCGGTGGCCGCAGCCCTCGTCCAGAAGGCCATCGGCTCCCAGCTGACCTGCGTGTACGTCGACCACGGCCTGATGCGCAAGGGTGAGACCGAGCAGGTCGAGAAGGACTTCGTGGCCGCGACCGGCGTGCAGCTGAAGGTCGTCGACGCGCAGGAGCGGTTCCTCAAGGCGCTCGCCGGGGTGTCCGACCCCGAGGAGAAGCGGAAGATCATCGGCCGTGAGTTCATCCGCGTCTTCGAGCAGGCCCAGGCGGAGATCGTGGCCGAGGCCCCGGGCGACCACCCGGTCGAGTTCCTCGTCCAGGGCACGCTCTACCCGGACGTGGTCGAGTCGGGCGGCGGCACCGGCACCGCCAACATCAAGTCCCACCACAACGTGGGCGGGCTCCCCGAGGACCTCGAGTTCAAGCTGATCGAGCCGCTGCGCAAGCTGTTCAAGGACGAGGTCCGGATGGTCGGCCAGGAGCTCGGCCTGCCGGAGGAGATCGTCCAGCGCCAGCCGTTCCCGGGCCCGGGCCTCGGCATCCGTATCGTCGGCGAGGTCACCAAGGAACGCCTGGACCTGCTGCGCGAAGCCGACGCGATCGCCCGCGAGGAGCTCACCGCGGCCGGTCTGGACGGCCAGATCTGGCAGTGCCCGGTCGTCCTGCTCGCCGATGTGCGATCGGTGGGTGTGCAGGGTGACGGGCGCACGTACGGACACCCGATCGTCCTGCGCCCCGTCTCGTCCGAGGACGCGATGACCGCGGACTGGACGCGGATGCCGTACGACGTACTGGCGAAGATCTCGACGCGGATCACCAACGAGGTGAAGGACGTCAACCGGGTCGTGCTCGACGTGACGAGCAAGCCGCCGGGCACCATCGAGTGGGAGTGACCCCCGAGCGGGAGTGACCCCCGAGCGGAAGTGATTCCCCCGCACGTCTGACCGAAGCCGTCGCTCACTTCTCGTGGGCGGCGGCTTCGAGCGTGAAGTCGTCGTAGTGGAAGCCCGGCGCGACGACGCAGGAGACCAGGACGGGTTCGTCGCCGGCCGGCTCCGCCGACTGCCAGCAGCCGGCCGGGACCAGCAGCTGCGGCCGCTCACCCGACTCGACCGCCGGTCCGAGGAGCAGTCGCTCGGGCTCGGCGGACGGGGACGCGTCCGTACCGCCCAGGGACAGCCGCAGCGGACCGCCGCGGTGCCAGAGCCACAGCTCGTCGGAGCGCACCCGGTGCCAGCGGGACGTCTCACCGGGGTGGAGCAGGAAGTGGATGCCGGTCGCGTAGGGGCGCGGGCCCGGGTAGCCGTCGGGGGTGGTGGAGCCCGCCGTCCTCCAGGTCTCCCTGAACCAGCCGCCCTCGATATGGGGTTCGAGGCCGAGGAGCGCGACGAGCGGTGAGGTGTCGGTCATACGCGCATTCTGCTCGGCGGGACCGCCGGGCGGGCGCCGATGTGCTGAACCGGGCTCCCACGCGGCGCGTATCCCTCTGTGTGGGGGCCGAGGACCATCGGCTCCGGGGACAGCCATGTGGTGGAGAGGCGGGCCGGCGATGGGCGGGCACAGGTATCGGACGGCGGCGGGCCACGGGGGTGCCGGCGGCGAACCGCGTCGCGGCCGGAGGGCGGTCGCGTCGCGGTACGCCCTCCTCCCGCTGCGGCTCTTCCTCGGTGTGACCTTCGTCTACGCGGGTCTGGACAAGCTCACCGACGACCGCTTCCTGGCCGCGTCCGGCACCGGCTCGCTCGGGGAGCTCATGCGGTCCGTCCGCGACTCCTCCGCCGTGCCCTGGCTGGTCGACCAGGCCCTGAAGAACCCCGAGGCGTTCGGGTACGCGATCGCCTTCGGCGAGCTGGCCGTCGGCGTAGGGACGCTCATCGGGCTGCTCGCGCGGCTCGCGGCCGCCGGTGGGGCGCTCATCTCGCTGAGCCTGTGGCTCACCGTGAGCTGGCAGTCCGACCCGTACTACTACGGCAATGACCTCGCCTATCTGATGGCGTGGCTGCCGCTGGTGCTCGCCGGCGCGTCCGTGCTCTCCGTCGACGCCGCCCTCGCGCGGCGGCGGCGCAGCCGGTAGCCGACCCAGGTCGCCGCGCCCGCCAGGAACAGGCCCGCCGACAGCAGCGGCAGCACCGCGTACCAGGGCGCGTCCCAGGAGCCGGCGGCGTCGCCCGCGTACACGGCGGCGATGGCCAGGCCGGTGGCGCCCGCGATCAGCCGACCGGGGCGGAACTCATGAAGCAGCACGCGTGACCTCCACCTGTCCGAGGGCCGTCTCCAGCGTGAGGTCCAGGGTGCCCGCCGGGAGAGCGCCCTGGGGCGGGGCGATCGTACGGGTCGCCTCACGGCCCGGCGCGACGTCGACGTCGCCCGCCGGGTCGCCCGGCAGCCGCAGGTCGCCCAGGCCCACCTCGGCGCGCAGCGTCACGGTCACGTCCTTCGGTACGACGACCGCCAGCCGGCCGGCGCCCACCTCGGCGGCGGTGCGCACGGACCGCCCGGGCGGCACGGCCAGCCGGGACAGGTCGAGGGTGGCGACGCCGGTGCCCAGTTCGTACCGGGGCCGTACGTCGGCGACGGTGGCCGGGCTCCAGTCGGTGCGTATCCACTCCGTGTCGATCTGCCGGGGGACCAGGGACGCGCCCGCCAGCAGCAGGGCCGTGACCACCGTCATGAGGATCGTGCCGAAGCCGGTCCGGCCGAGGAAGGAACTGGCCGCAAGGCCGAGCCCGAAGACGGCCAGCGCGCACGCCAGCCCGGTCTGCAGACAGACGCCCAGCGGCTGCGAACCCCAGGACAGGCCCGTGCCGAACGCCCCGGCCGCCAGGGCCAGCAGCAGGACCATGCCGCCGATGGAGCGCGGGCCGCGGGTCTCGGCGGGCGGCGCCCAGGCGCTCTTGACCGGACGGCGGAGCACCGCGTCCTCCGCGCCGACGCCGTCCGCCGGCCCCCACAGGTAGCCGAGCGCGATCGGCCCCGTCGTACCGTCCTTGATGATCGGGTCCCGCCACCAGGACGGGGCCGCGGGCGGGGGCGGGGCCTTCGTCTCGGGTGGCGCCTCCGCCACCGCGTGCGCCGCCGCCGGATCGAGCGGCACCTCGGCGTCGACGGCCATCCGGCGGCGCTGCGACCACACGGCCGCGCCGCACACCGCTATGACCAGCAGCATGGAGAAGGTGATCGTGCCACTGCTGCCCAGCATGGACAGGAACAGCCCGCAGCCGACGAGCGCCATGAGCACGGCGGTGAGCGAGGCGCCGTCGACGCGGCCCGCCAGCAGCCGCCGGGCCTCGTTCTCCTCCTCGCCCTCCGCGGGGATCGCCAGCCAGACGAACCCGTAGAAGAGCAGGCCGAGGCCGCCGGTCACGGCGAGCACACCGAGCGCGACCCGGAAGATCACCGGGTCGAGGTCGAAGTGGCGGCCGAGCCCGCCGCACACCCCGGCCACCACCTTGTGCCGCGGCGACCGCCGCAGCGGCACAAGGTGGTGGCCGGCAGCCGGGTCACCGGAAGCCGCGGCAGGGTTGGAAGCCGCGTCCCGGGGCGCCGCGGGAGCGTCCCCGGAAGCGTCCTCGGGAGGGGGCGAGGCGGGGGTCTTGCGCGTCATACCTCCATGGTGGCGGGCCGCGTTCCCCCGCGGCACCCGGGCCGACCCTGGCCGTTCCCTGATATTGGCCGCCCTGCCCATGGGGTGGCCCTCGGGGGCGAGTAAGGGACGCGTGGGGGCCGCCCCTGATGTCGGGGCCCGGTGGGCCGTGTGACGATCTGAGCATGCCCGTCGCCGCCCGTCCGCCCGAGACCGACGAACCGCCCGTGCGCAAGCTGTACCGCAGCGCCGACGGGCGGATGCTGGGTGGCGTCGCGCGCGGGCTCGCCGGGCACCTGGGGCTGCCCGTCATCTGGGTACGGCTGGTCTTCTTCGCCCTGTTCATGGCCGACGGCCTGGGCGTGCTGCTCTACGCCGTCTTCTGGATCGTCGTCCCGCTGGGCGTCGGCGGCAGGACCGCCGAGCCGCGTTCGGTCTTCGAGACCACCCCCGACGGGCGGCGCCGGCTCCGCAAGCCCGACCGGGGCCAGGTCGTCGCGCTCATCGCGCTGATGATCGGCGCCGCCGTCTTCGTCGGCAACGTCAACCCGGGCAGCGATGCCAACCGCTACGTGTGGCCGATCCTCCTCGTCGCCGTCGGCGTCGTCCTGGTGTGGCGGCAGGTGGACAACGCGCGGCGCGCCCGCTGGACCGAGCCCGGCCGCCGCAAGCGGTTCTTCCAGCTCGCCCGCGGCCTCGCCGGCGTCGCGCTCGTCGGCATGGGCCTGACCGTCTTCATGGTGGTGCGCGGCTCGGCCGCCCAGCTCGGCACCGCGCTCACCGCCGCGATAGCCGTGCTCGCCGGCATGACACTGCTCGCCGGACCCTGGCTCGTACGGATGTCCCAGGACCTGTCCGAGGAGCGCACCATGCGCATCCGCGCCCAGGAGCGGGCCGAGGTCGCCGCCCACGTCCACGACTCCGTCCTGCACACCCTCACCCTGATACAGCGCAACGCCGGCGACCCGGGCGAGGTCCGCCGCCTCGCCCGCGCCCAGGAGCGCGAGCTGCGCAACTGGCTGTACAAACCGGAAGGCACCGGCAAGGACGCGGACGAGGAGCCCGACACCCTCGCCGAGGCCGTCAAGAAGACCGCCGCCGAGGTCGAGGACAAGCACGGCGTCCCCCTGGAGGTCGTGGTCGTCGGCGACTGCCCGCTCGACGAGAAGCTGACCGCGCAGCTCCAGGCCGCGCGCGAGGCGATGGTCAACGCCGCCAAGTACGGTGGCGAGGGCGGGGCCGTTCAGGTGTACGCGGAGGTCGAGGGTCGCACGGTCTTCGTGTCCGTACGGGACCGGGGACCGGGCTTCGACCTCGACTCCGTACCCGCCGACCGGATGGGCGTACGAGAATCGATCATCGGCCGGATGCGGCGCAACGGCGGCACCGCGCGGCTGCGGTCGGTGCCCGGTGACGGCACCGAAGTGGAGCTCGAGATGGAGAGGGCGGACGGATGACCGAGGAGACGACGGCGGCGCCGGACAGCGGACGGCGCGCACGGGTGGTGCTCGTCGACGACCACCGGATGTTCCGCACCGGCGTGCAGGCCGAGATCGGCCGGACCGAGACGACCGGCGTGGAGGTGGTCGGTGAGGCCGCCGACGTCGACCAGGCCGTCACCGTGATCACCGCCACCCGCCCCGAGGTGGTCCTCCTCGACGTCCACCTCCCCGGCGGCGGCGGCGTCGAGGTGCTGCGCCGCTGCGCGCCCCTGATGGCGGACGCCGACCACCCGGTCCGCTTCCTGGCCCTGTCCGTCTCGGACGCCGCCGAGGACGTCATCGGGGTCATCCGGGGCGGCGCCCGCGGGTACGTCACCAAGACGATCACAGGCGCGGACCTCGTCGACTCGATCTTCCGGGTCCAGGAGGGCGACGCGGTGTTCTCGCCCCGGCTGGCCGGGTTCGTGCTGGACGCCTTCGCGTCGACGGACGCGCCACCGGTCGACGAGGACCTGGACCGGCTCACGCAGCGGGAACGGGAGGTACTGCGGCTGATCGCGCGCGGGTACGCGTACAAGGAGATCGCCAAGCAGCTGTTCATCTCGGTGAAGACCGTCGAGTCGCACGTCTCGGCCGTGCTCCGGAAGCTCCAGCTGTCCAACCGGCACGAGCTGACGCGCTGGGCCACCGCACGCCGCCTCGTCTGAGCCTCGTCCGAGCCTCGGGTGACCTCCGTGGCAGGCTTTGTCGGCCATTCGTGAGGTAACCGGTACATAACCGTGGCAACCCGCGCGCGGAGGGCCCCTCCTCCAGGGCGTGATGAGCCTGACGGGTACGCCCTTCCTCGTGACCGCGATCGTGCTGGCCGTGATCGCGGTGGTGCTGCCGCTGCTGGTGTGGTCCCGGCACCGAGCCCGGCACCGGCCCTGAGCCGGGTCCCGGCACCGGCCCCGGCACCGGCTGGTCCGCCGGCGCCGACCGCTACGCGACCCGGGTCGCCCCCGCCCACGGCATGTCGTCGATCGGCGCGATCCGTACGGGCGCGCCGGGCCGGGGCGCGTGAATCATCCTGCCGTCGCCGATGTAGAGCCCGACGTGGCTGATCCCGGAGTAGAAGAACACCAGGTCACCGGGGGCCAGCCGGGACCGGGAGACGCGCTGTCCGGCGTTGATCTGGGTGTAGGTCGTGCGCGGCAGAAAGACTCCGGCGGAGCGCCACGCGGCCTGGGTGAGGCCGGAGCAGTCGAAGGCCGACGGCCCGGTCGCGCCCCACACATAGGGCTTGCCGAGGGCTCCGTACGCGTACGCCACGGCCTGTGCGGCGCGGGCGCCGGGCGCCCGGACGCCGCGCGGGCCGGGGTCGTCGGTGGCGGTCGCGGTGGCGGCCGTGCCGCGTGAGGGGGTGCGGTCGGCGCTCCCCCCGGCGTCGTCGTACCGGGCGCGCTGGGCGGCGGTGAGCCGGTCGAGCAGCCGCTCGGCGGCGGCGAGCTTGTGCCGGACGGTGGATTTGTGGCGGCTGAGCTCGGCCTGCCGGGCCGTGAGCTCGCGGAGCCGGCCGTCGGCTTCGGCGCGCAGTTGCCGTAACTCCGTGAGCTGCCGCTGGAGGGCGTTGATCGTGTCGGCCTGGCGGGCGCCGGCCCGGTCGGCGAGGGCGGCGCCTTCGAGGTACGCGTCGGGGTCGCTGGAGAGCGCGAGCTGGAGGGCGGGGTCGAGGCCGCCCTGGCGGTACTGGGCGGTGGCCACCGAGCCGAGGGCGTTGCGGGTGGTGTTGAGCCGCTGGGTGCGGCGGGCGGCCTCGTCGCGGAGGGCGTCCAGGGCGGCGCGGGCGGTGTCCGCCTGTTCCTTGGCGCCGTTGTACCGCTCGGTGGCCACCTCGGCCTCCTGGTACAGCCGGTCGACCCTGGCCTTGACCTCGGCGGGGGAGAGCCGGGGCTCGGCGTGGCCGGCGCCCTCGAAGAGGGAGACGGTCGCGGCCCCGGCGAGGGCGAGCGTGGCGGCGGTGCGGCCGGCCGCCGATCCGCTCAGCGGCCGTCGCCTGGGCTTCCGGTGCGCTGCCACGAGGGCGGTCACTTCCCTTCCCTTGAGCCTGCTGCGGGGTGGCCGGCTGCCGCCCGGGAGTCCGGGCGGCGGTGGGGAGAGCCGGCCACCTGCGGAAGGACGCTAAACGCGTGGGTCAGGAGGGGGAGACGGTGTGACCGTTATTGGTCGCAGGTGAGAGTTCGAGGCCCGGTTTCTTTGGCGCCGATGCCGCCGGAATCCGTCATTCCGTATCAGCTGTGACCGATGCGGCGAATGAGACAACCCCGCCCGGCGGCCGGTGATATGGCCCCGGTTAGGCTCCGCCCCATGGACGTACTCATCAATGTCTTCGTCGCGTTGCACATCATCGGCATCGCCTCCCTGCTGGGCGGGTTCCTGGCCCAGATGAAGGCGATGGGCGCGGGTACGGCGCGCTTCACGCCCGCGATGCTGCACGGCGCGCTGACCATGCTGGTCACGGGTGTGGCCCTGGTCGGCCTCAACCAGGCCGACGACCAGACCGTGAACAACATCAAGATCGGTGTGAAGCTGGCCGTCCTGGTCGTCATCCTCGGTCTGGTCTACGTCAAGCGCGACGAGGAGAGGGCCGACAAGGCGCTCTTCGGCGCCGTCGGCGGCCTGACCGTCGCGAACATCTTCATCGCCACGCTCTGGACCTGACCTCCGCCGCCCGTCAGGCCGGGCGGACGACGCCGTGGATCGGCATGAAGAAGATCGATTCCTCGCGCACGTTCGTGCCCGGCTTCGAGGCGTGGATCATCATGCCGTCGCCCTGGTAGATGCCGACATGGCTGCTGTCGTCGTGGAAGAACACCAGGTCGCCGCGGCGCAGCTCATCGGTCGGGACCCGGGTGCCGACCTCGGCCTGCTCCCACGTGGTGCGCGGCAGGTCGACGCCCGCCGCCTTCCAGGCCGCCTGGGTGAGGCCGGAGCAGTCGTACGAGCTCGGACCGGTCGCCCCCCGGACGTACGGCTTGCCGATCTGGGCCCGGGCGAAGGCCACCACCTTGTCCGCCTTGGTGGTGGAGGCGCCGTCGTGGCCGCCTTCCCCCGGCGGCCGGGCCTCCCTCCGGCCCCGCTGCTCCTGCTCTCGCGCCTCCCGCTGCCGCGGCCCGCAGGCCGCTTCCACCACGGCCCGGACCTGCGTCTGTTCCCCCGTCCCCGCCTCCGCCTCGCGCTGCGTCGGCACCTCCGGGCGCGCCCTCTCCTCCGCCGTCAGCTGTGACAGCAGGGCGCGCGCCTCGGCCAGCTTGCGCTGCACCGCCTGCTTGCTGCTCCGCAGGGATGCCGGGGAGGCGGCGAGCGACTCCGAGCCCTTCGCCGCCTCGACGCGCAGCTCGGCCGCCGCGACCCGCTGCGTCGGCAGGTCGGTGAACGCCTGGTGCCGCTGCTCGGCGATCCGGTCCCTCACCTGCGTCCGGTCGGTGAACGACCGCGGGTCGTCCGCGAAGACCAGCGCCGCGGCCGGGCCGATCGTCCGCGGCGTTCCCGGCGTTCCCGGCGTTCCTGGCGCCCCTGCCGTTCCTGACGCCCTTGACGCCCCTGCCGTTCCTGCCGTTCCCGGCCGGGACGGTGCCGCCGTGTGATCACCGAGGGCGCGGCGCGTCTCGTTCACCGCCTGCGCGCGTCCGGCGGCCCCGTCGAATATCCCGTCGACCGTGCGCCGCTGCCGGTCGGTGGCTTCGTTGGCCTTGGTGTACTGCTGCGTCGCCGTGTTGCCCGCCTGCCGGTAGAGATCGTCGACTTTCCGCTGTACCTCCTCGACGGTCGGCTGCACGGGCACGGAAGCGCCGGCGGACTGCGAGGACAGCAGGGTCGTGACGGAGGCGAGGGCTGCCGTCGTGACCCCGACGGCGGGGGAGTGCGTACCGAACGTGCGGGTGGTGCGGCTGCGCGGCTTGCGATGCGACGCCAAGGCCGGCATCTCCTTCCATGGGCCGCCTACCGGGTTAGCTGTCGGGTTCGGGCGGAACGGAAGGTGCCCTACGACCCGCGGATACGGTCGATTCACCCCATGACGCACGTGGGTCCCCGGTTCCGAACTCCCCGAGCGGGAGGCCGGATTCGGCGGGAGCGGTCCGATCGGCGTGGTTCGCCGATGAGGGAACGGTCCGCTTGGGCAGGCACGCTAGCCAACCTGTGGCGGTGCTGTGAAGGATGATGTGCGATATGCCCGATACATTTTCGTGACCTTGACGCTCCGCGTTGTCCTGAACGCAAGAGGTGGTGAAGCCGGTTCGGCCACGGCTGTCGGTGGGGCGGCCTAGACTCGATAGGCGATGAGCAGCCTCTTTGACGACAGCTTCCTGGCGGGCCTCCGGAACCACGGTTCCGAGGAGCCCCCGCCCCCGCCCGAGGACTCCGATGACCACACCCCGGTCGCGGAGGAGGTCCCGCATGACCTCTTCGGGGACCACTTCGACGTGCCCCCGGCCCGGGAGGCGGCAGACGCGTACTACCGCGACGGCGCCCCGCGCCCCGTCGTGGACGCCGCCGCGCTGCTGGAGGGGTTGAACGAGCAGCAGCGCGCCGCCGTCGCGCACACCGGCTCGCCGCTGCTCATCGTCGCCGGTGCCGGGTCCGGCAAGACCCGGGTCCTCACCCACCGCATCGCCCACCTGCTGGCCACGCGCCACGTGCATCCCGGCCAGATACTGGCGATCACCTTCACCAACAAGGCCGCCGGCGAGATGAAGGAGCGCGTCGAGCAGCTCGTCGGCCCGCGCGCCAACGCCATGTGGGTCATGACCTTCCACAGCGCCTGCGTGCGCATCCTGCGCCGCGAGTCGAAGAAGCTCGGCTTCACGTCGTCGTTCTCGATCTACGACGCCGCCGACTCCAAGCGGCTCATGGCGCTGGTCTGCCGTGACCTGGACCTGGACCCGAAGCGCTTCCCGCCGAAGTCGTTCAGCGCCAAGATCTCGAACCTGAAGAACGAGCTGATCGACGAGGAGGCCTTCGCCGACCAGGCCGCCGACGGTTTCGAGAAGACGCTCGCCGAGGCGTACCGGATGTACCAGGCGCGGCTGCGCGAGGCCAACGCCCTGGACTTCGACGACATCATCATGACGACGGTCCACCTGCTCCAGGCGTTCCCGGACGTCGCCGAGCACTACCGCCGCCGCTTCCGCCACGTCCTCGTCGACGAGTACCAGGACACCAACCACGCCCAGTACACCCTCGTACGCGAGCTGGTCGGCACGGGGTACGAGGACCTGGACCCGGCCGAGCTGTGCGTCGTCGGTGACGCCGACCAGTCGATCTACGCCTTCCGCGGCGCGACCATCCGCAACATCCTCCAGTTCGAGGAGGACTACCCGGACGCCACCACGATCCTGCTGGAGCAGAACTACCGCTCCACGCAGACCATCCTGTCGGCCGCCAACGCGGTGATCGAGCGCAACGAGAGCCGCCGCCCCAAGAACCTGTGGACCAACGCCGGCGAGGGCTCCAGGATCATCGGGTACGTCGCGGACACCGAGCACGACGAGGCGCAGTTCGTCGCCGACGAGATCGACCGGCTGACGGACGCGGGCGACGCGAAGGCCGGCGACGTCGCCGTCTTCTACCGCACGAACGCCCAGTCCCGCGTCTTCGAGGAGATCTTCATCCGCGTCGGCCTGCCGTACAAGGTCGTCGGCGGTGTGCGCTTCTACGAGCGCAAGGAGGTGCGGGACGTCCTGGCGTACCTGCGCGTCCTCGCCAACCCGGAGGACAGCGTCCCGCTGCGCCGCATTCTCAACGTGCCCAAGCGCGGCATCGGTGACCGCGCCGAGGCGATGATCGAGGCCCTGGCCCTGCGCGAGAAGATCACCTTCCCGCAGGCGCTGCGGCGCGTGGACGAGGCGTACGGCATGGCGGCGCGGTCCGCGAACGCCGTGAAGCGGTTCAACACGCTGATGGAGGAGTTGCGCACGATCGCCGACTCGGGCGCCGGTCCGGCGGTCGTCCTCGAAGCGGTCCTGGAGCGCACGGGCTATCTGGCGGAGCTGCAGGCGTCCACCGACCCGCAGGACGAGACCCGCATCGAGAACCTGCAGGAGCTCGCCGCCGTGGCCCTGGAGTTCGAGCAGGAGCGGGGCGAGGAGCCCGGCACCCTCGCGGAGTTCCTGGAGCAGGTCGCGCTCGTCGCCGACTCCGACCAGATCCCGGACGAGGACGAGGAGGGCTCCGGCGTCATCACGCTGATGACGCTGCACACCGCCAAGGGCCTGGAGTTCCCGGTCGTCTTCCTGACGGGCATGGAGGACGGCGTCTTCCCGCACATGCGGGCCCTCGGCCAGACCAAGGAGCTGGAGGAGGAGCGGCGCCTGGCGTACGTCGGCATCACGCGCGCCCGTGAGCGGCTCTATCTGACCCGGTCGTCGATGCGCAGCGCCTGGGGGCAGCCTTCGTACAACCCGCCGTCGCGGTTCCTGGAGGAGATCCCGGGCCAGTACGTGGAGTGGCGGCGCACGGGCCCGATGGCCGCTCCGGCCGGTCCGACCGCCGGGATCACGTCCTCGCTGTCGTCGTCGCGTTCCCGCTCCGGCCCTTCGGGCTTCGCCACCCGGCGGACCACGGACAAGCCGGTGATCTCGCTCACGGTCGGGGACCGGGTCACGCACGACCAGTTCGGGCTGGGGACCGTGATGGCGGTGACCGGAGTGGGCGCGGACGCACAGGCGACGATCGACTTCGGGGACGAGAAGCCGAAGCGGCTGCTCCTGCGGTACGCGCCGGTCGAGAAGCTGTAGCCGCCGGGGGACCCGGCCGTGGCGGTCAGCCCGTGGGGTTCAGGCCGTGGCTGCGCAGCCACGGCAGCGGGTCGATCGCGGCGCCGCCGCCGGGCCGTACCTCGAAGTGCAGGTGCGGTCCGGTGGAGTTGCCGGAGTTGCCGGAGTACGCGATGACGTCCCCGGCCTTGACCTCGCCGGACCGGATCTTGGTGCTGCTGAGGTGGCAGTACCAGGTCTCGGTGCCGTCCTTGGCGGTCACGATCGCCATGTTCCCGTAGGCGCTGTTCCACTGGGTGCGCACGGTGCCGTCGGTGGCGGCCATCACGGGCGTGCCGTACTGCACGGGGAAGTCGATACCGCTGTGCAGGGACATCCAGTTGACGCCCGCCTGCCCGTAGTACGCGCTGAGCTGGTGCAGTTCGACGGGGAGTGCGAACTTGGGGCGCAGCGCCTCCTTGCGCGCGGCCTCCGCCTCGCGCTTCTTGCGCTCCGCCTCCTGGCGGGCCTTGAGGTCGAGGCGCTCCTGGGTGCGGCTGGCGCGGTCACCGAAGTCGCGGGCCTCGGCGCTCAGCGCGGCGAGCTGGGTGTCCAGCGCGCTGTTGGCGGCGACGGCCTTGACGGTGGGCGTGTCGGCGGCGGTCACCGGCTTGGCGGTCGGCTTCTCGTCGGCCTCGGTGAGGCCGCTGACGGAGGCGGCCGCGATACCGGCGACGCCCATCACACAGGCGGACGGCACGGCGACGGTGAGGAGAGCGGACCGTTTGGCAGGGGTACGGCGACGGCCACGGGTGCCGCCCCCGCCGGAGCGGCGGGCGGAGCGAGGGGTGAGGGTCGCGGATCCGGTCACTGCTCCGGTCTCCGGGCGCGCCGGGTCGGGCGCCGACTCCACGTCCGGGAGCACCTCCGGCTCGGTGTCCGCCGTGACGTCCGGCATCGCTTCCGGCTCGGTCGCGGATTCGGCTTCGGACTGCCGCGCGTCCGCCGCCGCGTAGTCGAACTGCTGCGGGACGAAGGTCTCGGTGGGGGCATAGTGCCAGGCGGTGGCGTCGTGGGCGCCGGTGTCGAACCGGGCTTGATCGTTCCACGCGGAGGCGTCCCACTGGCCGGTGTACTCGGAGTACTCGACGTATCCGGTGGTGTCCCACTGCTGCGTGGCGGTGGCCGCGGTGCCGGCCGGCGTGGTCGCCGTCGTGGTCGTGGCGCCGGCCCACTGGGTGGCGTCGTACTGGCCGCTGTGCCCGGCCTCGTAACCGCCTTGGTGGCCGCTGTCGTGTGTACCGGAGGCGGTTCCCGGGAATGCGCCGAAGAGCGGGTCGTTCGCGAAGCTGCCGGTCTCGTGACCGTTGGTCTCGTAGCCGCTGGTGCCGTAACTGCCGGTGTCGTACGCGCCGGTGGTGTGCGTGCCAGTGCCGAGGCTGCCCGTGGTGTAGGCGTCGTCTCCGACGTACCCGGCGTGGGGGTGCTGGTCGTTCACCAACTTCTCTCTCGCCTCGGCAGCAGGACCAGGTCTGGGCGCGACCCCCGGAAGGGGAACCCCAGAGGGGAAAGCAGTGGGCGCGACTGTACCCGGCGGTACGCGCGAGCGACAATCTTCCGGGAGTTTTGGTTCCGGTTGAAAGGGGCATTCGGCCGTCTTTCGGCGGAGCGCACACAGAGCCTTGGCCCTACGTTCGAAATGCGTTCGAGCGTAGGGGTGTTCCGGTCAGGCCGCTGAGGTGGAACCGATCGTTCCGGCCGCCGGATCCTCGGAGTCGAGCACCTGACGGATCTCCGCCGCGACGGCCGGGTGGACGGGAAGCGCGAGATGACCGATGCCGGTGACGCGGATGTTCCGCGTGATCAGGTCCGGATGGTCCAGGCGCGCCGCCTCGACCGGGACCATCAGCCGGTCGAGATCGCTCCAGAAGCTCACGAAGCGGGTGCGGCAGTGGGGTGCCGGCTCGCTCAGCTCGCGCAGTACCGCCGACCCCGGGCGCATCTGGCGGACCAGGGGATGCGCGCCGGCGAGCGGGGCGACGGTGGTGCCGGAGTGCGGCGTGCCGAGCGTGACCAGGGTGCGCACCCGCTGGTCGCCGCCGAGCCGCTGGACGTAGTACCGGGCGATGAGGCCGCCGAGGCTGTGCCCGACGATGTCGACCCGGTCGTGTCCGGTACGGGCGCAGATGTCCTCGACATGGCGGCCGAGCAGCCCGGCGGCGCCCCGGAGATCGCAGGTGAGCGGCGAATAGTTGAGCGATTCCAGATGCCGCCGGCCGTGCCGGGTGAGGGAGCGGCGCAGCAGGATGAAGACGGAGCGGTTGTCGATGAACCCGTGCAACAGCACGACGGGGATGCCGCGCCCGGCCGGAGCCCGGGCGGTGCGCCGCTCCTGCGCGACACCTGTGGGATAGAGGAACAGGTGGCAGGTGAGGATGGCCAGCTCCAGGGCGGTGGCCTTGAACAGCGTGATGACCCTCATGGCCGACCTCGACCTCCCGAACCGGCAGGCAAGGCGCGGCTCGGTCCCCCCGCTTGCCCTGGTGCGTGTGTCCTCGCGCGGCTGCCGTGGCGATCGCGGCCTCGTCGGCACGGTGACGGGCCGACGAGGCCGGTGGGCCGCCCCCGGGACGGGTACGGCGCGTGACGAACATGTCCCACGTGTGATTTCCCCCTCGGTATTCACCGTGAAACGGCTGGTTGCGGGATGCTGTCGATAACGTTCGTTCACCTCCCCGGAAATCAGGTACGGGGGACGCATGTGGAGGCAGTGATGGGTGTGACCGGTCCGATCCGCGTGGTGGTGGCCAAGCCGGGTCTCGACGGCCACGATCGCGGGGCGAAGGTGATCGCGCGGGCGCTCCGTGACGCAGGTATGGAGGTCATCTACACCGGCCTGCACCAGACGCCGGAGCAGATCGTGGACACCGCGATCCAGGAGGACGCGGACGCGATCGGCCTCTCGATCCTCTCGGGCGCGCACAACACGCTGTTCGCGAAGGTGCTGGAGCTGCTGAAGGAGCGGGAGGCGGAGGACATCAAGGTCTTCGGCGGCGGCATCATCCCCGACGCGGACATCGCGCCGCTCAAGGAGAAGGGTGTCGCCGAGATCTTCACGCCGGGCGCGACGACGGCGTCGATCGTCGACTGGGTCAACGCCAACGTCCGCGTGGCGAGCGGCGCGTAGCAGCCCCAGCCGTTGAGCCGGGGGGGCGGCTCCGTCCCCTCGCTTCGTTCCGCCCCTCCCGCCCCCTTTGACGCGGTCCGCCGCAGGGGGCGGGCGGGCTGATGCTCCGTGCCCGGAGGCGAGGCGCCCCGGGGCGCGGCCGGCCGCCCCGGGAGGCCACCGGCCCGGTCAGGCACCGGCGCCGATGCGCTCGGCCGAGAGCCCGTGGCGCGGGCCGTACGGCGAAAGATCACGCGCGGGGTACGGAGTCGAGTCGCCGCGCGGTGCGCGCGCCGGCCGCGCGGGCGCTCCGGCTCCGCCCGTCGGCCGGGGCCAGGACGCCGCCACGCCGTCTCAGGGCACGGCCTCCGCGTCCGCCCAGGGTGGCGGGACGACCGCCGCCGACGTCGCCGACAACCTCCGGCGCGCGGCGACGACGCCGCCGTCGCGTCGGCACACGCACCCGGGTCTCAGGTCCTGCGTCATGTGCTCACCGGGGTGAGTTCCGCGCGCATCGCCGCGCGGAGCCGGAGCGTGGCGACCAGGCGCTGGAAGGCTTCCGACCAGTAGCCGCCCGCGCCGGGCGACGCGCCCTCCGGTTCGTCGGGGACAGCCGTCAGGACTTCGAGGCGGGCCGCTTCCGCCGGGTCGAGGCAGCGTTCCGCCAGGCCCATCACACCGCTGAAGCTCCACGGGTAGCTCCCCGCGTCGCGGGCGATGTCGAGCGCGTCGACCACCGCGCGGCCCAGCGGCTCCGACCACGGCACCGCGCAGACGCCGAGAAGCTGGAACGCCTCCGACAAACCGTGCGCGGCGATGAAGTCGGCGACCCAGACGGCCCGTTCGTCCGCGGGCAGGGTGGACAGCAGCCTGGACCGCTCGGCCAGCGAATCCGGTGGTGTCGCCGGCGGCCCGAGCAGCGCCCGGGACCACGCCGCGTCGTGCTGCCGGACCGCCGCCCGGCACCAGGCCGCGTGCAGCTCGTCGCGCCAGTCGTCCGCGACGGGCAGCGCGACTATCTCGTCGGGCGTGCGTCCGCCGAGCCGCGTGCTCCACACGGAGAGCGGTGCGGCCTCCACGAGCTGGCCGAGCCACCAGGAGCGCTCGCCGCGCCCCGCCGGTGGGTGGGGCAGGACACCGTCGCGCTGCATGGCCGCGTCGCACTCGTGCGGCGCTTCGACGGAGATCGTCGGGACGTCGCCCGTACGGTCGAGGCCGACGCAGGACGAGGCGCGGCCGGCCATGCGGCGGGCCAGCGCCGAGTGCGGCAGCGCGGAGAGCAGTTCGGCGGCCGTGGACCGGACGTTGCGGCTGCGGTCGGAGAGCGCCTGCTCCAGAAACGGCTCGTCCGCGGCGCGGAGCCCGGCGCGCAGCGAGTCGAGGAACATCAGCCGGTCCTCGGCCCGCTCCGTGGACCAGGTGGAGGACAGCAACGTCAACGCGGCGCCCGGGTCGTGGGCGCGTACGGCGCCCAGGAGGGCGACCCGCTCGGCGAACAGGCCCTCCTCCCACAGCAGCCGCACGCCCTCCGCGTCGTCCGGCGCGGGAAGCGCGGCGCTCCCGGAGGCGCCGCGCAGGGCGAACCTCCACTCCGGGTTGAGGCGGGCGAGCCACAGCCCGCGGGGCCCGGCGAACGTCAGCGCCAGGGGCCGCAGGTCGGTGCGGGCGCGGGCGGCGTCCAGCAGCGCGGGCAGCACGGACGCCGGAGCCCGGTACCCCTGCTCGTTCGCCGCCGTCAGCCACTGGGGCAGCAGCTCTGTCAGGTCGGGGACCGCGCCGCGCCGCCCGCCGCCCTGTGCCGGTCCGGCCCGGTCGGCCAGCAGTTGGGCGAGCCGGCGCCGGGCCGCTTCGGGCAGGGGCGGCCGGTCGTCGTGCGGCGCCGGTTCGGGCGGGGCGGCGGCGGGCGCGGGAAGCAGGCCCGCCCGGCGCCGTACGGTCTGGAGCGCGGCGGCGTCCAGCAGCGCGACCGGCGCGTCCTGCCCGGCCGCCATGACGTCGGCGCCCGGTGCCCGCCGCTCGGTGCCCAGCAGCGCCGAGGTCACGAGGTCGTCCCAGGATGTGGTGGTGGTCATGGCGTCCTCCGTGCGTCAGGTGAGCTGAACCGTCTCGGGTGTCTGGGCCGACCAGGCCGTGAGCGGGGTGACACCGCGGTGCCCGCACTCGCCGAAGACGGTGACCGGTCCGCCGCCGGACAGGGCGACCAGTCGCCACAGCCCGGCCCGGGCCGGCGTGGCCGGGGCCACGGGCAGCGCGGACCGGCCGTCGGCCGAGGCCAGTTGCCAGCCGCCGTCCGGCAACGGCACCGGTATGACGTCGGTCAGCGTCACCGGCCACGCGTCCAGCCACGGGTCCTCGCGCAGGGCGAGCCCGTACGCGGTCAGCGCGTCGGCCACGGTCCCGCCGGGCGGTGGGCCCTCGGCCGGGACCGGCGGCGAGAACTGCTCGCCCAGCTCCGCGCGCAGCTGTCCCGCGCCCGTGTGCGGTGTCAGCCGCGCGTCGATGACCACGCCCACGGGCAGCGCCACCTGCGGTGCCCGCCCGGCCGCCCCGAAGGACAGCAGCAGCGCCGTCCGCCCGCTGCCGTGCCCGTACAACCAGACGCGGCGCGTGGTCAGCCTGCCGTCCGACGTGTCGTACCGCGCGAGCACCGTCCAGCGGTCGCGCACCGCCGGCCCGTCGGCGGGGGCGGTCAGTCCGACGCGGGTACGGACCGTCGCGGCCAGCGGCTCCGGCAGCCGCTCGATGTTCAGCCACGCCCGGTCGAGGAGGTGTGTCAGCGCGCACTCCTCCAGCAGCCGCACCGGCCAGCCGGGCCCCGACGCCGGTATCGCGCCCAGCTCCCTGACCCGGCCCGCCAGCCCGGGCGCCTGCGCGTCGACCATCCGGGCCGCCGTCTCCTCCCACAGGCCGTACCCCGATTGTTCGGCGGAGGCCAGCCCGCCGCGCACCAGGTCGGCAAGGCGCTGCTCCAACTCCCGCGCGCCCGCGGTGATCCGCGCGGACCTGCGCTCCGCCCGGCGCCGCGCCGCCTGCGGGTCACCGGTCCTCGCGGCCCCTCCGGCCCCCTCCCCTTCGCCTTCACCGGCGGCCCGTGCGCTCCGCCCCGCCAGCCACTGCCCGGCCCAGTCCGGCACATCGGCCTCACCGGTGGCGGGTACGGCCCGCTCGTCCGACGCCCAGAGCAGCAGCAGCCCCAGCGCGTGCTTGCACGGGAACTTCCGGCTCGGGCAACTGCACGTGTACGCCGGGCCGGTGATGTCCACGACCGTCTGGTACGGCCTGCTCCCACTGCCCTTGCACCGGCCCCAGACGGCCCCCCCGCCGCTGCCGCCGGTGTCCGACCACGTCCCCGGC
Organism: Streptomyces sp. NPDC006368; assembly: GCF_040612535.1. NCBI lineage: Bacteria > Bacillati > Actinomycetota > Actinomycetes > Kitasatosporales > Streptomycetaceae > Streptomyces > Streptomyces sp. NPDC006368. The sequence continues at coordinate 275,918 of NZ_JBEXQK010000001.1, forward strand.
GTGCCGAGTCTGCTCGCCGCCTTGCGTGAGGCATCGTCAGGAGCCAGAGCCAGCACCTGTTCCGCCGTCCAGCGCACCCCCTGCTGATTCATGGGAACGACGGTACGACCCACCACTGACAATCGCTCTGACCTGCTATTTCGCTGGAAGGGCAAGGAGTTGACTTTGCTCTCCTTTTACTGTTCTCTGCGCTTGTTCAGTCCATTCGCCCGGGGGGTACGCATGAACCGCATCAGCCGCACCGTCGTCTCGACGCTCATCGCCGGCGGGCTCGCGCTCGGTCTCGGCGCCTGCTCGCAGGTCGCGGACGAGGCGACCAAGCAGGTCGACAAGGCCGTGAACGAGGAGTACGAGGTCACGTACGAGGTCAGCGGCAAGGGCATCGACTCCATCCAGTTCAACGCCGGCGGCGGTGACGCGACCAACCCGAAGATCGAGTCGGTCGACAACCCGACGCTGCCGTGGAAGAAGACGGTGAAGCTGCGCGGTATCGAGGCCCCGCTGGTCACGCCGGTGGCCGTCGACGTCAACGGCGCCGAGATCACCTGCAAGATCACGCACGAGGGCAAGGTCCTCGACGAGAAGACCGGCAAGGGCGTCGCCGCCGCGGCCGGCTGCAACGCGCTCTCGCCGATCGCCGGCTGAGTCCCGCCCGACGTCGGCCGTTTCCGCTTCTCACCCGCGGAGACGGCCGATTGTCAGTGGCATGGTGCACGGTTGGTTCCACACCCGGTCGAACACGATCTGGAGGGGGATCCATGACCGTGCCCGAAACCACCGAAGCCACCCGAGCCACCGGCTCCGCCGGCGACATCGCGCCCGTCGCGCCCGCCGCGTCCACCGGCACAGAGGCCCTGCGGCCGCATGCCGAGGACGCGTTCGCCGACGAGCTCACGGCGCTCGCGGCGGCCGACGACCGGCCGCGCCCCGCCCGCTGGCGGCTCTCGCCGTGGGCCGTCGCCACCTATCTGCTCGGCGGCACCCTCGCCGACGGCACCGTCATCACACCGAAGTACGTCGGGCCGCGCCGCATCGTCGAGGTCGCCGTCACCACGCTGGCCACCGACCGCGCCCTGCTCCTCCTCGGCGTCCCCGGCACCGCCAAGACGTGGGTGTCCGAACACCTCGCCGCGGCCGTGAGCGGTGACTCCACCCTGCTCGTGCAGGGCACGGCCGGCACCCCCGAGGAGGCCATCCGGTACGGCTGGAACTACGCGCGGCTTCTCGCCCACGGGCCCAGCCGGGACGCGCTGGTGCCCAGCCCGGTGATGCGGGCCATGGCCGACGGCATGACCGCCCGGGTCGAGGAGCTCACCCGCATCCCGGCCGACGTGCAGGACACGCTGATCACGATCCTGTCCGAGAAGACCCTGCCCATCCCGGAGCTGGGACAGGAGGTGCAGGCGGTGCGGGGGTTCAACCTGATCGCCACCGCCAACGACCGCGACCGCGGCGTCAACGACCTGTCCAGCGCCCTGCGCCGCCGCTTCAACACCGTCGTCCTCCCCCTGCCCGCGACACCGGACGCCGAGGTGGACATCGTCTCGCGGCGCGTCGACCAGATAGGGCGCTCGCTCGACCTGCCCGCCACGCCCGAGGGCATCGACGAGATCCGCCGGGTCGTCACCGTCTTCCGCGAACTGCGCGACGGCGTCACCACCGACGGCCGCACCAAGCTCAAGTCCCCCTCGGGGACGCTCTCCACGGCCGAGGCGATCTCCGTCGTCACCAACGGCCTCGCCCTGGCCGCCCACTTCGGTGACGGAGTGCTGCGGCCCGGTGACGTGGCCGCCGGCATCCTCGGCGCGGTCGTCCGCGACCCGGCGGCCGACCGTGTCATCTGGCAGGAGTACCTCGAAACGGTCGTCCGCGAGCGCGACGGCTGGAAGGACTTCTACCGCGCGTGCCGGGAGGTGTCGGCATGACGGGACGCGAAGGGCCCCTGCTGCTCGGCGTACGCCACCACGGCCCCGGATCGGCCCGCGCGGTGAGGGCCGCGCTCGACGCCGCCAAGCCCCCGGCCGTACTGATCGAGGGGCCGCCCGAGGCGGACGCGCTGCTGCCGCTCGCCGCCGACGAGCGGATGCGCCCGCCCGTCGCCCTCCTCGCCCACGCCGTGGACGATCCGGGACGCGCAGCGTTCTGGCCGCTGGCGGAGTTCTCGCCGGAGTGGGTCGCCCTGCGCTGGGCGCTCGACCACGGCGCCGCCGTCCGCCTCATCGACCTGCCCGCCACCCACTCGCTGGCCATGGCATCCGATCCCACCTGGGGCGACGGTGAGGAGGACGAGGTCGACGGCGTACGGATCGACCCCATCGCCGTGCTCGCCGGGACCGCCGGATACGACGACCCCGAGCGGTGGTGGGAGGACGTCGTCGAACACCGGACGGCCGTGGTCTCGGCGCGCCACGGCCCACCGGGCGACACCGCGGGCACCGACCCGGTCGCCGTGTTCGACGGGCTCGCGGAGGCCATGACCGCCCTGCGCGAGGCGTACGGGCACGGCGGACACCGCCGTGACCCGATCCGCGAGGCGTACATGCGGCTCCAACTGCGGGCCGCGCGCAAGACGTACGGAGACGGCGTGGCCGTCGTCTGCGGGGCCTGGCACGTCCCCGCACTCGCTGCGAAGTCCACCGCCACCGCCGACCGGGCCCTCCTCAAGGGCCTCCCCAAGGTCAAGGCCGACATCACCTGGGTGCCCTGGACGCACCGCCGCCTCGCCCGGCGCACCGGCTACGGCGCGGGCATCGACTCACCCGGCTGGTACGGGCACCTGTTCGCCGCACCGGACCGGCCCGTCGAGCGCTGGATGACCAGGATCGCCGGGCTGCTGCGCGCGGAGGACCGCATCGTCTCCTCCGCGCACGTGATCGAGGCCGTACGGCTCGCCGCGACCCTCGCCGCCATGCGGGGCCGCCCCCTCGCGGGGCTGACCGAGACGATGGACGCCGTGCGGGCGGTCATGTGCGACGGCTCCGACGTACCGCTCGACCTCATCAGGGACCGGCTCATCGTCGGCGATGTGCTCGGTGAGGTGCCGGACAGCGCTCCCGCCGTGCCCCTTCAGCGCGACCTGACCCGACTTCAGCGCACCCTGCGCCTCAAGCCGGAGGCGTTCGCCCGCGAACTGGACCTGGACCTGCGCAAGGAGACCGACGCGGCCCGCAGCCGACTGCTCCACCGCCTGCGGCTGCTCGGCGTCGACTGGGGGGAGCCGGCCGCCGGGCGCACCGGCACCGGCACGTTCCGGGAGAGCTGGCGGCTGCGCTGGCAGCCGGAACTGCACGTGCGGATCGCCGAGGCCGGGGTCTGGGGCACCACCGTGCTCGCCGCCGCAACCGCCAAGGCCGAGTCGCGGGCCGTGTCCGCGACCACGCTCGCCGAGGTCACCGCCCTCGCCGAGCGGTGCCTGCTGGCCGCCCTGCCCGACGCGCTGCCGGTGGTGATGAAGGCGCTCGCCGACCGCGCCGCGCTCGACGCGGACGTCGGCCACCTCGCCCAGGCGCTGCCCGCACTGGCCCGCTCCCTGCGGTACGGCGACGTACGGTCCACGGACACCGCCGCCCTGGGCGAGGTGGCGACCGGTCTGGCCCTGCGCATATGCGTGGGCCTGCCGCCCGCCTGCACGGGGCTCGACGCGGACGGCGCCGCCGAGATGCGCGGCCACCTCGACGGCGTCCACAGCGCCGTCCGGCTCCTTCCGGACGCCGACGAGGTAACCGCCCGGTGGGCCGCCGTCCTGCGCGGGCTGGCCGGCCGGGACAGCACCCCGGGCGTGCTCCGCGGCCGGGCCTCCCGGCTCCTGCTGGACGACGGGCGGCTCCCCGAGGACGAGGCCGCCCGGCTGATGGGCCTCGCGCTCTCGCCCGGCACCCCGCCCGCCGACGCGGCGGCCTGGATCGAGGGGTTCGTCGGTGGTGGCCCGGGAGCCTCCGGCTCCTCCGGCGACGGCATGCTGCTCGTCCACGACGAGCGGCTCCTCGCCCTGGTCGACGCCTGGCTGACCGGCGTCCCCGCGGACGCGTTCACCGACGTACTGCCGCTGCTGCGCCGCACGTTCGCCGCGTACGAGCCGGGTGTACGGCGCACGCTGGGGGAGCTCGTGCGGCGCGGCCCGTCGGCGGGCGTCCCGGGGGCGGGTGGCGGCGGGGAGCCCGGCGCGCCCGGCTTCGGGCCGGGGCTCGACGAGGCGCGGGCGGACGCGGTGGTGCCGCTGGTGCGGCTGCTGCTCGGGACGCGGGACGAGGACGACGACAACCTGGTGGGGGCGGGGCGATGAGCGAGCGCGACGACGAGCGGCTGCGGCGCTGGCGGCTGGTGCTCGGCGGGGGAGCGGCCGACGGCACCGGCCGCGCCCTCGACGGCACCGATGCCGCGATGGACGGCGCCCTGGGCGCCCTGTACGGCGAGAGCGGGGGCCGGGGGCGGGCCGGGCGGGACCGCGCGGCGGGCCTCGGGGCGTCGGCACCGTCCGTCGCCCGCTGGCTCGGTGACATCCGGACGTACTTCCCGAGCTCCGTCGTCCAGGTCATGCAGCGCGACGCGATCGACCGCCTCGGCCTGTCGACGCTGCTGCTGGAGCCGGAGATGCTCGAGGCGGTCGAGGCGGACGTCCACCTCGTCGGCACGCTCCTGTCGCTCAACAAGGCGATGCCCGAGACGACCAAGGAGACGGCACGGGCCGTCGTGCGCAAGGTCGTCGATGACCTGGAGAAGCGGCTCGCCTCCCGCACCCGCGCCACGCTGACCGGCGCCCTCGACCGCAGCGCGCGCGTCAGCCGGCCGCGCCACCACGACATCGACTGGAACCGGACGATCCGGACGAACCTGAAGAACTACCTGCCGGAGTACGGCACCGTGGTGCCCGAACGGCTCATCGGGTACGGCCGCGCCTCGCAGTCCGTGAAGAAGGACGTGGTGCTGTGCGTCGACCAGTCCGGGTCGATGGCGGCGTCCGTGGTGTACGCCTCCGTCTTCGGCGCGGTGCTGGCGTCGATGCGGTCCATCGCCACCCGGCTCGTCGTCTTCGACACCGCCGTCGTCGACCTCACCGACCAGCTCGACGACCCCGTCGACGTCCTCTTCGGCACCCAGCTGGGCGGCGGCACGGACATCAACCGGGCACTGGCGTACTGCCAGTCGCGGATCACCCGCCCCGCCGACACCGTCGTCGTCCTGATCAGCGACCTCTACGAGGGCGGCATACGCGACGAGATGCTCAAGCGGGTGGCGGCGATGAAGGCGTCGGGCGTGCAGTTCGTGGCACTGCTCGCGCTGTCCGACGAGGGGGCGCCGGCGTACGACCGCGACCACGCGGCGGCGCTCGCGGCGCTCGGCGCGCCGGCGTTCGCCTGCACCCCCGACCACTTCCCGGAGGTGATGGCGGCCGCGATCGAGAAACGACCACTGCCCATACCGGACATGGTGACCCATCAGTAACGCGCGACTTGCGCAACCCCCGGAGGCTCGTGCAAGCATCAGCCCGCCGTACGCGGCGTTCGAACGTCGAACGCAGCGATCTGGGAGGACTCCGCACACCGTGACCGCCGCAGCAGTTGCCCGGCCTGGTGCCGCCTTGCGCAGGATGCGCGAAGCGGCCCGGCGGCATGCGCCGCGGCACCACGCGCCGCACCCCCGGGCACTGGGCGTCGCCCTGTTCCTGGGCGGCCTGCTGGCCCTCGGTATCCTGTGCGGCGGCCAGGCGTACGCCGCCGAGCGCACGGACCCGGCCGAACGGACGGCCCCGGCGGTCACCGCCGAGCGGCTCGGGGGCACCGCGGGTGACACGCTCGCCGACCCGGCCGCCGCCCCCGCCGCCCCTCGGCTGCGCGGTGTCACCGACACCGGCCCGCACACCGGCGCTCCCGTCACGAGACCGGCAACCGGACCGGCAACCGTGCGGGACGTCGCCGAACCGCTCCACGAGACGGCCGGCACCACCGCCGGCGGCGTCACCGACGAGGTACGCCGGGTCGCCGGAGAGCTCCCGGCGCCGGCGGGGCTCCCGGGCGAACTGCCGGGCCGAGCTCCCACGACGCCCGGGCTGCCCGCCACGCCTCAGGTCCCCGCGCCGCCCGCGCCGCCCGCTCTGCCGCGGCCCGCGGCGACCGGGACGGCCGGAACCGACGACCCGACCGGCCACGGCGCCGGCGCGCACAACACCGGCGCGCACAACACCGGCGCGCACAACACCGGCGCCCTCGGCACCGGCGCGCGGACGGACGGTGCCGCGGAGGCGGACGCCGCTCAGCCGCGTATCGCCGTCGCCGCCGTCGCCGCGTGGCCGTACGCCCACGAGGGCTCCGGCTTCGACCGTACGGACGACGCGTTCCGCCCGGCCGTCGCGCTTCCCGTGTCACCGCCCGCGGCCCCCGAGCCGTGCGGTGGCGGTGCGTGCCGTCACTCCGCGGCGGGTGCCGGTGACAGCGGTTCGCAGCGCTCGGCGGGCGATCAGTGCGCCGTCGCCTCCGCGGCGGTCCCGCATCCCGCACCGGTACGCGGCGCCGGGCTGCCCGCGACCGCCGCGCCCACCCACGACCGACCGCACGACGTCCTCGAATTCCCCGGCTAGGGCAGTCCTTCCCCCGCTCATGACCTGCCGCGCGGGGGCGGGACAGGTCTGCCCGCCGTCACCACTCAGGTGAACCACACACGTGAATTCGAAGGATCTGACGCACGCATGAACAAGAACATCCGCCGTTCCATAGCCGTCGCCGCCACCGCCACCGGCATGTGGGCGATCGGCACGGCCGCCGCGAGCGCTACCGAGGTGCACGTCTCGGTGCCGCTGTCGACGCCCGACAAGGTCGTCGACGCGGTCGAGGACACGGCCCACGACACGGTCTCCGACGTGACGCAGGACGCCCGGAAGGCCACCCAGGATGTCGCGCGGGAGGTCACGCAGGACGTCACCGCCGACGCGGCCACCGTCACGGGCCAGGCGCAGAGCACCGTTCAGGGCACCGCCCAGCACACCGTCCAGGGCGTCACGCAGGACGCCCAGGCCGATGTCCGGTACGTCCAGGGCGTCGCCGCCCCGGCCGTGGACACCGCCACGCAGACCGCCGGGGACGAGGTCGACTACCTCTTCGGCCCGCTCTCCGCCTTCGCGCACGACCTCCACGGCGACCCGGCCGGCACCGCGGCCCCGGTCGTGCACGGCGTCGCCCAGGACGTCCTGCCGCCCCTCGCCGCCCGGGCCGTCGCCGGAGTCCTCCCGGTCGCCGGCCAGGCCGCCGGTGACGCCGGGTACCTCGCCCAGGGCGTCGTCTCCGACGTCCAGCCCTTCGCGCACGGCGTGGTCTCCGACGTCCAGCCGCTGGCGTACGGCGTGACGGGTGAGGTGCAGCCGTTCGCGCACGGGGTCACCGGCGCCGTGCAGCCGCTCGTCCAGGCCGTCGTGGACCAGGTCGAGCCGGTCGCCCAGGGCGTCGGCGGCAGCGCCACCGGTCTGGCGCACGGCGTGACGGGTGAGGTGCAGCCGTTCGCGTACGGGGTGACGGGCGACGCGCAGTCGTTCGGGCAGGCCGTGGCGTCCCACCTCACCGGCGATGTCCAGCCGCTGACCACCAACGCCGTCACCGGCGTCCAGGGCACGGTCGGCGCGGTCACCCCGGATTACCTGCCTTACGGCGGCTGACCGGTCACGCACCGGTCACGCCGGTGCGCCATACCTCGGTACGAAATCCGTAGCTACGGGCGGTCTCACATCCGGTGGGGCCGCCCGTTTGAGGTCCGTGTCTGTGACAGGTATCACCGCTCCGGTGTGATCTGTGATTTAGGGACCCAGCTCTCCCGGGGATAACCTGCGAGACGGACATGCCGCGTCCACGGACACCGTGTACGCCTCCCTTGTGACAGCGCAGTCACGTTGCCCTCCGCCCGTCTGACGGGCGCGCGGCACGCCCACGCAGACAACGCAACCGCGATCACCAGAAAAGGGACGGACGCGCGTGGACCTGTTCGAGTACCAGGCGAGGGACCTCTTCGCCAAGCACGGTGTACCGGTGCTGGCCGGTGAAGTCATCGACACGCCTGAGGCGGCGCGCGAGGCGACCGAGCGACTGGGCGGCCGTTCGGTCGTCAAGGCGCAGGTCAAGGTCGGCGGCCGTGGCAAGGCCGGCGGTGTCAAGCTGGCCGCCACCCCGGACGAGGCCGTCGCCCGCGCGACGGACATCCTCGGCATGGACATCAAGGGCCACACGGTCCACAAGGTGATGATCGCCGAGACCGCGCCCGAGATCGCCGAGGAGTACTACGTCTCGTACCTCCTCGACCGCACCAACCGCACCTTCCTGGCCATGGCGTCCGTCGAGGGCGGCATGGACATCGAGGAGGTCGCGGCCACCAAGCCCGAGGCCCTGGCGAAGATCCCCGTCGACGCCAACGAGGGTGTCACCGAGGCGAAGGCCCGCGAGATCGTCGAGGCCGCGAAGTTCCCGGCCGAGGTCAAGGACCAGGTCGCCGAGATCCTCGTGACCCTGTGGAAGACCTTCGTCGCCGAGGACGCCCTCCTCGTCGAGGTCAACCCGCTGGCCAAGGTCGCCGACGGCCGCGTCATCGCCCTCGACGGCAAGGTGTCCCTGGACGCCAACGCCGACTTCCGCCACCCCGACCACGAGGCGCTGGAGGACAAGGCCGCAGCCAACCCGCTCGAGGCTGCCGCCAAGGCCAAGAACCTCAACTACGTCAAGCTGGACGGCGAGGTCGGCATCATCGGCAACGGCGCCGGCCTGGTCATGTCGACCCTGGACGTCGTCGCGTACGCCGGTGAGGCGCACGGTGGTGTCAAGCCCGCCAACTTCCTCGACATCGGTGGCGGTGCCTCCGCCGAGGTCATGGCGAACGGCCTCGAGATCATCCTCGGGGACCCGGACGTCAAGTCCGTCTTCGTCAACGTCTTCGGCGGCATCACCGCCTGCGACGAGGTCGCCAACGGCATCGTCCAGGCCCTGAACCTGCTGTCCTCGCGCGGCGAAGAGGTCACCAAGCCGCTGGTCGTGCGCCTCGACGGCAACAACGCGGAGCTGGGTCGCAAGATCCTGTCCGACGCCAACCACCCGCTCGTGCAGCGCGTGGACACCATGGACGGCGCGGCCGACAAGGCCGCCGAGCTCGCGGCTGCGAAGTAAGGGACGAGGTCAGAAACACCATGGCTATCTTCCTGACCAAGGAATCCAAGGTCATCGTCCAGGGCATGACCGGTGCCACGGGCATGAAGCACACCAAGCTCATGCTGGGCGACGGCACCAACATCGTCGGTGGCGTGAACCCCCGCAAGGCGGGCACGTCCGTCGACTTCGACGGCACCGAGGTACCCGTCTTCGGCTCCGTCAAGGAGGCGATGGAGAAGACGGGCGCCGACGTCTCCGTCCTCTTCGTACCGCCGGCCTTCGCCAAGTCCGCCGTCGTCGAGGCCATCGACGCCGAGATCCCGCTGGCCGTCGTCATCACCGAGGGCATCGCGGTCCACGACTCCGCCGCCTTCTACGCGTACGCGGTCGAGAAGGGCAACAAGACCCGGATCATCGGCCCGAACTGCCCCGGCCTCATCACGCCGGGCCAGTCCAACGCCGGCATCATCCCGGGCGACATCACCAAGCCCGGCAAGATCGGTCTGGTGTCCAAGTCGGGCACGCTGACCTACCAGATGATGTACGAGCTGCGCGACATCGGCTTCTCCTCTGCCGTCGGCATCGGTGGCGACCCGGTCATCGGCACCACCCACATCGACGCGCTCGCGGCCTTCGAGGCCGACCCCGAGACCGAGCTGATCGTGATGATCGGTGAGATCGGTGGCGACGCGGAGGAGCGGGCCGCCGACTTCATCGCCAAGAACGTCACCAAGCCGGTCGTCGGCTACGTCGCGGGCTTCACCGCCCCCGAGGGCAAGACGATGGGCCACGCCGGTGCGATCGTGTCCGGTTCGTCCGGCACCGCGCAGGCGAAGAAGGAGGCCCTCGAGGCCGCGGGCGTCAAGGTCGGCAAGACGCCGACCGAGACGGCCAAGCTGGCGCGCGCGATCCTCGCGGGCTGATCGGCTTCCCGAAGCAGCCGCACAGGCGGATGGGCCCGCCCCCGGATTCACGTCCGGGGGCGGGCCCATCGGCGTCCGCGCGGGCCGCTCAGCGGGTGTCGGGTACGAGGCGCGGCGGGCCGGTGAACGGCTTGGACCGCAGGGTGTCGCGCAGCGCCTCGTCCTGGGCGGTCAGCCGCTGCGGGCCGCTCAGGACCGGTACGCCGCCGATCGCCTCGCCCGGCGCGAGCGGCGGCTCGTACCGGGTCGGCGCGGTCGACAGCGTGAACGCGGTCGCCCCGACGATGACCGTCGTCAGCGCGATGGCCGCCCTGGTCAGGAACCTGGCGCGGCGCTCGCTGCCGGTGCGGACGGTACGGGCCGTGGCCAGCACCATCGTCGGGCCCCTGGCGAGCAGCTCCGCCAGCCGCTCGTGCAGCGCGGCCGGGTCGGTCAGCTCCGGGAGCCGTTCGGTGACGGCCGCGCGGGCGTGCATGACACGGCCGGCGGCGGCGGGGGTGGACGCCTCCAGTTCGGCGGCGGTCTCCGGCAGGTCGATGCCGAGGCCGTCGTACAGCAGCAGCGCGCGGCGATGCGGTGGTGGCAGGTCCAGCACGGCACCGCGCAGGGCCTGAGCGGCGCGTTCGGTCGTCGGCGGGTCGGGGTGCCGGTGGGAGGGGCGCAGCCGGTGCCAGGGCGACAGGGCGTACTCGTGTGCCGCCGCCCGCACCCACCCGGCGGGGTCGCGGTCGACGGCGACCTGCGGCCAGCATTCCCAGGCCCGGTGGAAGGCGTACTCGACCGCCTCACGGGCCAGCCGGCGCCGCCCGGTGAGCAGATAGGCCTGCTGGACGAGGGCGGGGGCGACGCACGTGTACAGGGCGTCGAACGCGTCGGTGGCGGTCTCGGGTCTTCCGGGCTTCCTGGGGCCGGGGGCGGCGCTGGGGCCGACGGTGGCGTTGGGGGCGGGGGTGCCTGTGGTGCTGGTGGTGCCCTCGGTGTCCTGGGGGGCGGTCTCCTGGGCGGCCTCGGTGCGGCTTTCGGGGCTGCTCTCGGCGTCGCCTTCGGCGCTGCCCTCGTTGCTCTCGGCGCTCCCGCTGCTCCCGGTGCGCTCGATGACGTCGCCATTGCCGCCGCTGTCGCCGGTGTCGGCGCTCCCGGCGCTCGGGGCGTCCTCCGGCGCCTGCGGTGCCTGTTCCTGCGTGTCGGGAGCGGGGGCGGGAGCGGGGGCGGGGCCCTGGGGGGTCTTCGCGCGTGGCCGGGGCCTGCCCTTCGGCCCCTTGGGCGCGGTCTTCTGCGTCGACTTCGGCGGTGCGGCGTTCAGCAGCTTGACGTACGCCTCGCGCTTGCGCCCCCGCGGGCTCGCGCGCCCCGTCTCCCAGGAGCGCACGGTCGCCCGGGTCACCCCGAGTACCTCCGCGACCTGGCTCTCGCTCAACGCTCTCGCCTCGCGCAGTCGCCGCCGCTCCTTGGGTGAGGGAAGCGGCGGCGCGGAGCGGGTGGTCGTGCTCTGGGTCATGGGCTGTCCCCCGCGGCGCTGCACTCGACGAAAAAGTACATAACCGTATATTGAGCGACACAGCCGGTATTCGCCTGTTACGCAGAGAAAGCGCGTGTCGTTGGCAGCATGGCGCCGTGACTCACGCGACTGCCATGACCACCAGGTTCATCGCGTGCTGCGTGCGCGGCGCGCTCGCCGCGGGCCTCGGGCTGGGTTCCGTCACCGTCGTCGTCATGGTGATGTGGATCGCTTCCCCGTATCCGGACCGGGGTCCGGAGGGAGCCCTGCGCGTCGCCGCCGGCGTCTGGCTGCTGGCCCACGGCACGGAGCTGCTGCGCCCCGGCCCGACGCCCGGGGCGTCCCCGGTGCCGCTCGGCGTCGTCCCGCTGCTGCTCATCGCCCTGCCGGCCTGGCTGACGTACCGCACCGCACGCGACGCGCCCCCCGACCCGTCACCGGACGCGTCCCCCGCCCCGTCACCGGACACCGCGGGCAGCGGCAGCGTCGTCGGCGGGGTGACCGTGGGGTACGCGGTCGTCGGCGCCGGGGCGGTGGCGTACGCGCTCGGCGGTCCCCTCGCCCCCCAGCCGCTCAGCGCGGCGCTCCACCTGCCGCTCGTCGTCGCGCTCGCGGCGGCGGCCGGGGCGTGGACGGCGAACGGCCGCCCGGCCGGGCCACTGCCGGAGTGGCTGCCGGAGTGGCTGCCGGAGCGGCTCCGGGTGGAGTCGGCCCGCTCCCGGACGGGCGTCGCGGCGCGCGCGGCGGGGGCCGCCCTCGCCACGCTCCTGGCCGGGGGAGCGCTGCTGGTGGCGGTCTCACTGGCGTGGCACGGGGGCGCGGTGCGGCAGGCGTTCCTCGGGCTGTCCGGCGCCTGGCCGGGGCGCGCCGCGGTCCTGCTGCTGGCGCTCGCGCTGGTGCCGAACGCGGTGGTGTGGGGCGCGTCCTACGGGCTCGGCCCGGGCTTCTCCCTCGGTACGGGGGCGGTGGCCACCCCGTTCGCGGTGGCGGGCGACCCGGCGGTGCCGGTCTTCCCGCTGCTCGCCGCGGTTCCGGCGGGCGGGCGTGGCGATTGGCCGACCTGGGCGGCGCTGGGGGTGCCCGTGGTGGCGGGGGCGGTCGTCGCGTGGTTCGCCGGGCGGGCGAAGGCTCTGGGGGGCGCGGGTGAGACGGCGCTGACCGCGTGTGCGGCGGCGGTGCTGTGCGGGGTGGGCGCCGGGGCGCTGGCGGCTGCCGCGGGCGGCCCGCTGGGGGTGGGGCGGCTGACGGAGTTCGGGCCGGTGTGGTGGCGTACGGGTGCGGCGGCCCTGGCGTGGACCGCGGTGGTGGGCGTGCCGGGGGCGCTGGCGCTGCGGGCGTGGCGGCTGCGCGGTACGCCCGCGGTCGCGGTGCCGCAACCCGCCCCGGAGCCGGTCGCGGCGGGACTGGTGGGCCCGGCCGGTCCGGCCGCTCCGGCGGTCCCGTTCGGGCCCGTGGGGCCGGTTCCCGGGTGGAGCGTCGAGCCGCTGGACCTGGGGGAGCCGGCCGAGCCGGGGCGGTCCGTGGACGACGGGGCGGCCTTCGATCCGTACGACGCGCTGCCGGCGACCTGGGAGGCCGCGGCGCCCTCCGGGGCGACCGGGCCGGGTGGCTTTCCCCCCGCCCCGTCCGTCCCGCCCACGCCGCCCCTCCCGCCCGTCCCGCCGCTCCCGGCCTTCCCGGAGCCGCCCGACGCCGCGCCCCGCACCTCCGGCGACCCGAAGCCGGCCTCCGCCGACTGAGGCGCGCGCACGGAGGTGGCGGTCAGGCCGGCCCCCTACTCCTGGACGCCGAACACGCCGCGCAGCGGGGCCGGGAGCAGTTCGTTGCAGGAGAGCTGGCCCGTCTTCGTCAGGGCGTCGTCCACGCACGTGTAGTAGTCCCGGTAGACCAGCTGGACCGAGAACGTCGCCGCCACGATCACCAGCGCCAGCCCCGCCGTCACCAGACCGCTCACCGCCGCCGTGCGCTGCGGGCGGGCGTTCGCCGGCGCCGCGTTCACCGGCGCGGTGCCCGCCGGCGGGGTGTTCGCCGAGGCGTTCGCCGGAGCGGTGGCGGCCGTCGCGGCCCCGTCGCGCGGCGCGGAGGGCTTGGCGCGCAGCGAACTGATGCCCCAGTACAGCGCCAGGGCGCCCAGGAGAAGGGCGATCTCCGGGAAGTCGAAGATCGCGAAGAAGAAGCCCCACATGCCCGACAGCAGCGCGTAGCGGGCGCGCCGCTGGGCCGGGTCGGTCGGGTCCCAGCGCAGGCCGGGGCCCTGCTGGTCGCCCTTGCCGGGGCCCTGCTGCTCCCCGCCGGGGCGGGTGCCGAAGGGGCCGGAGGAGCGCCCCGGCTGCTTCGGGCTCCACTGGCTGCCCCAGGCCGGGCGCTCCCGGCCCGGGGAGCCCGAGTCCGGGGACCCGGGGGAGTCGTCGTCGCCGTTCTCGGGGCGGCGCGGCTGCCACGGCTGGTCCGGCCGTCCCTCGGGCGGCGGGGCGAACGGATTGTTCTCGTCCGTGGACTCCGTGGACTGGCGGCGGTCCGGCATCTGGTGAACGTCTTCCCCTCAGACCCGTGTGCGTGCGGGGGTCTTGTGTCGTCGTGTCCGTCCGTCGGGGACGGCTCCGTCCCCAGACGCTACCCCCCGGCTCCGCCCCCGTCCCGTGGGGGCGGTTCGGTGTGCCGGTATCGTTGCTGACGGTCGGCTCCTTCGTAGAGTTCCCCGTATCGAGGGGCGCGATTCGTTCGTAGGACCACACAAGCAAGGAGTCTCCCCCCGTGGCTGCCGCCCGCCTCGTCGTCCTGGTCTCCGGATCGGGGACGAACCTGCAAGCTCTGCTCGACGCCATCGGTGACGATCCGGAAGGCTTCGGCGCGCGGGTCGTCGCCGTCGGTGCCGACCGTGACAACATCGCCGGGCTGGAGCGGGCCGAGCGTGCCGGGCTGCCCACCTTCGTGCGCAAGGTCAAGGACTACGCCACCCGCGACGAGTGGGACCGCGCGCTCACCGAGGCGACGGCCGCGTACGAGCCGGACCTCGTCGTCTCGGCCGGGTTCATGAAGATCGTCGGCAAGGAGTTCCTGGCGCGCTTCGGCGGGCGGACCGTGAACACGCACCCGGCCCTGCTGCCCAGTTTTCCCGGTGCCCACGGAGTGCGGGACGCGCTGGCGTACGGCGCGAAGGTCACCGGATGCACCGTCCACTTCGTCGACGACGGCGTCGACACCGGCCCGATCATCGCCCAGGGCGTGGTCGAGGTGCGGGACGAGGACGACGAAGCCGCTCTCCATGAGCGCATCAAGGAAGTCGAGCGCACGCTGCTCGTCGAGGTCGTGGGGCGCCTGGCCCGACACGGCTACCGCATTGAGGGACGAAAGGTTCATGTCGGTGAATAAGCCCATCCGTCGCGCGTTGATCAGTGTCTACGACAAGACGGGGCTGGAGGAGCTCGCCCGCGGGCTGCACGAGGGCGGCGTCGAGCTGGTCTCCACCGGCTCCACCGCCGCGAGGATCGCCGCCGCCGGGGTCCCGGTCACCAAGGTCGAGGAGCTCACCGGCTTCCCCGAGTGCCTGGACGGCCGCGTCAAGACGCTGCACCCGCGCGTGCACGCGGGAATCCTCGCCGACCTGCGGCTCGACGCGCACCGCGAGCAGCTCGCCGAGCTGGGCGTGGAGCCGTTCGAGCTGGTCGTCGTGAACCTGTACCCGTTCCGGGAGACGGTCGCCTCCGGCGCCACCCCCGACGAGTGCGTCGAGCAGATCGACATCGGCGGCCCGTCGATGGTCCGCGCCGCCGCCAAGAACCACCCCTCGGTCGCCGTCGTCACCTCCCCGGCCCGGTACGGCGACGTCCTCGACGCGGTCGGGGCGGGCGGCTTCGACCTGACCGCCCGCAAGCGCCTGGCCGCCGAGGCGTTCCGGCACACCGCCGCGTACGACGTCGCCGTCGCGTCCTGGTTCGCGGACGACTACGCCGCGGCCGACGAGAGCGGCTTCCCGGACTTCCTCGGCACCACCTACACGCGCCAGAACGTCCTGCGCTACGGCGAGAACCCGCATCAGGGCGCCGCGCTCTACGTCGACGGCACGGGCGGCCTCGCCGAGGCCGAGCAGCTGCACGGCAAGGAGATGTCGTACAACAACTACACGGACACCGACGCCGCGCGCCGGGCCGCGTACGACCACACCGAGCCCTGCGTCGCGATCATCAAGCACGCCAACCCGTGCGGCATCGCGATCGGCGCCGACGTCGCCGAGGCGCACCGCAAGGCGCACGCCTGCGACCCGCTGTCCGCCTTCGGCGGTGTGATCGCCGTCAACCGCCCGGTGTCGGTGGCGATGGCCGAGCAGGTCGCGGAGATCTTCACCGAGGTCATCGTCGCCCCCGACTACGAGGACGGCGCGGTCGAGGTCCTGGCCCGCAAGAAGAACATCCGCGTCCTGCGCGCCCCCGGCGCCCCCTCCGCCCCGGTCGAGGTCAAGCCGGTCGACGGCGGCGCGCTGCTCCAGGTCACCGACCGCCTCCAGGCGGACGGTGACGACCCGGCCGGCTGGACCCTCGCCACCGGTGAGGCGCTGTCCGGGGCGGAGCTCGCCGAGCTGGCCTTCGCCTGGCGGGCCTGCCGCGCCGTCAAGTCCAACGCCATCCTGCTCGCCAAGGACGGCGCGAGCGTCGGCGTCGGCATGGGCCAGGTCAACCGGGTCGACT
Organism: Streptomyces sp. NPDC006368; assembly: GCF_040612535.1. NCBI lineage: Bacteria > Bacillati > Actinomycetota > Actinomycetes > Kitasatosporales > Streptomycetaceae > Streptomyces > Streptomyces sp. NPDC006368. The sequence goes on from NZ_JBEXQK010000001.1 coordinate 292,140, forward strand.
CCGCCAAGCTGGCCGTCGAGCGCGCCGGCGAGGAGCGGGCGCGCGGCTCGTACGCCGCGTCCGACGCGTTCTTCCCGTTCCCCGACGGTCTGGAGATCCTCACCGCGGCCGGCGTCAAGGCCGTGGTGCAGCCGGGCGGTTCGGTCCGCGACGAGCTGGTCGTCGAGGCGGCGAAGAAGGCGGGCGTGACGATGTACTTCACCGGCACGCGCCACTTCTTCCACTGACGGCTGACGGCTGACGACTGACGGCGGCTGACGACGAAACGGCTGCGGCCCCACCGCTCACCGGCGGTGGGGCCGCAGCCGTTTCGCGTACGCGAGGGCTACCCGAGGGCTACCCGAGGGCTACCCGGGGGCTCAGTGGCGCGGGCGCTTGAACCAGGCGGTGCCGTCCTGCTTCGCGACGAAGACGATGATCAGGATGAGCAGCACGATGTGGACGATGCTGAGCGGGAAGAACGGGTAGATGCTCAGCAGCAGACCGATCGACGCGTAGACGATGATGCCGATGCGGGCGCCGCTGCCGCCCTTGCCGCACTGCAGCGCCAGCGCGATGGACGCGACCAGGTAGACGATGGCCAGCGCGATGAGCGCGTAGAGCACGCCGGAGGAGAAGTCCGCGAAGGCGTCGAAGCCCTCGGTCTGCAGTTCCGGGTCCTCCTTGAGCTTGCTGACGGCGGCCACGCCCAGGCCGAGCAGGACGATGCCCACCACCTGGAGACCGGCGATCACCCACATCATGACGCGGGCGGCCTTGACGCCACCCGGCATCTCCTGCGGGCCGGCCGGGTAGCCGCTGTAGGGCTGGACGGGCGGCGCCTGCGGGTAGCCGTAGCCCGGCTGCTGGCCCTGCTGCTGCGGGTAGCCGTAGCCCGGCTGCTGCTGGCCGCCCTGGGGCTGCCCGTAGGGGTTGTTCGGGTCGCCGAAACTCATGGCTTGTTCCTCCGTTGGTGGTGCGGGGACGACGCGGTCCGCGCGGAGGAACTTTCACATGTATGCAAGCGGTTTGGCCCCCCGGCACTGCCCGCGGCACTGCGCGGCTCATCGTGGTCGTATCGTCGACTTTTTGTCCAGTCGGATTCCCTATGCGTTGTGCAAGTGCAACCTGGGGTGACGCGTGTCGCACCGCCCGGTGCCCGCGAATTGGAACAGGGGAGGGGTCATCCGCGAGGATGGGCCCATGACCGCCCAGATTCTCGATGGCAAGGCCACCGCAGCCGCGATCAAGTCCGACCTGACCGCCCGCGTGGCGGCCCTGAAGGCCAAGGGCGTCACGCCCGGCCTCGGCACCATCCTGGTCGGTGACGACCCCGGCAGCCAGAAGTACGTCGCGGGCAAGCACCGCGACTGCGCCGAGGTCGGCATCGCCTCCATCCAGCGCGAACTGCCCGCCACCGCCACGCAGGACGAGATCGAGGCGGTCGTGCGCGAACTGAACGAGGACCCCGCCTGCACGGGCTACATCGTGCAGCTGCCGCTGCCCAAGGGCATCGACGAGAACCGCATCCTGGAGCTGATGGACCCGGCCAAGGACGCGGACGGCCTGCACCCGATGAACCTCGGGCGCCTCGTCCTCAACGAGCCCGCCCCCCTGCCCTGCACGCCGAACGGCATCATCACGCTGCTGCGCGCGCACGGTGTCGAGATCGGCGGCGCGGAGGTCGTGGTCGTCGGCCGGGGCACGACCATCGGGCGCCCGATGCCGCTGCTGCTCACCCGCAAGTCCGAGAACGCCACGGTCACCCAGTGCCACACGGGTACGCGGGACCTCGCCGCGCATCTGCGGCGCGCGGACATCATCGTGGCCGCGGCGGGCGTGCCGCACCTGATCAAGCCCGAGGACGTCAAGCCGGGCGCCGCCGTGCTGGACGTGGGCGTCAGCCGCGACGAGAGCGGCAAGATCGTCGGCGACGTCCACCCGGGCGTCAACGAGGTGGCCGGCTGGCGCGCCCCGAACCCGGGCGGCGTGGGCCCGATGACCCGCGCGCAGCTGCTGGTCAACGTCGTCGAGGCGGCCGAGCGCGCCGTCGGCGCCACCGCGAGCTGAGCCGGACCGGAAAGGGCGACCCCATGGGCGTACGGGCGGACGACGACCCGCTGACCACGACGAACGCGGGCGGCGCGACCGACGCCGACGGCACGCGCGTCGACGGCACGCGCGCCGTCGACGAGGGTGCCCCTGATGAGGGTGCCCGTGCGGCGGACGGTGACCCGTCGGGTCCCCCGGAGGACGCCGCCGAGCCGTCGGGCGGTGCCGCGCCCACCCACGAGGGCGCACCCGCCGACGCACCCGCCCGCGAGGACGCGTCCGGGCCGGAGCCCGCGCCCTCCGCCGGGGCAACCGCGCCCGCCCCGCCCGCCGTTCCCGCCGACCCCGTCGCGCGCGCCGCGGCCGGGCATGCGCGGGCCTCGTCCGGACGGAGCGCCGGCGGCGACGACCGGACCACGCGCACCTCCCGGCGCCCGCCCACCGTGACCCGGGACACCGCGCGCCCCGAGGGTGGCGGCCGGGCCGCGCCCGGGGACGCGCCCGCCCCCGCCCGCCAGTGGCCGCTGCTGACCGTCCTCGGGATCGTCGCCCTCGGGCTGGTCGTCGTCGGGATCGATCCCTTCCCGCAGGCGTCCCGCATCGGCGTCATCCTCATCGGTGTCGCCCTGCTCACGGGCGCCACCCTGCGCCGCGTCGTACCGTCCGTGGGAATGCTCGCCGTACGGTCCCGGTTCACCGACATGCTCACGTACGGCCTGCTCGGCGTGGTCATCGTGCTGCTCGCGCTGATGACCCAGCCCAATCCCTGGCTGGAGATCCCGTTCCTGGAGAAGGCCGTCCGGTTCGCGGTGCGGTAGAGGAAGCCGGCGGGGGGAACGCGGTGGCGGCGACCGTCCCCTCCCCCGAGCAGGACGGGCGCCACCACCTGCGTAAAGAGTCATGCACGCGCCAAGGGCGATCAAGGCATGTCCGTTCCCTGTAGCGCGGAAGTGACCATTCCGGCATGGTGTGATCGGCCCGCAACGGATGTGCGCCGCGGTGGTGTTCAGCCGGGCCCGGCGCGAGGGGCGCGTCCCTGTCCCGATCCCGCCCGTGCGCCCCCGCCCGAGGAGCTGAGATCCTGACGACGCGCGTCCCCGGGGGAAGGGGGCGGCGCGGGGGCAGGCACACACGGGGGACGAGGGGGAGGCAATGCCTCGTTGGAAGGCGTTACCGGACGAGCTCGACCCGCAGGTCAAGGAGTTCGCGGAGCAACTGCGCCGGCTGGTCGACCGCAGCGGACTGAGCATCACCGCGGTCGCGGACCGCACCGGGTACAACAAGACGTCCTGGGAGCGCTTTCTCAGCGGTCGGCTCCTCGCGCCCAAGGGGGCGATCGTCGCGCTCGCCGAGGTGACCGGGACGAACCCGGTGCACCTCACCACCATGTGGGAGCTCGCGGAACGCGCCTGGAACCGCGCGTCCACGTCCCGCGCGGCGCTCCCGGGCCGGGGCGCAGGCGGCCGGGGCGCCGCTCGTCCACCGGTCATCCCGCCCGACGGCGGACCGAACGGCCCCGCCCCCCGGGGCCCGCGCCAGGGCCCGGGAGCGCCGCCGTCCCCGGCCGCCGCCCTCCCGCCGCCCGTACCGCAACGGCAGGCGCCACCCCGTGGCAGGCGCAGGGCCACCCTGTTCGTCGCGGGCGTCGTCGGCGCGCTGCTGGTGGTCGCCGCGGCCGTCCTGCTCACCGACCCCACCGGTCTCACCGACTTCGGCGGGGGCGGTGGCGGGGGCGGCGGGGCCGTGGCGCAGTCGCCGGCCGCCGCGCCTTCCACCAGCGCCCCGCAGGGACTACCCGCGGGCGTGAGGTGCAGCGGCGCGGACTGCGACGGCCGGGACCCGGAAGCCATGGGCTGCGGCGGCCCGTACGCCACGACCGTCTCCTCCGCGACCGTCGGCACCGCCACGGTCGAAGTGCGGTACAGCGAGACGTGCGGCGCCGTCTGGGCCCGCATCACGCGGGCCGCCGCCGGGGACACCGTCCGGATAACGTCCGGCGCCGCGACCCGGGACGGCGCGGTGCAGACCGACGAGGACGCCTACACCCCGATGCTCCCCGCGCCCACCGCCGCGGGCGCCGCGAGGGCGTGCGCCACGCTGACGTCGGGCACCGAGGGCTGCACCACGCCGAACTGACGCCGCGCCGGCCCGCCCCACGGCGCCGCACCCCACGCCCCCGCACCCCACGGCGCCGCACCCCACGCCCCCGCACCCCACGCCCCCGCGCCCGCGCCGCAGTGGGGAACCGTGGCGCGCGCGGGCGCCGGGGGCAGTGAGGCGCGACACAAGGGGGCGGGGGTTCGTGGGGGGCCGGGTCGGATAGCCTGACCGCGGATATCTCTTCACGTCGAGACACCGATCGATCACAGGGGATGTCCAGCACCAGGGGCAGGGACCCCCACCGCCAGCTGTCTTACGGAGATCGCCATGACCCGCACTCCCGTGAATGTCACCGTGACCGGCGCGGCCGGCCAGATCGGTTACGCGCTGCTCTTCCGCATCGCCTCCGGCCACCTGCTCGGCGCGGACGTGCCGGTCAAGCTCCGCCTCCTGGAGATCCCGCAGGGTCTCAAGGCCGCCGAGGGCACCGCCATGGAGCTCGACGACTGCGCGTTCCCGCTGCTGCGCGGCATCGAGATCACCGACGACCCGAATGTCGCCTTCGACGGCGCCAACGTCGCCCTCCTCGTCGGCGCCCGCCCCCGTACCAAGGGCATGGAGCGCGGCGACCTGCTGGAGGCCAACGGCGGCATCTTCAAGCCGCAGGGCAAGGCCATCAACGACAACGCCGCGGACGACATCAAGGTCCTCGTCGTCGGCAACCCGGCCAACACCAACGCGCTCATCGCCCAGGCCGCCGCGCCGGACGTACCGGCCGAGCGCTTCACCGCGATGACCCGCCTCGACCACAACCGCGCGATCTCGCAGCTCGCGAAGAAGACCGGCGCTCCGGTCACCGACATCAAGCGCCTCACCATCTGGGGCAACCACTCGGCGACCCAGTACCCGGACATCTTCCACGCGGAGATCGCGGGCAAGAACGCCGCCGAGGTCGTGGACGACCAGCAGTGGCTGGCCGACACCTTCATCCCGACCGTCGCCAAGCGCGGTGCCGCGATCATCGAGGCGCGGGGCGCGTCCTCGGCCGCCTCCGCCGCCAACGCCGCGATCGACCACGTCCACACCTGGGTGAACGGCACCGCCGAGGGCGACTGGACCTCCATGGGCATCCCGTCGGACGGCTCCTACGGCGTGCCGGAGGGCCTCATCTCGTCCTTCCCGGTCACCTGCAAGGACGGCAAGTACGAGATCGTCCAGGGCCTGGACATCAACGAGTTCTCGCGTACGCGCATCGACGCGTCGGTGCAGGAGCTCGCCGAGGAGCGCGACGCGGTCCGCGGTCTCGGCCTGATCTGACCCCCACCCGATCTGCCCGTACGGCGTACGGCGTACGGCGTCAGCGCCCCCGGTAGCTCTCCCGCTGCCGGGGGCGCGGTGTTTCCGCGACCGGGACCACGGCCTCCACGTACGGGCGCCGCAGCCTCAGGAACGGCAGTTCGATGGCGTGGTACGTCACCAAGGAGACCGCGACCGTCAGCGGCAGCGCCACCAGCAGCGTGACGAGGAAGGCGCCCCACACCGGCGGCAGCGCCGGGGGCAGGGTCCACGCGCCGTACCACTCGCAGAGCACCGTCAGCACCATGAAGTGCGTCAGGTACACCGAGAAGCTGACCTCCCCGAGCCGGGCCAGCCCCCGCGACAGCAGGCCCTCGGCCGGACCGGCCGCCGCGTACGCGACCACCACCAGCGCCCAGACGGCCCCCTCCGTGCCGCTCCACACCAGCTTCAGCGGGCTGTCGGAGACGAAGCCGTGGAGCTGGTTGTACGTCCAGAGGGCGCCCAGGGCGGCGCCCAGCGCCACCGGGAGCAGCCATCGGGCGCGCAGCCGGTCCCGGTGGCGCAGGTACACCCAGGCGGCCAGCATGCCGAGCAGGAACTGGTCGATGCGCCCGGCCAGGCCCAGGTAGAGCGCCGCCGTGTGCGGCTCGGGCGCCGGGCTGCTCAGCCAGACCAGCGCCCGCAGCAGGCAGACGGCGGCCAGCAGCCGCAGCAGGGCACCCGGTCCACGCTCCGTCAGGAGCCGGTTGAGCAGCGGGAAGACGAGATAGAACTGCATCTCGACGCAGAGCGTCCAGAAGACGCCCCCGTACGGCTGGCTCGGTGTCGCGAACGTCAGGATGCGCAGCAGGTCCGGGAAGGCCGGCAGGGAGACGTGGGTGGCGAGCCCGAGGACGGCAACGACGAGGTAGAGCGGGTAGACGCGCAGCAGCCGGTTGGTCAGGAAGCGGCCGTAGCGGACGGGCCTGCCGTGCGCGCCGACGGTGAGGATGAAGCCGGACAGGACCATGAAGAGGGCCACGCCGGTGTGCCCTTCGAGGACGAGGGTGGCGGCGGGGTTCGCCGAGTACAGCCAGTCCGTCACCGGGACGAAGCGCCGTCCCTCGGCGCGCGCGCCGATCAGCTGGCACCCGTGGTAGAGCACGACCAGCGCGGCGGCGACGGCCCGCAGATGGTCGACGGGGGCGAGGTAGACGCGGTCGTCGCTGCTGCGCATGGACGCACCCTAGGCCGGTGCGGGCGCCGGGACGGGGAGCGACGCCCGCACCGACCATCCATTCGGATCATTGCGAAAGTACTAAGAGATGTAGTACTTCTTATACATGAGCGAGCAGGTTCACAACAGGCTGGCCGTGGTCCGGGCGGAGCGGAAGGTGTCGCGTCAGGCACTCGCCGAAGCCCTGGGGGTCCACTACCAGACCATCGGCTACATCGAGCGGGGGCAGTACAACCCGAGCCTCGACCTGGCGTTGAAGGCGGCCCGTCACTTCGGGCTGCCCGTGGAGGCGCTGTTCTCGCTGGAGCCGTTCCAGCCGCTCACCGATGAGGTCTACGGGGCAAACGGGAGGAAGCGGTGACGATGACCGCGACGCGGTACGACCGGCGGATGTACGCGATCATGAACAGGCGTGAAGGGAGGGCCCTGTACGCCACCGCGGCGCGCAGGCGCGCGGTGGTCGCCGTCCATGTCGTGCTCACCGTCGCCGCGGCGGCGGCCTGGCTCGGCACGATCCACGGCGACGGGTTCGGGACCCTCTTCGCGATGGTCTCCCTGCTCCTCCCGTGGATGTTCGCCACCGGCACCCTCAACGCCGCCACCCGCGGCCTGCTCGAACTGCGCGGGCGCATGCTGGACGAGCGGCAGCTCACGGAGCGTGACCGGGTGCGCGCGCTGGCCCACCGGATCACCACCGGCGTGCTGGCCGCCGGAGCCGCCGGGACGGGCGCGGCCGGCTGGCTGGGGGACGTCCGCCTCACCGGGGGCATGGTCTTCTCCGCCCTGTTCACGGCCCTGGTGCTGCACTGGCTGATGCCGCTGTGGGTGGCCGGTCTCCGCGTACAGGACGACCCCTCCGAGGACCCCGTTCGTGAGTGACTAAACCCACTTTCGGTCACGCGTTACGCATGCTTTCCGTCCCTCCGGGCAGGGTCCCCGGTCGTCGACCACCGTCGGTGACGACGATCGAATCGGGAACGGAAGGCAGAACGCGACCGTGGCGGAACAACACACCATCCACGTGGGCGGAGAGTGGCGAGCCGCCGCCTCCGGAGCCACGCGAGACATCCTGGACCCGGCCGACGCCACGACCCTCGCCGTCGTGGCGGAGGGCGGGGCAGAGGACACCGACGCCGCCGTCGCCGCCGCCCGTACGGCCTTCGACGAGGGGCCCTGGCCGCGCACCCCCGTCGCCGAACGGGCCGCACTGCTGCGCCGCGTCGCCGACCTGCTCCAGCGCGACCGCGAGAAGCTCGGCCTGCTGGAGAGCCGCGACGCCGGGAAGACACTCGAAGAGGGCCGCGTCGACGTCGACTGCGTCACCGACGCGTTCCGCTACTTCGCCGACCTCGTCGTGAACGAGAGCGGCGGCCGGGTCGTCGACGCCGGATCGCCCGACATCCACAGCGTCGTCGTCCACGAGCCCGTCGGGGTCTGCGCCCTGATCACGCCGTGGAACTACCCGCTGCTCCAGGCCAGTTGGAAGATCGCCCCGGCGCTGGCGGCGGGCAACACGCTGGTGATCAAGCCGAGCGAGATCACCCCGCTGACCACGGTCGCGCTCATCGACCTGCTGGTGGAGGCGGGCCTCCCGGCCGGCGTCGCCAACCTCGTCACCGGCCCCGGCGACCCCGTCGGCGCGCGCATGGCCGAACACCCCGACGTCGACCTGGTGTCCTTCACCGGCGGACTCGTCAGCGGTACGAAGGTGATGCGCGCCGCCGCCGACACCGTCAAGAAGGTCGCCCTGGAACTCGGCGGCAAGAACCCCAACGTCGTCTTCGCCGACGCCTGCGCCACCGAAGAGGGCTTCGACACCGCCGTCGACCAGGCGCTCAACGCCGCGTTCATCCACAGCGGCCAGGTGTGCTCGGCCGGCTCCCGCCTGATCGTCGAGGAGTCCCTGCGCGAGCGGTTCGTCGCCGAACTCGCCCGCCGCGCCGAGAGGATCCGTATCGGCCGCGGCACCGACCAGGGCGTCGAGTGCGGCCCTCTCGTCTCCGCCCGGCAGCTCGCCCGCACCGAGGAGTACGTCGCCTCCGCCCTCGCCGAAGGCGCCGTCCTGCGCGCCGGCGGCGAACGTCCCGAAGGCCCGCAGTACGCGAACGGCTACTTCTACCGCCCGACCGTCCTCGACCACTGCCACCGCACCATGCGCGTCGTGCGCGAAGAGGTCTTCGGCCCGGTCCTGACCGTCGAGACGTTCCGCACGGAGGACGAGGCCGTCGCCCTCGCCAACGACACCGAGTACGGCCTGGCCGGCGGCGTCTGGTCCGCCGACCCGGGCCGCGCGCGGCGCGTCGCCGGACGGCTGCGCCACGGCACCGTCTGGATCAACGACTTCCACCCCTACCTGCCGCAGGCGGAGTGGGGTGGCTTCGGCAAGAGCGGCATCGGCCGCGAACTGGGCCCCTCCGGGCTCGCCGAGTACCGCGAGACCAAGCACGTCTACCAGAACCTCGCCCCGCGCGCCGTGCGCTGGTTCGCGGGCTGACGAGGAGAGGAACCTGTGAACACCGACTACGCGCTCGAGCACGAGTACGACTATGTCGTCGTCGGAGGCGGCACCGCCGGGTCCGTCATCGCCCACCGCCTCACCGCCGACCCCGACGTCACCGTCGCCGTCATCGAAGGCGGGCCGTCCGACGTCGACCGCCCCGACGTCCTGACGCTGCGCCGCTGGATGGGCCTGCTCGGCGGCGACCTCGACTACGACTACCCCACGACCGAACAGCCGCGCGGCAACTCGCACATCCGGCACAGCCGCGCCCGGGTGCTGGGCGGCTGCTCCTCGCACAACACCCTCATCTCCTTCAAGCCCCTGCCGTCCGACTGGGACGAGTGGGAGGAGGCCGGGGCCGAGGGCTGGAACGCGGCCACCATGGACCCGTACTTCGACAGGCTCCTCAACAACATCGTCTCCGTCGACGAGAAGGACCGGAACGCCATCGCCCGCGACTTCGTCGACGCGGCGCAGGCCGCGCTCGGCGTCCCGCGCGTCGAGGGCTTCAACAGCGAGCCGTTCCACGAGGGCGTCGGCTTCTTCGACCTCGCGTACCACCCGGAGGACAACAAGCGCTCGTCCGCCTCGGTCGCGTACCTCCACCCGATCATGGATCAGCGGCCCAACCTGCGTCTGATGCTGGAGACCTGGGCGTACCGGCTGGAGCTCGACGGGACCCGGGCGCGCGGCGTCCACGTCCGTACGAAGGACGGCGAGGAGCGGCTCGTCACGGCGCGGCGCGAAGTCGTCGTCTGCGCGGGCGCCGTCGACACGCCCCGGCTGCTGCTGCACTCCGGCATCGGCCCCAAGGCGGACCTGGAGAAGCTGGGCATCCCGGTCGTCCACGACCTGCCGGGCGTCGGCGAGAACCTGCTCGACCACCCCGAGTCGGTCATCGTCTGGGAGACCCACGGACCGATCCCCGAGAACTCCGCGATGGACAGCGACGCGGGACTCTTCGTGCGCCGCGACCCGGACTCACCCGGTCCGGACCTGATGTTCCACTTCTACCAGATCCCGTTCACCGACAACCCCGAGCGGCTGGGCTACGAACGGCCCGCGCACGGCGTGTCGATGACGCCGAACATACCCAAGCCCCGCAGCCGCGGCCGCCTCTACCTGACCAGCGCCGACCCGGACGTCAAGCCCGCCCTCGACTTCCGCTACTTCACGGACGAGGACGACTACGACGGCCGCACGCTCGTCGACGGCATCCGCATCGCCCGCGAGATCGCCAAGGCCGAGCCGCTCGCCGGCTGGCTCAAGCGCGAGGTCTGCCCCGGCCCGGACGTCACCGGCGACGAGGAGCTGAGCGAGTACGCCCGCAAGGTCGCCCACACCGTCTACCACCCGGCCGGCACCTGCCGCATGGGCGCCGCCGACGACGAGCGGGCCGTCGTCGCCCCCGACCTGACCGTGCGGGGCCTTCAGGGCATCCGCATCGCCGACGCGTCCGTCTTCCCGACCATCCCCGCCGTGAACCCCATGATCGGGGTGCTCATGGTCGGTGAGAAGGCCGCCGACCTACTGGGAGGCGGTGCCTGATGAGCACCCCTGTGAGTACGCCCGTACAGACCTCCGTGAGCGCACCCGCCGATCCCCCCGTCTTCTCCGTGGACGGCCTGTGGAAGGTCTTCGGCCCCAAGGCCGGCCGCGTCCCCGGCTCCGAGCTCGCGGACCTCCCCGCGACCGAGCTGCGCGAGCGCACCGGCTGCACCGCCGCCGTCCGCGACGTCTCCTTCGACGTGCGCAAGGGCGAGGTCTTCGTCGTCATGGGCCTGTCCGGTTCCGGCAAGTCCACCCTCGTCCGCTGCCTGACCCGGCTCATCGAACCGACCTCCGGCACCGTCGCCATCGACGGCGAGGACGTCCTGTCCATGGACAAGGGCCGGCTGCGCGAACTGCGCCGCCACCGCGCCGCCATGGTCTTCCAGCACTTCGGCCTGCTCCCGCACCGCTCCGTCGTCGACAACGTCGCCTACGGGCTGGAGATCCAGGGCATGGGCCGCGCCGAGCGCCGCGCCCGAGCCGCCGAGATGGTCGCCAAGGTCGGCCTGGAAGGCATGGAGGACCGAAGGCCCGGTCAGCTCTCCGGCGGCCAGCAGCAGCGCGTCGGCCTCGCCCGGGCCCTCGCCGTCGACCCCGAAGTGCTCCTGTTCGACGAGCCGTTCAGCGCGCTCGACCCGCTCATCCGGCGCGACATGCAGGAGGAGGTCATCCGGCTCCACCGCGAGGAGGGCCGCACGATGATCTTCATCACCCATGACCTCAACGAGGCCCTGCGCCTCGGCGACCGCATCGCGCTGATGCGGGACGGGCGGATCGTGCAGCTCGGCACACCGGAGGAGATCGTCGGCGCGCCCGCCGACGACTACGTCCGCGACTTCGTGCGCGACGTGCCCCGCGAGCAGGTCATCACGGTCCGCACCGCCATGCGGCCCCCTTGCGACGCGGACGGCGACGCCGCGGCCGGGCCGGCGGTCGCCCCCGGCGCGACCGTGTCCGAGGCCATCGAGGCCGTCGCCCGCACCGGCGGCCCGGTGCGTGTCGTCGACGGCGGGCGGTGGGTCGGCGTCGTGGACCACGAGAGCCTGCTGTCGGTCGTCGCCGGCGTCCCGGCCGGGAAGGCGGCGGCATGACCGCAGCCGTCACCGCCCCCGTACAGCCCCGTCTGCCGGCCGCCGCGCGCAGGTACTGGCCGGTGGCCGCCGCCCTCGCGCTCATCCCGGTCGGCTTCCTCGTCGCCGGCGGCGGCAGCTGGCCCGCCGCGCTCTCCGTCGACCTGACCGGACCGCTCGGTGCCACCGGCGACTGGATCATCGACCACCGGGACAGCCACCCGCTGTTCCTGTACTTCTTCGGGCACATCAGCAACGCCGTCGTGCTCGCGGTGCGCGGCGTCTACCTGCTGCTCCTCGCCGCCGGATGGGCCGGCGTCACCGCCGCCGCCGGGCTGATCGCCTGGCGCGTCGCGGGCCCGCGCCTCGCGCTCACCGCCCTCGCCTCCTTCGCCGTGTGCGGGCTGCTCGGGATGTGGGTCCCCACCATGCAGACCCTCGCCCTCATGGCCGTCGCGGTGGCCGCGTCCGTCCTGCTCGGGGCGGTGCTCGGCCTCGCCGCCGGGCTCTCCGACCGTACGTACCGGGCGCTGCGGCCCGTGCTCGACACCATGCAGGTGCTGCCCGCCTTCGCGTACCTGCTCCCCGTGGTGCTGATCTTCGGCATCGGTGTCCCCGCGGCCGTCCTCGCCACCGTCGTCTACGCCGCGCCGCCCATGGCCCGCCTCACCGCGCTCGGCCTGCGCGGCGCCGACCCCGGCGTCCTGGAGGCCGCATCCTCCCTCGGCGCGACGGGCGGGCAGCGGCTGCTGACCGCGCGCCTCCCGCTGGCCCGCAAGGAACTCCTCCTCGGCGTCAACCAGTCGATCATGATGGCGCTGTCGATGGCCGTCATCGCCTCCGTCATCGGCGCGGGCGGCCTCGGCGACCGGGTCTACCAGGCTCTCGCCTCGGTCGACGTGGGCGCGGCACTCGCCGCCGGCATCCCGATCGTGCTGCTCGCGGTGGTGCTGGACCGCACCGCGACGGGCGCGCGGACGCGCGCCGGTTCGGCCCGCGGCTGGGCCGCCTGTGGTGTCGCCGTGGTCGCCGCCGCCGTGACCGGCCGCCTGACCGGCGCGCTCAGCTGGCCCGAGGCCTGGCACGTGAACATCGCCGAGCCGGTGAACCGCGCCGTCGACTGGATGACCGCCCACCTCTACTCCGGCGTCCCCGTCATCGGCGGCACCGGCGACTGGGCCGCGGGCTTCACCCGGTGGGTGCTCGACCCGGTGCGCGGCGGCCTCCAGGCGCTGCCCTGGTGGGCGCTGCTGCTGGTGGTCGGCGCGCTCGCGCTGCTCGTCGGCACCTGGCGCACGGCGCTGACGGCCGTCGCGGCGATGGCCGCCATCGGCGTCCTCGGCGTGTGGGACGCGTCCCTCGACACCCTCTCGCAGGTGCTGGCCGCCGTCGCGGTCACGCTGGCGCTGGGCTTCTCCATCGCGGTGGCGGCGGCGCGCTCCACCCGTGTGGAGCGCGCACTGCGGCCCGTCCTCGACGTCTTCCAGACCATGCCGCAGTTCGTGTACCTGATCCCCGTCGTCGCGCTGTTCGGCGTGGGCCGCGCCCCGGCGGTCGCCGCCGCCGTGGTGTACGCGCTGCCCGCCGTCGTCCGCATCACCACGCAGGGCCTGCGGGGCGTCGACCCGGTGGCGCTGGAGTCCGCCCGGTCGCTCGGCGCCACGGGCTGGCAGCAACTCCGCCAGGTCCAGGTGCCGCTCGCCCGGCCCGCGCTGCTGCTCGCCGTCAACCAGGCGGTCGTCCTGGTCCTCGCCGTCGTCATCATCGGCGGCCTGGTCGGCGGCGGTGCGCTCGGCTACGACGTGGTGTTCGGCCTCGCGCAGGGCGACCTGGCCACCGGGCTCGTCGCGGGCGCCGCGATCGTCTGCCTGGGCCTGATGCTCGACCGGGTGACCCAGCCGACCGGAAAGAAGGCCTGACATGCGTACGACCCGTGTCACCGCCGCGGCGGCGGCCCTCGCCCTGCTGGCCCTCACCGGCTGCGGCGCGGCCGACATGACCAGGCAGGCGTCCCCGTACGCCGCCGCCCAGGGCGCGAAGACGGTCACGCTCTCCGTCCAGTCGTGGGTGGGCGCGCAGGCCAATGTGGCCGTGGCGCAGTACCTGCTGGAACACGAGCTGGGCTACCGCGTCGACACCGTGCAGATCGACGAGGTCCCCGCCTGGGACGCGCTCAGCCAGGGCCGGGTGGACGCCCTCCTGGAGGACTGGGGCCACCCGGAGCAGGAGAAGCGGTACGTCGACGACAAGAAGACGATCATCCGGGGCGGGGGCCTGGGCGTGACCGGCCACATCGGCTGGTTCGTCCCCACGTACTTCGCCGAGGCCCACCCGGACGTCACGGACTGGAAGAACCTCAACACGTACGCGGACCGGCTTCGCACCGCGGAGAGCGGCGGCAAGGGCCAACTGCTCGACGGCTCCCCGTCCTACGTCACCAACGACAAGGCGCTCGTGAAGAACCTCGACCTCGACTACCAGGTCGTCTTCGCGGGGTCCGAGGCGGCGCAGATCACCCAGATCAAGCAGTTCGCCAAGGAGCGCAAACCGTTCCTGACGTACTGGTACAAGCCGCAGTGGCTCTTCGAGAAGGTGCCGATGACGGAGGTGAAACTGCCCGCGTACAAGGAGGGCTGCGACGCCGACCCGGAGAAGGTCGCCTGCGCCTACCCGCACACCCCGCTCCAGAAGTTCCTCAACGCGGACTTCGCGGAGAAGGGCGGGAAGGCCGCCGCCTTCCTGAAGAACTTCCGGTGGACGACCGAGGCGCAGAACGACGTCGCGCTGATGATCGCCGAGCAGAAGCTCTCCCCGCGGGAGGCCGCCGAGAAGTGGGTCAAGGCCAACGAGTCGACCTGGCGGCCCTGGATCCCGTCCTGAGCCGGACCGGTCAGGGCGGCGTGGGCCGGAGCAGGAGGAGCGCGATGTCGTCCGTGCGCTGATCCGCGGGGCGGCCCCGGCGCAGTACGGACTCCAGGAGGAGGTCGAGGTCGTCCTCGCCGGCGTCCGACAGGTGATCGGCGAGGCCGGCGATGGCCTCCTCGATGTCCGTGCCGGCGCTTTCGACGAGCCCGTCGGTGTAGAGGGCGAGCACCGCGCCGGCGGGCAGGGGGATCTCGGTCACGGGGTACGCGGCGCGCGGGTCCACGCCCAGGACCGGGCCGGGCGTCACGTCGACGGGCCGGGCCCGCCGGCCGGGAGGCCGTACCAGCGGCGGTGGGTGGCCCGCGCTGACGAGGCGCGCGCGGTGGCCGGCGAGGTCGATGCGGACGTACAGGCAGGTGGTGAACAGACCCGGATCGAGGTCCAGCAGGAAGCGGTTGGTGCGGGTGAGCACCTGGTCGGGCGTCGCGCCGGCGGTCGCGTGGGTGTGGACGGCGGTACGGACCTGGCCCATGAGGGCCGCGGCGGCGACGTTGTGGCCCTGGACGTCGCCGATCACCGCCGCCGCGGTGGTGGCGTCGAGGCGGATGAGGTCGTAGAAGTCGCCGCCGATGTCCATGCCCAGGGTGGCGGGCAGATAGCGGGCGGCGACCTGGAGACCGGTGACGGCGGGGAGGCGGTGGGGCAGCAGGGCCTGCTGGAGCCCGTGGGCGAGCTGGTGCTTGGCGTCGTACAGCCGGGCGCGGTCCAGGGCCTGGGCGATGAGACCGGCGAGCGAGGTCAGGACGGCGCGTTCCTCGGCGGGGAAGGCGCGGGGGCGGTCGTACGACAGGACGCAGCAGCCGACCGGCCGCCCGGAGATCACCAGCGGCAGGAACGCCCACGCCTGCTTCCCGCTGATCAGCGGGGCTTCTGGATAGATCCGCGCCATCTCCTCGGGGTGCGTGAAGAACGCGGGGACACCGCCGGCGAGGGCCTGCCCGGCGGGTGTGAACCCCGTGTCCAGTGGCAGCCCGTCGAGGCGTTCGACGACGTGCGGGGGGTACCCGCGCGAGCCGGTGATCCGCAGCCGCCCGGCCTCGGCGGCGGACAGCACCAGACCCTGGGCCCCGAACGCCGGCATGATCTGGTCGGCGACCATGTCCACCACGTCCCGCACCCCGACGGCCTCGGTGAGCGCGGCGGCCAGGTGCATCAGCTGGTACAGCTGCCCGGCCCGCGCCGGTGCGGGGGTGGGCAGCGGCTGGTCCGGGCCGGGCTCCCGGTCCGTGGAGGGGAGCGGGGCGGTGTCCGTGGCGGGGTTCGCGGGGGGACGCATCCCGGTGCCGGCCGGGGTGATGCGCACGCTGATGCCGCTCGCGTCGGGGTACAGCCGGAAGTCCAGCCACCGGTCGGGCGGGCGGCAGGCGGTGAACGACACGGGCCGGCGGCTGAGGAGCGCGGCGCGGTAGCGGTCCTCGTGGACCGGGTCGTCCAGCCACGGCAGGGCGAGCCACGGCTGTGTGCCCAGCAGTTCGTCGGCGGCGCGGCCGAGCAGTGCGGCGCCCCGGGCGTTCAGGAAGGTGATCCGCCCCTGGAGGTCCAGCCCGCAGCAGCCCTCGGGGAGCCGCTCGGTGAAATCGGCGGCGGCCAGGGCGGTCTGCGACGCGGGCGACGGCGGCCGGGCGGCCGTCTCCGCGGCCAGTACGAGCGGTTCCTCGGGTGGCGTCACGGGCCGTCCCGCGTGGACGGCCTCGTCCAGCAGCCGGGCCAGCCGCCGGCTGCTGAGGGCGATGTTGCCGCGCTGCCGCCGGGTCGTACGCGGGGGATGGGTGCCCGGCCACAGCAGGAGCAGGGCGCCCCAGCGACGCTCCCCGGTGACGGGGACGGCGGCCAGTGCGAGCGGGTAGGGCAGCGCGACGGCCGCCCGAGGGTACGTACGGGCCAGCTCCTCCTGGCGGCTGACCCAGACGAGGCGGTTGTCGCGGACCGCGTCCGCCACGGGAGCCGGGGCGGACAGGGGGACCCGCGCCCACGGCGCGGCGAGCCTGGAGGGAACCCCGCCGATCACCACGAGGCGCAGCAGTCGCTCCTCCGGGAGCAGCAGGTAGAAGGCGCCGACGGACGCGCCGGTGCGGCGCATCGTGTCGCGCAGCGCCGCGTCCAGACCTCCGGCGCGCACCCGGTCGTCGACGCCGGTCACCGGAGGGTCCTCCTGCCGTCCCTCGGCCCTGGCGGCGACGCTCCGCACCGGGCCCGGCCGCCCTCGCGCATACCGGGACGGTACGCCCGCCCGGGGCCGGTCGCATGCCGGCGGACGGAGCGGGCGGGGACCGGGCGGGAGGGCGACAAACGGGGTGGGGCCGGGCGTGGCGGTGGCCGACCGGCCGGGGCCGGGCGTGGCGCGGAGGGGCCTGGCGGAACGGCCCGGTGACCGTCCCCCGCGCGGCGGGGCGGGCCGGCCGGCCGGCGGCCGGCGCGGGGTGGTTCGGCCCGGGGCCGGTCAGCCCAGGTCGTCGAACATGGCCAGCAGGGCACCCTCGTCCGCCTCCGGCGTCTGCCGCGGGGCGTGCGGCACCTGCTCCGCCCACACCGTCTTGCCCTGCGGCATGTAGCGGGCGCCCCAGCTCCTGGTGAACTGCGCCACCAGGAACAGACCGCGTCCGCCCTCCTCGGTCGTGGCCGCGCGACGGATGCGCGGGGAGCTGTTGCTGCGGTCGGACACCTCGCAGATCAGCGCACCGTCGCGCAGCATCCGCAGGCTCACCGGCCCCTGGCCGCCGTACCGGACGGCGTTGGTGACCAGCTCGCTGACCACCAGGCCGGTGGTGAACTCCAGCTCCATCAGGTCCCAGTCGGCGAGTTGCCGCCGCACCAGCGCCCGCGCCCGGGCGACCACCGACGGGTCGGACGGCAGCTCCCAGGACGCCACCCTGTCCTCGGGCAGCGCGTGCACGCGGGCCAGCAGCAGGGCCACGTCGTCGCGCGCGCCGCCGGGCGCCAGGGCGCCGGTGACCCGGTCGCAGATGCCCTCCAGCGGCGTGCCGTCGCCTCCGCCCAGCGCCGCCAGCAACTGCCCGGTCCGCGCGTCGCCGGAGCCGTAACCGCGTCCTTCCTTCAGCAGGCCGTCGGTGTACAGGGCCAGCAGGCTGCCCGGGTCCAGCTCGACGGTCGCGGACTCGTACGGCTGGACCCCGCCGAGCCCGAGCGGCGGGCCGGCCGGCAGGTCGATCAGCCGCGCCGCGCCGCCGGGCGGCACCACCGCCGGGGGCGGGTGGCCGGCGCGGGCGGCCGTACAGCGGCAGGACACCGGGTCGTACACCGCGTACAGGCAGGTCGCCGCGGTGGCCGGGTCCTGCTCGGCGACCGGGGCGTCGGAGGCGCGGCCCACGAGGTCGTCCAGGTGGGCCAGGACCTCCTCGGGCATCAGGTCGAGCCCGGCCAGGGTGCGCACCGCCGTACGCAGCCGGCCCATGGTGGCCGCGGCCTGCAGACCGTGGCCCGCCACGTCCCCGACGACCAGCGCCACCCGCAGGCCGGAGAGCGGGATCGCGTCGAACCAGTCACCGCCCACGCCCACGCCGGTTCCGGCGTCGGCGGGCAGGTAGCGGGAGGCGAGGTCGACCCCGGTGAGCCGGGGCATCTCGCGCGGCAGCAGGCTGCGCTGGAGGGTGAGCGAGGCGTGGCGCTCCCGGCTGAAGCGGCGGGCGTTGTCCACGCTGATCGCGGCCCGGGCCGCCAGTTCGCCCGCCAGGGTGAGGTCGTCCTGCTCGTACGGCTTGGCCCGGCCGCGCCGGTAGAAACCGGCCAGCCCCAGGATCGCGCCCCTGGCGCACAGCGGGGCGCCGAGGTAGGAGTGCTCGCCCGCGCCGAGCAGCTCCACCGGGTGGACGCCTTCGAGGGCCGGGGGCGCCAGGGCGCCGGTCACGACGGAGACGGAGTCGGCGACCGGCTGCCCGCCGCCGAGGCACCGGGCCTGGGGGGTCCCGGCGGGGTAGGAGACGGGGCCGCCGACGCCGCTGGGCGGGTCGCCGTGGGGCCGGTGATCAGGGGGCCGGGGCTCGTCCGGCCGGGCGGCGACCCGGCGCAGCGTGGCGTCGGCGGCCAGCCGTCCCGGCAGCGGCTCGTCGCCCGCCAGGACGCTGTCGAGCAGGTCCACCACGACGAGATCGGCGAAGCGCGGTACGGCGATCTCCGCGAGCTCCTCGGCGGTGCGCCGCATGTCCAGCGTGGTGCCGACGCGTACGCCCGCCTCGTTCAGCAGGGACAGTCGCCCGCGCGCCTCGGCGGCGAGGCGGCCGACACCCGGCTCGCCCACCAGCAGCAGCCACGCGTCGGGCCGCCCGTCCGGGTCGGTGGCGTCCGGCGCGTCGTCGTCACGCGTGGCGTGCGGCGCCGGTACGGCATGCGGCTCCGGCGCGCCCTCCGGCTCCGGCAGGGCCGGCGGCTCCGTGGCGGCCGGGCCGGGCGGACGGCGCAGCAGCGGTACCTCCCGGCCGTCGGGGGCGGTCACCCTGGTCGGGGCCGCCGTCGCCCCGCCGCTCGTCGCCGCGTCCGCGCTCGCCGTACTCGCCCTGCTCGCCGTACTCATCCAGGGGGTGCCCCGGGACTCCCGGAAGCTGACCTCGACGGCCGCGCCCTCCGCGTCGCCGTGGCGCAGCTGCTTGCGGCGCAGCGACGCCACCCGCCCGCCCCCCAGCGGCACCTCGGCGAAGGACTCCTCGTTCGAGGAGATCAGCCCGACCGCGGCCTCCAGCAGCGCCAGCCGCTCCTGACGGGACAGCCGGGGCGCCTGCCCCCGGGGGTGGGCCAGCTCGCCGGAGCCGAGGTCCAGCTCGGCGTGCCCGCCGCGCGCCCTGTCCCGCAGGAAGGAGCTCACCAGGTCCTTCTCCCGGGCCGAGCTCAGCTCCAGCAGACGCCGGCCGATGCGCTCGGTGGCGTCCTGGAGCACGAGCGCCATGCCGGGCTCGGCGAGCCCCTCGGGTACGGAGAGGTTGACGGCGCCCTGCACGGTGCCGCCCACGGGGTCGCGCACCGGGGCGGCCATGCAGGTCAGCGCCTTGAGGTTGTGCAGGAAGTGCTCATGGCCGACGACCACGAACGGCGCCCTGGTGCTCAGCACCATGCTGACGCTGCTGGTGCCCATGTACCGCTCGTCGACGTTGGCGCCCGGCACCAGAGAGGCGGCGTCCATCAGCTCCAGCCCCACCGGGGTGCCCCGCCGGTCCACGATGTTCGCCCGCGCGTCGGTCAGCGTCACGGTGACCGGCACGCCGGAGAACCGGTGGCACAGCCGCTCCAGCACCGGCGCGGCGGCCCTGATCAGTCGCGAGTCCGGGTCGACGTCGTAGTCGATGGGCAGTGCGACACCCTCGCTGGCGACGCCGAGCGACACCGAACGCTGCCACGAGGCGAGGATCTCCGCACGCACGCCCGCGCCGCGCGGCTGCCCGCCGGGATCGGCCCCCGCAGGCGTTGGATACGCATCCACGAAACCAGGATAATGGGACAAAAGGGTCATTCACCTGCCGGGGCGGGTTCGATCACGCCGGGGACCCGCCACCGGGACACCGTGGCCGAGCACCTGGGCGCGGCGCGCGCCCGCACCCGGCTCCCCACGCCCGCACCCGGCTTCCGCCCCGGCCTGAGCGGCGTCACGCGCCGACGGGGAATGCCCGTTACGCCCCCACCGTGCCGTCGACGCCCTCGCGGAGGAAGTCGGCGTGGCCGTTGTGGCGGGCGTACTCGTGGATCAGGTGCAGCATGACGTGGCGCAACGAGACCTCCACGTCCCACCGCCTGTTGTGACCGGTCACGTCCAGGGACGGGGCCTCGCGCTCGATACGGCGCGACTCCTCGACCTCCGCCTGCCAGGCGGCGAACGCCTCCGAGCGGGTCGACCCCGTGGCGTCGTACGCCGCCTGGTAGTCGCCGTCCGGCGACCAGACGAGCGGGATGTCCTCCTCGCCGTTGATGGTCCGGCGGAACCAGGCGCGTTCGACCTCGGCCATGTGGCGGACCAGACCGAGGAGCGACAGCGTCGACGGCGGCATCGACCGGCGGCGCAGATCCTCGTCGGAGAGACCGTCGCACTTCATCGCGAGGGTGGCGCGGTGGTGGTCGAGGAAGGCGCGCAGCATGGCGCGCTCGTCGCCGACGAGCGGCGGGTCCGGGCGCTCGGTGGTCATGGCGGGGAAAATCCCTTCGGTGGGGGCGGCGTGCCGTGTTTTGATCCCAGGATGGATCACCTCGGGCCACGCGACCCAGCGGATATCGACGCCTGTGTCCACGTCCTCGCCGCGGTGCACGAGAGGGACGGGTATCCGGCCGACTGGCCTGCGGATCCTGCCCGTTGGCTGACCCCGCAGGCGCTCATCGGGGCGTGGGTCGCCGTGTCGGACGGACGGATCGCCGGGCACATCGCCCTGTCGCGGGCCGGGGCCGGGGACGTCGCGCCCGCGTTCGTCACCGCCGGGCGTGCCGCCGTCGTCGGGCGGCTGTTCGTCGCCCCCGGCGCGCGCGGCAACGGGCTCGGCGCGCGGCTGGTCGAGCACGCCGTCCGGGAGGCGCGGGCGCGCGGGCTGCGGCCGGTCCTCGACGTCCTCGCCACCGACACGGCGGCCCGGGCGCTCTACGAACGGCTGGGCTGGGAGCGGCTGACCACCGCCGACCAGGAGTGGGGCCCCGGCCGCACGGTGACCGTGCACTGTTACGCGGCGCCCGAGCCCGCGCCGACCCCCGAGCCCGCGCCGACCCCCGAGCCCGCGCCGACCCCCGAGCCCGCAGGCCCGTAAGCCGGTGTCGGCACCCGCCTCGGGTTCCGGCCCTCCGCCCCACTCGCGCTCCCGCCCGGAGCCGCCCCGGACCCCAGCCGCGCGACCCCGGCCACGACCCCGATGCGGGCCTTGCCCCCTGCTACCCCCCGGCCGCGCCCCGTACCTCATCGGCGATGTCCCGTACCGCCGCCAGCGCGCGGTGCAGGAGGCCGGGGCCGAAGGTGACACGGGTGGCGCCCAGGCGGGCGAGGTCCGCGATCGGCGGGCCGCCGGGAAGGGGGGCCACGTTGACGGGGGCCGCGAACCGCGCGCGCAGGAGCGGAAGGTGCTCGGGCGGGATGGTGATCGGATAGACGCAGTCGGCGCCCGCCTCCACGTACAGGCGGCACCGGCCGATCGTCTCGGACACCTCCCTCACGCCGCGCAGGTACGTGTCGACGCGGGCGTTGACGAAGAGGGCGTCGCCCGCCTCCGCCCGTACCTCCGCGAGCCAGTCGGCGTGCCGGCGCGGGTCCTTCAGCGCGCCCGCCTCGGAGTCCTCCAGGTTCACGCCGACGGCACCGGTCTCCAGGACGCGCGCCACCAGCTCCTTCGGCGCCAGGCCGTAGCCGCCCTCCACGTCCGCCGAGACCGGGACGGACACCGACCGGGCGATACGGGCCACGGCGGCGAACATCTCGTCCGCCGGCGTCGCGCCGTCCTCGTACCCGAGCGACGCCGACACCCCCGCGCTCGGCGTCGCCAGGGCGGGGAACCCGGCGGCCTCGAAGGCGCGGGCGCTCGCGGCGTCCCACGGTCCGGGCAGGACCAGGGGGTCCCCGGGCGGGCGCCCGTGGTGCAGTGCGCGGAAGGTGGCGACGGGCGTCAGCGCCATACGGGGCCTCCGGGACGGGTACGGAGCGGGGTGCGGGACGTCATGGTCCGGTGAGTGCCCGTCAGTGCTTGAACTGGCCGGGCGTGTAGTGGCCCGCCACCATGCGGGTCGCCACACCGAAGCGGTTCCAGGCGTTGATGACCGTGATCGCGGCGATCAGCTGGGCCAGTTCCTTCTCGTCGAAGTTCTTCGCGGCCTTCTCGTACACCTCGTCCGGGACGAAACCGTCCGTCAGCACCGTGATGGCCTCGGTCAGTTCGATCGCCGCCGCCTCCCGCTCGGTGTAGAAGTGCCGCGACTCCTCCCAGGCGGCGAGCTGGATGATCCGCTCCACCGACTCGCCCGCCGCCAGCGCGTCCTTGGTGTGCATGTCGAGGCAGAAGGCGCAGTGGTTGAGCTGCGAGGCGCGGATCTTGACCAGTTCGAGGAGGACCGGGTCGAGGCCCTGACGGGATGCCGCGTCCAGCGTGATCATGGCCTTGTAGACCTGGGGCGCGTGCGTCGACCAGGCGAGGCGGGGCGTGTGCTCGGGGCAGAGTTCGCGGGAGGTGTGCTCGTTCGTCGTCGTCATGGCTTCGACCGTACGGGGCGCGTGGCGCACGGGTATGGTCCACTTCCATGACGGATTCCTGGGCCACTTTCGGTGCCGACCTGCATCTGGAGATACGCGGCCCGGGGCTGCGCGCCGGTCTCATGGAGGCCCTGCGCGAGGCCGTACGGAGCGGGCGGCTCGCTCCCGGCACCCGGTTGCCGTCCTCCCGCTCGCTCGCCGCCGACCTGGGCGTCGCCCGCAACACCGTCGCCGACGCGTACGCCGAGCTCGTCGCCGAGGGCTGGCTCACCGCCCGCCAGGGCTCCGGCACGCGCGTGGCCCGCCGCGCCGCCGCCCCGCGCCCGCTGCCACCCCCACCCGCCGCGCGCGCCACCCCGACCCGCACCGCGCGCGCCGCACCGGTCCCCACCTCGGGCGCCGCCCCCGCCCGCGTCCCCGGCGCCACCCCGTCCCCCGCCCCCGGCGCCGCACCGGTCCGCCGGGGCGCCCTCCAGGCCCGTGCCGCGCGCCCCGCACCACGCCCCGCCCCGCGCCTCCGCCGGCCCGCCGCGCACAGCCTGCACCCCGGCACGCCCGACCTCGGCTCGTTCCCGCGCGGCGAGTGGCTCAAGGCGGCCCGCCGCGCCCTGTCGACCGCCCCGCACGAGGCGTTCGGCTACGGCCATCCCCGGGGCCGCCCCGAGCTGCGCACCGTCCTGGCCGACTACCTCGCCCGGGCGCGCGGCGTCCACGCGGACCCCGGCCGGATCGTGATCTGCTCCGGCTTCGTCCACGGCCTGATGCTGCTGGGCAAGGTGCTGTGGGCCCGCCGCGTACGGGACGTCGCCGTCGAGTCGTACGGCCTCGACGTCCACTGGAACCTCCTGACCGAGGCCGGCCTGCGCACCCCGCCCCTGCCGCTCGACGAACACGGCACGCACACCGGCGCGTTGCGCCGCCAGGGCGCGGCGCTGCTGACGCCCGCGCACCAGTTCCCGCTCGGCGGGGCGCTGCCGCCGGAGCGGCGGACGGCCGTCGTCGACTGGGCGCGCCGCACCGGCGGGCTGGTCCTGGAGGACGACTACGACGGTGAGTTCCGCTACGACCGGCAGCCGGTGGGCGCCCTCCAGGGCCTGGACCCCGGGCGCGTGGTGTACCTGGGGACGGCGAGCAAGTCCCTGACCCCCGGGCTGCGGCTGGCGTG
Source organism: Streptomyces sp. NPDC006368 (assembly GCF_040612535.1). NCBI lineage: Bacteria > Bacillati > Actinomycetota > Actinomycetes > Kitasatosporales > Streptomycetaceae > Streptomyces > Streptomyces sp. NPDC006368. Next base: position 316,155 of record NZ_JBEXQK010000001.1, read on the forward strand.
GATGGTCGTCCCGGAGGACCTGGTGGACGAGGTGGTGGCGGCCAAGGGCTCCGTCGACTGGGTGTCCAGCGCGCTGGACCAGCTGACGCTGGCCGAGTTCATCGCCTCGGGCGCGTACGACCGGCACGTACGCTCCATGCGGCTGCGCTACCGCAGGCGCCGCGACCAGCTCGTGGCGGCGCTCGCCGAACGGGCGCCGCACATCCGCGTCAGCGGCATCGCGGCCGGCCTGCACGCCGTACTGGAACTGCCGCCCGGCACCGAACGGTCCGTCATCCAGGCCGCCGCCTGGCAGGGCCTCGCCGTCCAGGGCCTGGACCGTTTCCGACACCCCGATGTGGGGCGCGGACGCGACGGGCTGGTCGTCGGGTACGGCACCCCGACCGACAGTGCCTGGGCGGGCGCGCTGGACGCCCTGTGCCGGGTCCTCCCCCAGGACTCGTGAGCGGCGCGTGAGCGGGGCACCGCGGCCGCGGCGCCTGAGCGGTGCCGAAACGGCGGGAAAGTCAGGCGAACGGGACGCGCGACGGCCCGGGCGTACGGGTGGCCGGGGCGGGCATCTAGTCTGTGCCGTCCATGGTCCGGAGGGTCGACGGGAGGGTGAGCGCATGCGCAGGCTGAGGTCGAGCACGGTGGTGCTCGGCGGCATGGGGGTGCTCGCGGCGACGATCACGTCCTGCGGCTCCGAGCCGGACAGGCGCTGCGTCGACCCCGTCACGCGCGACAAGCTCCCCAGCTACGAGTGCGACGGCGGCAGTGGCGGCGGCACCGCCCGCGGCACGTACTACTACGGCGGCAGCGTCAGCAACGGCAAGGTCTCCGGCGGCAGTTTCGACAAGTCGGCCGTCGAGCGCGGCGGCTTCGGCTGCTCGTCGTCCGGCTCCGGCGGCGGCTGAGCCGGACGAGGGTCACCGATGCGGCGTCACACCATCGAGCCCCGCCCCCACTGGCAGCGGACCGTCGAGGAGCAGGGGCTCGTCTACCCGCTCACCCGCTTCCCGGACGGCTCACTGCGCCCCTACTGGGACGAGAGCGCCTACTACGTCTTCTCGCTGCCCGAGGTCGAGGCGCTGGAGGAGACCGTCGAGGAGCTGCACGCCATGTGCCTGGCGGCGGCCGAGCACATCGTCGCGCACGACCGGTTCGCCGACCTCGGCATCACCGACCCGGGGCTCGCCGCGCGCGTCGCCGAGTCCTGGCGGCGCCGCGCCGAACTGCCCTCCCTCTACGGACGGTTCGACCTGCGCTACGACGGCACGGGCCCGGCCAAGATGCTGGAGTACAACGCCGACACCCCCACCTCCCTCGTGGAGGCCGCCAGCCCCCAGTGGTTCTGGATGGAGGAACGCTTCCCCGGCGCCGACCAGTGGAACTCCCTCCACGAGCGGCTCGTCGACGCCTGGAAGCGGCAGGCCGCGCTGCTGCCGCCCGGCCCGCTGCACTTCGTGCACTCCGACGGCGACGAACTCGGCGAGGACCTGATGACCGTCGCGTACCTGCGGGAGACCGCGCAGCAGGCCGGGCTGGTCACCGAGGCGCTGTCGGTGGAGCGGATCGGCTGGGACCGGCTGTCCGGCCGCTTCGTCGACGACCGGCTGCGCTTCATCCGCAGCTGCTTCAAGCTCTACCCGTGGGAGTGGCTGACCACCGACCCCTTCGGCCCGCACGTCATCGACACCCTCGACAACGGCGGCGGCACCGGCACCACCTGCTGGATCGAACCCGCCTGGAAGATGCTCCTGTCCAACAAGGCCCTGCTTGCCGTCCTGTGGGAGCTCTACCCCGGGCACCCCAACCTGCTCCCCGCCTACCTCGACGGCCCGCGCGAACTGGCCGACGCCCCCGGCCCCGGCTATGTCGCCAAGCCGCTCCTCGGCCGGGAGGGCGCCGGGGTCACCCTCCATGAGCCCGGCGCCGCTCCCGTGATCCGGGACGAACGGTGCTGCTACCAGCAACTGGCCCCACTGCCCGCCTTCGAGGGCAACCACGTGGTGCTCGGCGCGTGGGTCGTCGAGGACGAGGCGGCGGGGCTCGGCATCCGGGAGTCGGCGGGACTGGTCACGGACGAGTACGCCCGCTTCGTGCCGCACGTCATCCTCTGAGCCCGCCCTCCCGCGCACCCGCGGGCGGTCACCGCAGCACCTGGCGCAGCTGCTCCAGGCCCCAGTCCAGGTCCTCCTTGCTGATCACCAGGGGTGGGGCGATCCGGATGGTCGAGCCGTGCGTGTCCTTCACCAGGACGCCGCGTTCCATCAGCTTCTCCGAGATCTCCCGGCCGGTGCCGAGGGCCGGGACGATGTCGACGCCCGCCCACAGGCCCCGCCCCCGGACCTCCTCCACGGCGCCGCCGCCCACCATGAGCCCCAGCTCGTGGTGGAGGTGGTCGCCCAGCTCGGCCGCCCGCTGCTGGTACTCGCCGTCGCGCAGCATCGCGATCACCTCCAGCGCCACGGCGCAGGCGAGGGGGTTCCCGCCGAACGTCGAGCCGTGCTCGCCCGGCCGGTGGACGCCGAGCACCGCCGTACTCGACACGACGGCCGACACCGGAACCACACCGCCGCCCAGCGCCTTGCCCAGCACGTACATGTCGGGCACGACACCCTCGTGCTCGCACGCGAACGTGCGTCCGGTGCGCCCCAGACCCGACTGGATCTCGTCCGCGATGAACAGCACGCCCCGCTCACGGGTCAGCTCCCGGACACCGGCGAGATAGCCGGGCGGCGGCACGAGCACCCCCGCCTCGCCCTGGATCGGCTCCAGCAGCACGGCCACCGTGTGGTCCGTCATCGCCTCCTCGACGGCGGCCGGGTCGCCGTACGGGACGATCCTGAAGCCCGGCGTGTACGGGCCGTAGTCCGCCCGGGCCTCCGGGTCGGTCGAGAAGCTGACGATCGTGGTCGTCCGGCCGTGGAAGTTGCCCGCCGCCACGATGATCTCGGCCGCGCCGTCCGGGACGCCCTTGACGCGATAGCCCCACTTGCGGGCGGTCTTCACGGCGGTCTCCACCGCCTCCGCCCCCGTGTTCATCGGAAGCACCATCTCCATGCCGCACAGCTCCGCCAACCGCTCGCAGAAGTCCGCGAACCGGTCGTGGTGGAAGGCGCGGGAGGTCAGCGTCACCCGCTCCAGCTGGGCCTTGGCGGCCTCGATCAGCCGGCGGTTGCCGTGCCCGAAGTTGAGCGCCGAGTACCCGGCGAGCATGTCCAGGTAGCGGCGCCCCTCGACATCGGTCATCCACGCGCCCTCCGCCGAGGAGACGACGACGGGCAAGGGGTGGTAGTTGTGCGCGCTGCGCGCCTCGGCGGATGCGATCGCGTCTTGCGTTCTCGACACGGGATCTCCGTTCGTCCTGCGGCCGGGGCCGGGGGTGGACCCTTCTCTATCGTCGCTCGGGATGCGGACGGGGAAACCTCCGACGGGCCCGCCCGTTAAGGTGGTCCGTACGCGCGGCGACTGGCGCACGGGGAGACAACCCCGGGGAAGCCGTGCGCGGCAGACCGCACGAGGTGCCGCCCGCCTGGGCACTTCGCACACACACCGTGTGGGTGCCGCCCTCCCCCCGCCCTGCGGCGGGGACGCCCGGCAGCACCTCGGACGAGACGACCGCTGCCGGCCCCCCGGAGGACGCCATGACCACCCCGCCCCTTCCCGCGCACCACCCCGCTCTCAGCGCCGCCGACCCCGAACTCGCCGCGCTCGTCGGGGCCGAGGAGCGCCTGCAGGCCGACACCCTGCGCCTGATCCCCAGCGAGAACTACGTCTCGCACGCCGTCCTGGAAGCCTCCGGCACCGTCCTGCAGAACAAGTACAGCGAGGGTTACGCCGGCCGCCGCTACTACGAGGGCCAGCAGAACATCGACCGGGTCGAGCTGCTCGCCGTGGGCCGGGCCAAGGCGCTCTTCGGCGTCGACCACGCCAACGTCCAGCCCTACTCCGGCTCCCCGGCCAACCTCGCCGTCCACCTCGCCTTCGCCGAACCCGGTGACACCGTGATGGGCATGGCCCTCCCGATGGGCGGCCACCTCACCCACGGCTGGGGCGTCTCGGCGACCGGGAAGTGGTTCCGCGGCGTGCAGTACGGCGTACGGCGCGACACCGGGCTGATCGACTTCGACCAGGTGCGTGACCTCGCCCTCACCGAGCGCCCCAGGATCATTTTCTGCGGCGGTACCGCCCTGCCCCGCACCATCGACTTCGCCGCCTTCGCGGAGGTCGCCCGCGAGGCCGGCGCCGTGCTCGTCGCCGACGTCGCCCACATCGCCGGCCTGATCGCGGGCGGCGCCCACCCGTCGCCCACCCCGTACGCCGACGTGATCTCCACGACCACCCACAAGACGCTGCGCGGACCGCGCGGCGCGATGCTGATGTGCCGCGAGGAGCACGCCAAGGCCATCGACAAGGCGGTCTTCCCCGGCCTCCAGGGAGGCCCCCACAACCAGACCACCGCCGCCATCGCCGTGGCCCTCCACGAGGCCGCCCAGCCGTCCTTCCGCGACTACGCCCACGCGGTCGTCGCCAACGCCGGGGCCCTGGCGGCCGAGCTGCTCGCCCGTGGCTTCGACCTGGTCTCCGGCGGCACCGACAATCACCTGATCCTCATCGACCTCACCCGCAAGGACGTGCCGGGCAAGGTCGCCGCGAAGGCGCTCGACCGGGCCGGGATCGTGGTCAACCACAACACCGTCCCCTACGACCCGAGGAAGCCCTTCGACCCCTCGGGCATCCGCATCGGCACCCCGTCGCTCACCTCCCGCGGCCTCGGTACGCGGCACATGCCGCTCGTCGCCGAGTGGATCGACCGGGGCGTCACCGCGGCCCGCACCGGCGACGAGGACACCCTGGCCAAGATCCGCGCGGAGGTCGCCGACCTGATGGCCGCCCACCCCGCGCCGGGTCTCCCGGTCTAGCCCCTCCGGCCGCACGCGCGCCCCCGCACGGTCGGCGCGGGTCCGGGTCCCCGGAGCGCGCCGACCGGGCGCCGGAGCGCGCGGTGTTCCGGGGCCCACCCCGTCGACCCCCTCACACCGCATCCGTTCCCGAGCTGTCGGCGGCACCTGAGAGAATGAGGGACATGGCCTCCGATCGCGCGCCCGCCGCCCACCACGACCCTCAGGGGAATGGCTCGTCCATGCAGCGTCGTCCTCGTGTGCTCTCCGGAATCCAGCCCACCGCGGGCTCGTTCCACCTCGGCAACTACCTCGGCGCGGTCCGCCAGTGGGTCGCCCTCCAGGAGAGCCACGACGCCTTCTACATGGTCGTCGACCTGCACGCGATCACCGTCCCGCAGGACCCCGCCGAGCTGCGCGCCAACACCCGGCTCGCCGCCGCCCAGCTGCTCGCCGCCGGTCTCGACCCCGAGCGCTGCACCCTCTTCGTCCAGAGCCACGTCCCCGAGCACGCGCAGCTCGGCTGGGTGATGAACTGCCTCACCGGCTTCGGGGAGGCCGGCCGGATGACGCAGTTCAAGGACAAGGCCGCCAAGCAGGGCGCCGACCGCGCCACCGTCGGCCTCTTCACCTACCCGATCCTTCAGGTGGCGGACATCCTCCTCTACCAGGCCCATCAGGTCCCGGTCGGTGAGGACCAGCGCCAGCACATCGAGCTGACGCGCGACCTGGCCGAGCGGTTCAACACCCGCTTCGGTGAGACGTTCACGGTCCCCGCTCCGTACATCCTCAAAGAGACGGCGAAGATCTACGACCTCCAGGACCCGTCGATCAAGATGAGCAAGTCGGCGTCCACGCCGAAGGGACTGATCAACCTGCTCGACGAGCCGAAGACCACCGCGAAGAAGGTCAAGAGCGCGGTGACCGACACCGACACCGTGATCCGCTTCGACCCGGCGGACAAGCCGGGCGTCAGCAACCTGCTGACCATCATGTCCACCCTCACGGGCACCTCCGTCACCGACCTGGAGCGGTCGTACGAGGGCAAGATGTACGGCGCCCTGAAGACCGACCTCGCCGAGGTCATGGTGGAATTCGTCACTCCGTTCAGGGCCCGCACGCAGGAATATCTGGACGACCCGGAGACGCTGGACTCGATCCTGGCCAAGGGCGCGGAGAAGGCGCGGGCGGTCGCCGGCGAGACACTCGCGCGAACCTACGAGAAGGTGGGCTTCCTGCCCGCCAAGCACTGAGCACCGTACGGACCGGACGGCCGGGTCCGAAGACCCTGGCCATGCGGTGGGTACAGCCGCCACACTGGCGCTGCACCGGACGACTGATGAGGAGAACGACGTGGGGACCGTAACGCTCGGCGTTTCGATCGCGGTCCCGGAGCCCTACGGCAGCCTGCTCCAGGAGCGGCGCGCCGGCTTCGGGGATCCCGCCGCGCACGGCATCCCCACGCACGTCACCCTGCTCCCGCCGACCGAGGTCGAGACGGCGCGGCTGCCCGCCGTCCGGGCCCATCTCGCCGCCGTCGCCGCGGCCGGGCGCGCCTTCACGATGCGGCTGAGCGGCACGGGCACGTTCCGCCCGCTGTCACCCGTCGTGTACGTCCGGGTCGTCGAGGGCGCGTCGGCATGCTCCTGGCTCCAGCAGCAGGTGCGGGACCCGTCGGGGCCGCTCGTGCGGGAGCTGGCCTTCCCGTACCACCCGCACGTCACGGTGGCGCACGGCATCGCCGAGGAGGCGATGGACCGGGCGTTCGAGGAGCTGGCCCGCTTCGAGGCGCAGTGGACCGTGGGCTCCTTCGCCCTCTACGAGCAGGGCGCGGACGGCGTGTGGCGCAAGCTGTCCGAGTACGAGTTCGGCGTCGGCCGGGCGGCGAAGGGCGTGCCCGCGCAGGGCTCACCCGTCGACGAACCGGCCACCTCCCGCGGCTGAGCCACGGCCCACCGGGGACACGGCGGCCGGGCGGCCCCCCCCGCGCCTGTCTTTCGGATCCTGCCGGGCTCGCGTGCCCCGGCACCCGCGCCTCGCGGCGTTGTCGTCGGTCGCCGATGTCCCCCGTAGCCCTTCGGGCACAAGGGTGCCCCCACCGCGGTGACTCCCTCCTCCGCCTCGCGATCCACGGCACCGGACCCCGCTCCCTGATCCGGCCCGATCCAGAAGACGGGCCCTAGACCGGCAGCCGGCGGAACAGCGGGCGCGGCAGGTGCCGCAGCACCGACATGACGGGACGCAGGGCGCCCGGCACCCAGACGGTCTCCGTGCGGCGCCGCAGCCCCTGCTCGATCGCGTGCGCCACGGCCTCCGGGGTCGTGGCGAGCGGCGCCTCGGGGAGGCCCGCCGTCATCCTCGTCCGTACGAAGCCGGGCCGGACGACCATGACGTGCACGCCCGTCCCGTGCAGGGCGTCCCCCAGGCCCTGGGCGAAGGCGTCCAGCCCGGCCTTGCTGGAGCCGTAGACGAAGTTGGCGCGGCGGGCGCGTTCGGCGGCGACGGACGACAGGACGACGAGCGAGCCGTGTCCCTGCGCCCGCAGCGCGTTCCCGCAGGTCAGCCCGGCTGAGACGGCGCCGGTGTAGTTCGTCTGGGCGACCCGGACGGCCGCGGAGGGCGTGGCCTCGTCGTGGGCCTGGTCGCCCAGCACGCCGAAGGCCAGCAGCACCATGTCGATGTCGCCCTCCGCGAACAGCTTGCCCAGCGTCTCCTCGTGCGCGGCGGTGTCGAGCGCGTCGAACGGCACGGTGCCGGCCTGTGCCCCGAGGTCCCGCAGGGACGCGGCGGCGGCCTCCAGGGCGGGGGAGGGGCGGCCGGCCAGGTGGACGGTACGGGTGCGGCGGGCGACCAGGCGCCGCGCGGTGGCCAGGGCGATCTCGGACGTACCGCCGAGGACGAGGAGGGACTGGGGGATGCCGAAGGCGTCCTTCATGGGGGCGTACTCCTAGAGCGCGAGGCGGCGGGCGAGGTCCGAGGTGAAGACGGAGCGCGGGTCCAGCTCGGCCCGCAGGGCGAGGAACGCGGGCAGCCGGGGGTACATGGCGCGCAGGGTGTCCGGACGCAGCCGGGAGTCCTTGGCGAGGTACACCCGGCCGCCCGCCCCCGCCACCTCCTCGTCGAGCGCGTCGAGGAACGCGCCCAGGCCGGGCAGCCCGGCGGGGATGTCGAGCGCCAGCGTCCAGCCCGGCATGGGGAAGGACAGCCAGCCGGGGTCGGCCTCGCCGAACCGTTTGAGGACGGCGAGGAAGGACGGGCAGCCCCGGCGGGAGATCCGGCGCACGATGCGGCGCAGGGCGTCCTCCTGCCCGTACGGGACGACGAACTGGTACTGGACGAACCCGGCGCGACCGTAGACGCGGTTCCAGTGGGGGACGCCGTCGAGGGGGTGGAAGAAGGTGGAGATCTTCTGCAGCTGTCCCGTGCGGGGCCGGCGGGGGGCCTTGCGGTACCAGAGCTCGTTGAACGCGCGGACGGTGGAGCGGTTGAGCAGCCCCTCGGGGACGAGACGGGGCGCCGGGGGGAGCTGCCCGGTGCGGAAGGCGAGCGGGTCGCGTCGCGGCCCTGCCGGGAGGGCGTCGTACGGGGCGTGGTCGCCGCGGGTCATGACGGCGCGGCCGGTCGCGGCGCCGCGCGCGAGCAGGTCGATCCAGGCGACGGAGTAGCGGTGGCGGTGGTCGGTGGCGGTCAGCCGCGCCATGAGGTCGTCGAGGTCGGTGGCCCGCTCGGTGTCGACGGACATCAGGGACGTCTCAACGGGCAGCAGGCCGATGGTCGCCGCGAGGACCACGCCGGTGAGGCCCATGCCGCCGGCCGTGGCGTCGAAGAGGTCGTCGCCGGGCCGGACGGTACGGATGCCGCCGTCGGCGGTGAGCAGGTCCAGGGCGTGCACGTGGCGGGTGAAGGACCCGGAGACGTGGTGATTCTTGCCGTGGATGTCGGCGCCGACGGCCCCGCCGACGGTGACGTAGCGGGTGCCGGGGGTGACCGGGACGAACCAGCCGAGCGGGAGGAGGACCTCCATCAGGCGGTGCAGGCTCACGCCCGCGTCGCAGACGACGACCCCCGCCTCCGCGTCGATGCGGCGGACCCGGTCGAGGGAGGTCATGTCGAGGACGGCGCCACCGGCGTTCTGCGCGGCGTCGCCGTACGCCCGGCCGAGGCCGCGGGCGATGCCGCCGCGCGCTCCGCAGCCGCGGACGGCGGCGGCGGCCTCGTCGTAACTGCGGGGGCGTACGACGCGGGCGACGGTGGGGGCGGTACGGCCCCAGCCGGTCAGGGGCTCGATGGGCATGGGGTCGACGGTAACCACGCAAAGGTCCGGTTGATGGGGTTTTCTGGCTGACTCGCCGAAATGGGTGATTAAACGAGTGTCAGGAAAGATTGCCGTGCGACGGGACGCGCGTCGGGTGAGAGTCGCCTCTGGTGCAGAAAGGGGTGGCAGATGCGATACGTCGACCACCGCCTGCTGGCCGCCGCGCGCGACTGCGGGCGCCGTGGGCCGGGAGTGGCGGCGGCCGCGCGGGCGTTGTCGTTCAGCGGTGAGCACGGTGCGCTGTGGCTCGCGGCCGGCCTCGCGGGCGCGGTGTCCGACCCCGCCCGGCGCGCGGCGTGGCTGCGGACCACGGCGCTGATCGGTGCGGCGCACCTCGCGAGCATGGGCGTGAAGCGGGTGGTGCGGCGCCCCCGGCCGGACGGCTCGGCGTCGGCGTACCCCGTGGGGCGGCACTCCTTCCCCAGCTCCCACGCCACCTCGGCGACCGCCGCGGCGGTGCTCTTCGGCGCGCTGCGCCCTCCGGCGCGCCACCTGGCCGCGCCGGTCGCCGCCGCGATGTGCCTCTCCCGTCTGGTGCTGGGCGTCCACTACCCCACGGACATCGCGGCCGGCGCCCTCCTCGGCGCGGCCACGGCCACGGCGGGCACGCGCTGGGCGGTGCGAGGCGATGCGTGAGGACCATCCGGGCGGCGCGCCCGGGACGACGCCGCGCGCGGGGCGGGGGGCGTGCCGTGGGTGAGCGTTCCGTGCTCGTGGTGGAGGTGCTGCCGCGGGGGTTCGGGCTCGGTGTGCTGCGGGCCGCGCGACCGCGGCAGTGGGTCAAGAACGTGCTCGTCGTCGCCGCCCCCGCCGCCGCCGGGGAGCTCGTGTCCCTGCACACCGCCCTCCGGCTCGGCGTCGTCTTCCTGCTGTTCACCGCCGCCGCGTCGGCGGTGTACCTGGTCAACGACGCCCTCGACGTCGAAGCGGACCGCGCGCACCCCGTCAAGTGCCGCCGTCCGGTGGCCGCCGGCGAGGTGCCCGTGTCCGTGGCGTACGGCGCCGGCGGCGTTCTCGCGCTCGCGGCCGTGGTCGGCGGGGCCGCGCTGTGCAACGCCATGACCGCCGCGCTCCTCGCCGCGTACCTCGCCATGCAGTTCGCGTACTGCCTGCGCCTCAAGCACGTCCTCGTCGTCGACCTCGCCGTCGTCACGACGGGTTTCCTGATGCGCGCCATGATCGGCGGTGTCGCCCTCTCCATTCCGCTCTCGCGCTGGTTCCTCATCACCACCGGCTTCGGCGCCCTGTTCATGGTCTCCGCGAAGCGGTATTCGGAGGCGGTGCAGATGGCGGGGCGGAAGGGCGAGACGCGCGTCCTGCTCACCGAGTACACGACCGGGTACCTGCGTTTCGTGTGGCAGCTCGCCGCCGGTGTGGCCGTGCTCGGCTACTGCCTGTGGGCGCTGGAGAGCGGCTCCGCCCCCAACGGCTCGTCCCTCCCCTGGCGCCAGCTCTCCATGGTCGCGTTCATCCTCGCCGTCCTGCGCTACGCCGTCTTCGCCGACCGGGGCACCGCCGGTGCCCCCGAGGACGTCGTCCTGCGCGACCGGCCGCTCGCCGTCATCGGAGTCGTATGGACGGCGATGTACGGGATGGCGGTCGCCGACCTGTGAGCGGGCGCGGACGCGAGCTCGCCGGCTTCCTCGCCGTCGGGAGCGTCGCGTACGGAGCCGACCTCGCCCTCTTCCTCGCCCTCCGGGGCGCCGTCGACCCGCTTCCCGCCAAGGCCCTCGCGTTCCTCGCCGGCTGCACCGTCGCCTACCTCGGCAACGCCCTGGCGACCTATCGCCGCAGGGCGGTGACGCTGCGCGAGTACGCCGCCTTCTTCGGCGTCAATCTGGCGGGCGCCGCCGTGCAGATGGCCTGCCTCGGCGTGTCGCACTACGGGCTGGGGCTGACGTCCGCCCGCGCGGACACCGTCTCCGGTCTCGGCGTCGGCATGGTCCTCGCGACCTGTCTGCGCTTCTGGGGGACGAGCACCCTGGTCTTCCGGGGGTAGGCGCAGCCCATGGACTGGCTGACGAAGCTGCCCCTCATCGGCCCCTGGGCCGCCCGCCTCATGCGCACGCACGTGTGGCGCTCGTACGAGACCCTCGACCGCGTCCACTGGACCCGTCTCGCCGCCGCGATCACGTTCCTGAGCTTCCTCGCGCTCTTCCCGCTGATCACCCTCACCGCCGCCGTCGGCGCCGCGCTCCTGAGCGACGGGCAGCTGCGCACCATCGAGAACAGGCTCGCCGAGCAGGTCCCCGGCATCTCCGACCAGCTCGACATCACCGGTCTCGTCGCCAACGCCGGTACGGTCGGCGTCGTCGCCGGAGCGCTGCTGCTCCTCACCGGGGTCGGGTGGGTCGGCTCCATGCGGGAGTGCCTGCGCGCCGTCTGGGAGTGCGACGACGGCGACGACGGCAACCCCTTCGTACGCAAGGGCAAGGACGCCGTCGTCCTCGCCGGCCTCGGTGTGACCGGCCTCGTCTCGCTCGCCGCCTCCGCCTTCGGCTCCACCGCCATCGACTGGGCGGCCGGACGGCTCGGCATCCCCGGCGACGGCGCCGGTGGCGTCCTCCTCCAGGCCGGCGCCCTCGTGGCCGCCGTCCTCGCCGACTTCGTGATCCTGCTGTACGTCCTCACCCTGCTGCCCGGTGTGCACCCGCACCGCCGCCACCTCGTCGTCGCCGGGCTGATCGGCGCGGTCGGCTTCGAGGCGCTGAAGCTGCTGCTCGGCGGCTATATGAGCGGGGTGGCGTCGAAGTCGATGTACGGGGCGTTCGGCGTGCCGGTCGCCCTGATGCTGTGGATCAACCTCACCGCCAGGCTGCTGCTCTTCTGCGCCGCGTGGACGGCGACTAGGCGGCGGGAGGCTGACGTCGGCGACGTCCCAGTTCCGGCAGCGGCCAGCGCCGGTTGACCAGGTAGCCCGCACCCACCAGCAGCAGCAGCACCCCGCCGGCCACCGCCAGCGCGGTCCCGGCGCCGCCACCGGCGTGCGACGCGGCGACCGGCGCCTTGGTCGCCTCGCCGTTGCCCGTCTCGATCTGCTTCGTCGTGTCGCCCCCCGTGCGCGCGGACCTCGGCGGCACCAGCTCACCGACCGGCTTCACCTTCCCCGCCGCCGCGAAGCCCCAGTCCAGCAGCCGCGCCGCCTCCTTGTAGACGGCGTGGCCCTCCTTCGACGACGGGTTCATGACCGTCACCAGCAGCACCTTGCCGTTCCGCTCGGCGACGCCGGTGAAGGTGGAACCGGCGTGCGTCGTGCTGCCGTTCTTCACGCCCGCGATGCCCTGGTACGGCGTGATGCCCAGGGCCCCCGTCAGCAGCCGGTTGGTGTTCTGGATCTCGAACGACTCGCGCTTCTTGCCGCCGGGCTTCAGCTCGCCGGGGAACGTCGCCCGGGGTGTCGAGCAGTACTCCCGGAAGTCCTTGTTCTGCATGCCGCTGCGCGCGATGAGCGTGAGGTCGTACGCGGACGACACCTGGCCCTGGGCGTCGTAGCCGTCCGGTGAGACGACGTGGGTGTCGAGCGCCTGGAGCTCGGCGGCGCGGTCGTTCATGTCCTTGACGGTCTTCTCGATGCCGCCGTTCAGGTGGGACAGGACGTGCACGGCGTCGTTGCCGGAGCGAAGGAACACACCCAGCCACAGGTCGTGGACGGTGTACGTCTGCTTCTCCTTGACCCCCACCAGGCTGGAGCCCGGGCCGACCTTCGCCAGCTCCTGGGGGACCACGAGGTGCGACCGCGTCCGGGGCAGCTTCGGCAGGAGCGTGTCCGCGAAGAGCATCTTGAGGGTGGACGCGGGGGGCAGCCGCCAGTGCGCGTTGTGCGACGCCAGCACGTCGCCGCTCTCCGCGTCCGCGACGATCCAGGAGCGGCCCGTCACCTCCTTGGGCAGCACCGGTACTCCGGCCGCCAGATTCACCTGGGTGCCCGGCCTGCCGAGCGCCTTCCCGCCGACGGTCGACATGAGGGCCGGCGGCTTCGGCTGCTTGTCCTCCCTGGAGTCCGCCGACGCGGGCGTGGTGGACAGGAGGGGCAGCAATGCGACGGCAGCGACCGTCAATGCGGTCTTTTTCAGTGCAGACACGATCGAGAACGTACAGGGACTGTCCGAGGATGGAGACATCCACACCCGACCCGGCGCGTGACGTGCCACCGGCGGCGGTGATACTGGCTGCATGAAGCTCAGCCGCTCCGCCTCCTGGTTCTTGCTCGCCTTCGGGGTGTGGAGCTGGGTCATCTGGATCACTTTCGTCAAGAATCTGTGGAACGACGCGAGCGGTCTCGCCTTCGACGACGCGGGTGACCCGACGGCGTACTTCTGGGTTCATCTGCTGCTCGCGGTGGTGTCCTTTGTTCTGGGGACGGTGGTGGGCGTCATCGGGTTGCGTGGTGTACGCGCGCTGCGCGGCTCGCGCCGTCCGTAAGGGGTTGGGTCGTGGGGTCCGTGGTGCTCGTCCTGCTGGTGCTCGTCGCCGTCATCGGCCTGCTGGGTGGTGTGCACTGGTACGTGTGGCGGCGCCTGGTGCGCGATGTGACGCTGCCCGGGAGCGTGGCCCGGCGAGCGGGCACGGTCATCCTGATCGTCCTGCCACTGCTGTCGCTCGGCGCGCTGACGGCCGGCCGCTCGGGGGCGCCCTTCTGGCTCCAGCGGGTGCTGGCCTGGCCGGGCTTCCTGTGGCTGGCCCTGCTGCTGTACGTCGTGCTGGCCCTGGTGGCGGGCGAGGCGGTACGGCCCGTGCTGCGCCGCCTGGCGGCACGGCGGGCGGCGGCGGGGGAGCCGGCCGGGACCGCCGGGGTGCCTGATACGACGAGGGACCCCGTCCCGGCCGCGGTCGCCGGGGTGCCCGAACCGGCCGGGGCACGCCCCGCCGGGGCCGCACCCGCCGCGGTGACCGCCCTCCCGACGGAGCCCGACCCCACGGCACCCGGAAACGACCACACGGCACCCGGCGCCCCCGCCCCGTCCGGCGGCGACGTCTCGCGGCGGCTCTTCGTCTCCCGCGTCGTCGGCGGCACCGCGGCCGCCGTCGCGCTCGGGACCGTCGGGTACGGGACGTACGGCGTGCTGAGCGGCCCCCGCGTCAAGCGGGTCACCGTGCCGCTGGCCAAGCTGGCGCGCGGCGCGCACGGGTACCGGATCGCCGTGGTGAGCGACATCCACCTCGGACCCATCCTCGGGCGCGGTCACACCCAGCGGATCGTCGACACGATCAACGCCACCCAGCCCGATCTCATCGCAGTCGTCGGCGACCTGGTCGACGGCAGCGTCGAGAACCTCGGCCCGGCCGCCGAGCCGCTCGCCCGGCTCCGCGCCCGCGACGGCGCGTACTTCGTCACCGGCAACCACGAGTACTTCTCCGGCGCCGAGGAGTGGGTCGACCACGTCCGTGAGCTGGGCCTCCACCCGCTGCGCAACCAGCGCGTCGAGATCGCCGGGTTCGACCTCGCCGGGGTCAACGACGTCGCCGGCACCGCGCACGACGACGGCCCCGACTTCGCCCGTGCCCTCGGCGACCGCGACCGCGGCCGGGCCGCCGTCCTGCTCGCGCACCAGCCGGTCGTCATCCACGACGCCGTACGCCACGGGGTCGACCTCCAGCTGTCCGGCCACACCCACGGCGGCCAGCTCTGGCCCGGCAACCTCATCGCGGACCTCGCCAACCCGACCCTCGCGGGCCTGGAGCGGTACGGCGACACCCAGTTGTACGTGTCACGCGGCGCCGGCGCCTGGGGACCCCCGGTCCGGGTCGGCGCCCCCTCGGACATCACGGTCGTCGAGCTCGCCTCGAAGAACGCCTAGCCCGCGGAGCTACACCCGCGTCGCCCGGGTCGCCGCCGCGCCCGGCAGGAACTCCTCCAGCACTTCGTGCACCTGGCGCACCAAGGGGCGCAGCAGCCGGAAGCGGGAGAGCGCGATGGCGCGGGCCACGAGGGGCGCGGTGCGCTCGACCAGGCGGCGGCTGCGCTCGGTGCCCTCCGTCCGGTCGTACACCCAGAACAGCACGAGCCCCATCTGCATCAGCCACATCAGGTGCGGGAGCTGGTCGGACAGTTCGGGCGCGGCCCTGGTGTCCGAGCCGTGGAGCACCCGCTCCTGGATGGAGATCGCGGCCTCGCGCGCGGCTGCCGATTCGGGTGAGAAGGGACTGAGCGGGCTCTCGGGGTCCGCGGCGTTCTTGAAGAACTGCGTGGCGAACCGGTGGTACGGCTCCGCCACGTCCAGCCACGTCATGAGGGCGCCCCGGACGCGGACGGCGAGGTCCCTGTCGCCGGCCAGGACCGGCTGGACCGCCGCCTCGTGCTCGGCGGCCAGCCGGTCGTAGAAGCCCTGGACCAGGTGCTCCTTGGACGAGTAGTAGTAGTACGCGTTGCCGACGGAGACGCCCGCCTCCTGGGCGATGGCCCGCATCGTCGTCCTGTCGTAACCGCGCTCCTGGAACAGGCGGAGCGCGGTTTCGAGGATGAGGGCGCGGGTGTGCTCGCTCCTGGAGGTCCTGGCGGCTCTGGAGGTCCTCGCGGTCTTGGGCCCGGGGTCGGCCGTCTCGTCCTTCACGGTGCCCGAGCCTAACCGGGGCCTTCTAGTCCTCCGCCACGGAGATGGCGCTCACCGGGCAGGAGCGTGCCGCTTCCCGTAGCAGCGGGTCACCGCCCCCGTCCTCCCGCCCCGGAAGCACCTCGCTGAAGCCGTCGTCGTCCTGGGTGAAGACACCGGGTGCGGTCAGCGCGCACTGTCCGGCGCCGATACAGGCATCCCTGTTGATCGTGATTCGCATACCGGACATCAACTCACCAGGCCACGGGGAGTTCCAGCATCCCCTGGATCGTGTCGCCCGGCTTGAAGGGGATCTCCTCGGGCGGTGCCGCCAGCCGCAGCCCCGGCAGCCGGTCGAAGAGCGTGCGCAGGGCGATCTCCATCTCCGCCCGGGCCAGGTTCTGCCCCAGGCACTGGTGGATGCCGAAGCCGAACGCGACATGGTGGCGGGCCGACCGGTGCCAGTCGAGCGTGTCGGGGTCGGCGTAGGCGGCCGTGTCCCGGTTGATGATGGAGGTCGAGAAGACGACCCCGTCACCCGCCCGGATCACCGTCCCGGCGATGTCGATGTCCTCTTTCGCCAGCCGGAGCATTCCGTCGGCGATCGACAGGAACCGCAGCAGCTCCTCGACGGCGGCGGGCATCAGCGCCGGGTCGGCCTTCAGCTCCGCGAGCTGCTCCGGGTGCTGGAGCAGCGTGAACGTTCCCAGCGAGATCATGTTCGCCGTGGTCTCGTGACCGGCGACGAGCAGGATCGTGGCCAGCTCGATGAGCTCCTGCTTGTCGATGTGGCCGTGGGCGAGCTGCTGGGCGATCAGGTCGTCGAGTACGCCGTCCCCGGGCTTGTCGCGTTTGGACTCGATCAGATCGCCGAGGTAGCCCTCCAGCCGGTCGCGGGCGTCCTCGGTGTCCCGGGCCGTCGGGCCGCGCAGGAGCCGGCGCGACTGGAGCTCGAAGAAGTCGTGGTCGGCGTACGGCACCCCGAGCAGATCGCAGATCACGACGGACGGCACGGGCAGCGCGAACGCCGACACCAGCTCGGCCGGCGACCCCCGCTCGACCATCGCGTCGAGCAGCTGGTCCACGGTCCGCTGGATGCGCGGGCGCAGGTCGGCCGTGCGCTTGAGCGAGAAGCTCGGGATCAGCATCCGCCGCTGGACGTTGTGCTCGGGGTCGTCCCAGCCGAGCAGGGCGGCCCGGCGGCGGTTGCGTACGGCGGCGAACCGCTCCGTGGGGAGCGGGAACGCCTCATGGGTGGTGTCCGTGGACAGCCGCTGGTCGGACAGGAGCCGGCGCGCGGCGCCGTGCCCGGTGACGATCCACACCGAGCGGCCGTCGTACAGCGTGACCCGGGACAGTGGCCGCTTGTCGCGCAAGGGGTCGTAGGCGGTGGGCGGGTGGTAGGGGCAGGTACGGTCCTGGGGGAACGCGACGGTTTCCGTCATGGTGGCCTCACAGGCGACGAATCGGCGACGCAGCGGCCGTAATCGGTCGTGCCGAGCTCCACTACATGCCCGTCACACGCATCCGGTCTACGCGCAGTTCGGCCAAACCACCGGAAGGGACGTACCGGACGGGACGCACCCGGATCGGTCGTACCCGAAAGAGGGGGTCCGGGAGGGCTGGTACGCCTACACGCTCAGCGAACGGGCGTAGTTGATCTGCCCCATCACCATGTGGAACGTGTCCGGGCCGGTGGCCGGAATCATCGTCGAGTGGTGGCGTCCGCCGCTGGTGACGGTGACCTGGATGAAGCCCGTCGTGGTCTTCTCCTTCATCAGCAGGAAGAGCAGTCCCAGGAAGCAGAACACGAAGAAGACGACCGCCAGCACGATCGCGTGGGTGGGCATCTTCTCCTCCGTGCGCGACATGTCGGTGGCGTTCCACACCGCGCCCTTGAGCGGCATCGTGCCGGCGGGCGTGACGATGGAGTCCGGCAGCACGGTGATGTCACCGATGGCCACGAGCGGCGTCCCGGCGCCGCCCGTCGGGACCGGCGGGTAGTGCTGCGGGTAGCCGTGGCCCGGGGCGCCGCCCGGGTATCCGTACCCCGCTCCCGGAGGCTGTGCCGGGCCCCACGTGTACTCCCCGTCCGCGTACGGATTCGGCTCGCTCATCTTCCCCGTCCTCAGGTTCGCGTGTGAAGGGGCGAAGGCCCGCTCCTGTACGGGTGAGCGTACAGAAGCGGGCCTTCTGAGAAAGCGTCAGGCGTATCAGTAGCGGCGCGTGATGAGCGCGCGCTTCACTTCCTGGATCGCCTTGGTGATCTCGATACCGCGCGGGCAGGCATCCGTGCAGTTGAACGTGGTGCGGCAGCGCCACACACCGTCCTTGTCGTTGAGGATCTCCAGCCGCTGCTCCCCGGCCTCGTCGCGCGAGTCGAAGATGAAGCGGTGCGCGTTGACGATCGCGGCCGGGCCGAAGTACTGGCCGTCGTTCCAGAAGACCGGGCAGGACGACGTGCACGCGGCGCACAGGATGCACTTGGTGGTGTCGTCGAACCGCTCGCGGTCCTCGGCGGACTGCAGCCGCTCACGCGTGGGCTCGTTGCCCTTGGTGATCAGGAAGGGCATCACATCGCGGTAGGCCTGGAAGAACGGCTCCATGTCCACGACCAGGTCCTTGAGGACCGTCAGGCCCTTTATGGCCTCGATCGTGATCGGCTTCTCCGGGTTGATGTCCTTGATCAGCGTCTTGCAGGCGAGCCTGTTCTTGCCGTTGATCCGCATCGCGTCGGAGCCGCAGATGCCGTGCGCGCACGAGCGCCGGAAGGTGAGCGAGCCGTCGACGTCCCACTTGATCTTGTGGAGACCGTCGAGCACGCGCTCCTTCGGGTCGATCTCGATCTGGAAGTCCTGCCAGGTCGCCTCGTCCGAGATCTCCGGGTTGAACCGGCGGATCCGGAAGGTGACCGTGATGTACGGCGAGTCGGCGAAGCCCGCCTCGGCCTTTTCCAGTACGGGGGTAGCCATCAGTACTTACGCTCCATCGGCTGGTAGCGGGTCTGGACGACCGGCTTGTAGTCGAGGCGGACGGTCTCGGTGCCGTCGTCGCCGACCTCGCGGTACGCCATGGTGTGGCGCATGAAGTTGACGTCGTCGCGGTTCGGGTAGTCCTCGCGGTAGTGACCGCCGCGCGACTCCTTGCGGGCCAGGGCGGAGACGGCCATGACCTCGGCCAGGTCGAGCAGGTTGCCCAGCTCGATGGCCTCCAGCAGGTCCGTGTTGTAGCGCTTGCCCTTGTCCTGGATGGCCACGTTCCGGTACCGCTCGCGCAGCTCCGCGATCTTCTCGACCGCGGTCTTGATCGTCTGCTCGGTGCGGAACACCATCACGTTGGCGTCCATCGTCTCCTGCAGCTCGCGGCGCAGCTCGGCCACCCGCTCGGTGCCGGTGGAGTTGCGCAGCCGCTCGACCTGCGCCCGGACGAAGGAGGCCGGGTCGTCCGGCAGCTCGACGTAGTCGGCCGTGGCCGAGTACTCGGCGGCGGCGATACCGGCCCGCTTGCCGAAGACGTTGATGTCGAGCAGCGAGTTGGTGCCCAGGCGGTTGGCGCCGTGCACCGACACGCAGGCGACCTCACCGGCGGCGTACAGACCCGGCACGACGGTGGTGTTGTCCGCGAGGACCTCACCCATGACGTTGGTCGGGATGCCGCCCATGGCGTAGTGCGCGGTGGGCTGGATCGGGATCGGGTCCGTGTAGGGCTCGATGCCCAGGTACGTCCGCGCGAACTCGGTGATGTCCGGGAGCTTCGCGTCCAGCTGCTCCGGCGGCAGGTGGGTGAGGTCGAGGTAGACGTGGTCGCCCTCGGGGCCGCAGCCGCGGCCCTCGCGGATCTCTGTGTAGATGGAGCGCGAGACGACGTCACGC
Source organism: Streptomyces sp. NPDC006368 (assembly GCF_040612535.1). Lineage (NCBI taxonomy): Bacteria > Bacillati > Actinomycetota > Actinomycetes > Kitasatosporales > Streptomycetaceae > Streptomyces > Streptomyces sp. NPDC006368. The sequence goes on from NZ_JBEXQK010000001.1 coordinate 335,758, forward strand.
GACGCCAGGTCCTTCATGACGGGCGCGTACTTCTCCATGAAGCGCTCGCCGTCCTTGTTGCGGAGGATGCCGCCCTCACCACGGGCGCCCTCCGTCAGCAGGATGCCCATGCGCCAGATGCCCGTCGGGTGGAACTGGAAGAACTCCATGTCCTCCAGCGGCAGACCGCGCCGGTAGCAGGCGGCCTGGCCGTCACCGGTCAGGGTGTGCGCGTTGGAGGTCACCTTGAAGAACTTGCCGGTGCCGCCGGACGCGTAGATCACGGCCTTCGCCTGGAAGACGTGGATCTCGCCGGTGGCCAGCTCGTAGGCGACCACACCGGCGGACGTGCGCACGCCGTCGATCTCGGTGATCAGCTGGTCCAGGACGTAGAACTCGTTGAAGAACTCCACGCCCTCCTTGACGCAGTTCTGGTACAGCGTCTGGAGGATCATGTGACCGGTGCGGTCCGCGGCGTAGCAGGACCGGCGGACCGGGGCCTCGCCGTGGTTGCGGGAGTGACCGCCGAAGCGGCGCTGGTCGATGGTGCCGTCCGGGGTCCGGTTGAACGGCAGGCCCATCTTCTCCAGGTCGAGGACGGCGTCGATGGCCTCCTTCGCCAGGATCTCGGCGGCGTCCTGGTCGACCAGGTAGTCACCGCCCTTGACCGTGTCGAAGGTGTGCCACTCCCAGTTGTCCTCCTCCACGTTCGCCAGCGCGGCGGCCATGCCGCCCTGCGCGGCGCCCGTGTGGGAGCGGGTCGGGTACAGCTTCGTCAGCACGGCGGTACGGCTGCGCTTGGTCGCCTCGATGGCGGCGCGCATGCCGGCGCCGCCGGCGCCGACGATGACGGTGTCGTACTTGTGGATCTTCATTGGTCTCGTCAGCCCCGGCTTTAGCGGATGTTCGGGTCGAAGGTGAAGATCACCAGCGTGCCCAGAAGGATGGTGAACACCGTGGCGGTGTACAGCAGGCCCTTGAGCCACAGGCGCGTGTTCGGGCGCTCGGCGTAGTCGTTGATGACGGTACGCAGGCCGTTGGCGCCGTGCAGCATCGCCAGCCACAGCATCAGCAGGTCCCAGACCTGCCAGAACGGGGACGCCCAGCGGCCCGCCACGAAGGCGAAGCCGATCTTGGAGACGCCGCCGTCCAGCACGAGCTGGATCAGCAGGTGGCCGATGACGAGGACGACGAGGACGACACCGGACAGGCGCATGAAGAGCCATGCGGCCATCTCGAAGTTGCCGCGGGCCGACTTCGGGGTCTTCTTGGTCCGCTTGCGGGGCGGCTCGATCAGCGGGGCGGGGTTGTCCGCGTCGAAACGGCGCAGAGGCTCGCCGCCCTCGACGGGACCGACCGCGGAAGTGGTGGTGTCAGTGGACATCTCTGGCGTCAGCTCCCGAACACTTCACGTACGGCATGGCCGAGGACGGGGTAGATGGCGCCCGCCATCAGCACGACCCAGAGGGCCATGACGGTCCAGAGCATGTGCTTCTGGTAGCGGGTGCCCTGGGACCAGAAGTCCACGGCGATCACACGCAGGCCGTTGAGCGCGTGGAAGAGGATGGCCGCGACGAGGCCGTACTCCAGCAGCGCGACGAGAGGCGTCTTGTAGGTGGCGACGACCTCGTCGTAGGCCTCGGGAGAGACGCGGACGAGAGCGGTGTCCAGTACGTGTACGAACAGGAAGAAGAAGATGAGGACGCCGGTGACTCGATGAGCCACCCACGACCACATGCCTTCCCGGCCGCGGTACAGCGTTCCAGCCGGCACGGAAAAACCCTCCGGGAGCGGGATTGGAGCCGGCCGCCAGCGTCTAGAAAAGAACAGCTCTGTCGGTCTGGCCCGGCCGGGTACGGTCCACCGGCCCTGGTCATCGTAGCGACGACTTGTCGCTTCGCTCGCGCGGGGTCCGCCAGTGTGATCAAACAGGCAATCAAACGAGCACGGACGGGCTATCGGGCCACCCGCAATTGGCCACAAGCCGGGACAATCGCGCACGAGCCAGTCGACGCAGTTCGTCGGCGGCGACCGCCCGCTCCTCATCCGGCTCGTTGCCCAGGCGGCAGCGGATCCCGGCCAGCACCTGGTCCACGTGCTCATCCTGCCGGTAGCCGTCGAGACAGATCACGAAGGCGTGGCCGAAGCGGCTCAGATACGCCGTGTGGGCGGCGTCCAGCGCCATGTGCGCCGCGCCGGGCGTGCCGGGCGGCAGGACGGGGGCGGTCTCGTCCGCCAGCGCCTCGTCCAGGTCGGCGGCGGACAGGTCGTACCCGGCCTCGTCGGCGGCGGCGAGGAGGGCGTCCAGCGTGGGGTACGGGCGGTGGGCGGCGACCCGGCGGGCCCAGCGGCGGCTGCCGCAGCAGGCGAGCAGGGCGGCTTCGGCGGCGCGCGGCGTGGCGGCGTTGAAGCGGGCGAGGCCCGCGGAAGCCCGGACGGCACCGCCGGTGGGGGAGCCCGGGGCGGCCACGGCGGCCCCCGCTCCCGCGCGCGGCCCGCCCGGCGGGCCGAGGGGTATCGCGGCCGGGCGCTTCGGGGTGCCTGCGGTGGTGTCGCCGGCCATCGTGGCTCCTCGAAAAGGGCAGCGGAAAGGTGTGATGGATGCGGGGGAAGGGGCACAACGTTACACACGGTGAGCGTGAGTTGTCCCTGGGATGCGAGAACTTCACCCGGAAGGGAGAGTTTCCGTACCGGTGCTGGACGAATGGGACGGAGGTGGACGCGTGATACGGCACTCCACAGGGACAGGGGCCCTGGCCGCGGTGATGGTGTTCTCCCTCGCCGTCGCGGGCTGCGCGGGCGGCGACGGGGGTGACGCCGCCACGACCGGCGCGACCCGGGCGCAGCCGACCACCACCCCGGCGCAGCCCCGGTCGCCGTCGCCCACCCCCACGCGGAGTCACCCGCTCTCCTCCGACCCGCGCACCATCCCCTCCGTACGCGATCACGAAGCGGCCCGCGGCCCCGGCTGGAAACCCCGCACCGGAAGCGCCGTCGTCCTGGCCGACGGCAGCGGCGCCCTCGCCGACGAGGCCCGGCTCCTCGCCCGGGAGCTGAAGACCGGCTACCGCGGCGAGAGCGCCGCCCGCGCCGGCGACATCGAGCTGGCGCTGCGCAGCGCGCAGAGCGGCGGCGCGGAGTCGTACACCCTCACCACCCGCGACGGCCGGGTACGGATCTCCGGACCCGACGAGGCGGGCGTCTTCTACGGCACCCGCACCCTCAAGCAGGCGCTGCGCTCGGGCGGCACCGTCCCCGAAGGCGTCATCCGCGACCGGCCCGCCAAGCCCCAGCGCGGGCTCATGGTCGACATCGCCCGCAAGCACTTCAGCGCCGCGTGGATCGAGGCGCGGCTGCGGGAGATGGCCGACCTCAAGCTGAACCAGCTCGGGCTGCACTTCTCGGACGACCAGGCGTTCCGGATCGAGTCCTCCTCGCACCCCGAGGTGGTCGCCGCCGAGCACCTCACCAAGGCCGAGGTGCGGCGCATCGTCGGCCTCGCCAGGAGCCTGCACATCCAGGTCGTCCCCGAGATCGACTCACCCGGGCACCTCGGCGCGGTGATCGCCGCCCACCCCTCGCTCCAGCTGCGCGGCGCGCAGGGCACGGCGCCGCGCGGCGCGGTCGACATCGCGAACCCGGAGGCCGCGAAGATCGTCGACGACCTGCTGCGCGAGTACGCGGGGCTGTTCCCCGGCGCGTACTGGCACCTGGGCGCCGACGAGTACGTGGCGCTGACGGCGCGGAACCCGGAGGCGTCCTACCCGGGGCTGGCCGCGGAGGCCCGCCGCAAGTACGGCGCCGACGCGCGCGTGCAGGACCTCGCGACCGGCTGGCTGAACGACCGGGCGGCCGTGGTCCGTCCGGCCGGCAAGCGGATGCGGGCGTGGAACGACGGCTTCTTCCCCGGCGGCGCGGTGACGCCCGCCCAGGACATCGACGTGGCGTACTGGACGGGCAAGGAGATCGGCGCCCGGCCGCCCGTCGAGTACCTGGCCGAGGGCCGCAGGCTGATCAACTACAACGACGAGTACCTCTACTACGTACTCGGCGAGCCGAACCAGTTCACCTACCCGACCGGCCGCCGCATCTACGAGGACTGGACGCCGCTCGTCATCCGCGGCACCGGCCCCGTCCCGGAGCGGTACGCGGACCAGATCCTCGGCGCCAGCTTCGCGATCTGGTGCGACCTGGCCGGGGCCCAGACGCCGGAGCAGGTCGCGGCGGGCATCCGCATGCCGCTGCACGCGCTGTCCCAGAAGCTGTGGCATCCGGCCGCCACACCGCCCCTGACCTGGGGGGCCTTCACCGATCTGGCGAACCGGCTGCGCCGCTGACCCCTCTAGGTACGGTGCGCGGGCGGCCGGCTCCGGCCGCGCGCCTACCGGGGGGCGTGGCCGTTCTCCGCTCGCCCACAGACCCGGGCCGGGCCGTCGCCGCCCTGCTCGGCGTGGTCATCGCCATCGACGGGTACGCGCTCTTCGCCGACATCCGTCTGTACCGGCTGATGAGCGACCGGGCGGCGGCCGGACCGGACGGCGGCGCCGGGGACATGGGCGCCATGTGCCGATGGACGCGGCGGGCGTGCTCCAGCGCTGCTGTCCTTCCTGGTCACCGCCGTCGTCTTCGTCATCTGGTTCCACCGGGTGCGGGTGAACGCCGGTGTCTTCGCGCCGGACCTCTTCGGCAGCGGCCCCGGCTGGGCGATCGGCGTCCGGCTCGTCCCCGTCGCCAACGCCGTCCTGCCCCGCCTGCTCGCCCACCGGACCCGGCACGCGAGCAGGCGCGACCCGTACAGCCGCCCCGGGAAGGGCGAGCGACCCACCCCTGTGAAGGGGTGGTGGCTGCTGTGGCCGGCGGTCTCGGCGGTCGCGTGGCCGGTGCGGCGTACGAGGCCGGGGAGCCCGAGGCCATGATGGCCGCCTGCCGGGCGAGGGTCGTCGCTGACCTCCTGGACGCGGTGGCCGCCCTGGCGGCCCTGCTCTTCGTCCGGCGCCTCACGGCGATGCGGAGCGCCAAGACCCTGCACGGATCCGCCGTGGCCCACACCGCGGCTCTCTTGTGATGAAAGTGTGGGGGTTGTGTGGACGTGTCGCCGAAGCGATCTTTCCAGCCACCTGAAGTGACGGAATCTCGCCATGTGGCGCAGTAAGGCCGTAGGCCCAGTACGGGAACCACCGCGTCCGTGACGGGAGACGTCCATGAGTCAGAGCCTGGCGGAACTGATCACGCAGGCCGATGAGCGGGGGCTGGCGGCATCCGCGCTGGCCTGCCTCGACCGCTGCCTGCCCCTCCTCGACCCCGCACCGGCCGACGAGGCCCTGCGCTCCCTGTGGGCCGGAGCCGCGCGCGGCGAGGACGGCTGGGCCGGGCGGCTCGCCGAGGCCAAGGCCGCCGTCGCGGAGGGCGGCGACCCGGCGGACGACGCCGGGGCGCTCGTACGGCGGATGCTCGACGACGCGCCGTCCGCGTGGGCCCCGGGTCCCCTGAGGGAGTGGGCGGACGCCTGCTCCCTCACGGCACTCGCCCTGCACCAGGGCCTGGAGCCCGCGTCCGCCGGGCCGCCGGAGGCGTACCGCACGGGCGACACGGCCGGCGCCGGGCCGCTGGTGACCGGCGAACTGCGCCGCCAGATCCGCGTCCTGGAGGTCCTGGCGTCCGGCGGCGCGGGCGGACTGCGACTCGCCCGGGACATCTCCGCCGAGGGGCAGCGCGTCCTGCGGGCCGTCGTCTCGCGCCGCGCCCGCAGCGCGTAGCGCTGCCCGTACCCGACCCGTACAGACCGTGACTGTACGAGTGCGGACGGTGGACGGTGCGGGCGGTCGCCTGTGAGCATGGGTGACTCGACACGGGGTGGACCACGAACGACCCGGGAGTCACCGGCATGACAGAAGGCATCACCGAGCCCGAACGGTCCGAGAGCCTGAAGACCTTCGGCGCCGTGCTCCAGGCGTTCCGCGAGAACGCGCGGCACACGCAGGAGTCGCTGGCACCGGAGTTGGGGTACTCGGTCCACTACCTCGCTTCCGTGGAGCAGGGCAGGCGTTTCCCGACGCGGGAGTTCGTCGAGCGCGTGGAGGAGACGCTGGACACCTTCGGCGCGCTGCGGAAGGCGTCACGGCACCTGACCCGCAAGCCGGGGCTGGCGGTGTGGTTCCAGAAGTGGGCGCTGCTGGAGGCGTCGGCGATCACCCTGGACACGTACGAACCACGGGTGGTGCCGGGGCTGTTGCAGACGGAGGCGTACGCGCGGGTGCTCTTCCGGGGCCAGTTGCCGCCGCTGAGCGACGAACAGGTGGACGCGCAGCTGGTGGCGCGGCTGGAGCGGCAGCAGTTGCTGCGGGACCGGCCGAACACGGCGTACAGCTTCATCCTCGAAGAGCACCTGTTCCACCACCGGGTGGGCGGGGCGGAGGTGACGCGGGAGCTGATCGATCACGTGCTGGGTGTGATGGCGCTGCGGAACGTGGTGGTGCAGGTGCTGCCGCTGGGCCGGGGGCATCATGCCGGCGTGGACGGGTCGATCCAATTGGCGGAGACACCTCAGAACGAGTGGCTCGGCTACTGCGAGGGGCAGGAGCACGGCCAGTTGGTGACCGATCCCAAAACGATCAGCGTGCTTCAGATGCGCTATGGGAAACTGCGGGCGCAGGCCCTCACCCCAGAGGACTCCAAGGGTCTGCTGTCGCGACTGCGAGGAGCGCTATGAGCACCCACGAACTGGCCTGGTTCAAGAGCAGCTACAGCGGAGGCTCGGGCGACAGCTGCGTCGAAGTCGCCCTCTCCTGGCACAAGTCGAGCTACAGCGGAGGCTCCGGTGACGACTGCGTCGAGGTCGCCACCTGCCCCTCCACCGTCCACATCCGCGACTCCAAGGTGCCGTCCGGGCCCCAGCTCGCGCTGTCGCCCACCGCCTGGTCCTCCTTCGTGCGGTACACGGTGGCCCGTTGAGCCCCGTTACCGCCGATGACGTCCAGCACGCCGTCCGCCTCGCGGTGGCCACCCTCCGCGCGGCGGGCGCCGGCGCCGACTGGGACGCCAGGGCCGGGTCCCTGGAGTGGACCTGCTGGGAGACCGTCGAGCACCTGGCCGACGACCTCTTCGCGTACGCCGCCCAGCTCGGCCCCGAACGGCCGCCCCTCGACGGCGAGGTCCCGTTCGTGTGGGAGGCGCGGCGGCCGGGCGGGCCGGCGAACGTCACGTACGCCGACCGGAGCGCCGGGGCCGCCGGGCTGCTCCAGGTCCTGGAAGCGTGCGGGGCCATGCTGACCGCGCTGGTGCGCGTCACCCCGCCCGACGTACGGGCCCACCATGTGTACGGCGTGTCCGATCCCGAGGGGTTCGCCGCGATGGGCGTCGTCGAGACCCTCGTCCACACCCATGACGTCGCCGGGGGGCTGGGCCTGACGTGGGCCCCGCCCGCCGGACTCTGCGACCGCGCCTTGAGGCGCCTGTTCCCGGACGCCCCCACGGACACCGACCGTTGGACAACCCTCCTGTGGGCCACCGGGCGGGGTGAGCTGCCCGGCCGCGAGCGGCTCACCTCATGGCGCTGGCACGGGGCTCCCGGGACCTGTCCCGCCGATCGCGCGTCTCGCTGACTCGCGGTGAGAACGCGGGAGAAGGGTGCCTCGGGCGTGCCGCTGCGCGGTCGCGGGCGGAGTGGATCCTTCAGGCGCTGATATATCTTCGCCGTTCGGACCGGGCTCGGCGGAGCCGCGGGGATCACCTCCCCGCGGCTCCGCCTTCCGTCGTGTGGGAGCTTCCCGCTTCGGCGGGTGCGCGGGGAGCGCCCAGCGGGGCTCACGACGTCCGATTTGTCATGTACGCGAAATTCACTCCCGGAGGCCGGTGTGCACCGCCACCACCCCAGAACCTGGCTGCTCGGCCTGGTCGTCGCCCTCTTGTCCGCACTCGCCGCTCCCACGCCCGCCGCCGCGGCCGTGACCACGGGCGTCATCTTCAACGACCCGGCCGGCACCACTGCCGAGCAGGACAGGATCCGCGACCATCTCGTCTCCCTGATCGACGGTGCGCCCGCGGGCAGCTCGGTCAGGCTGGCGATGTACACCTTCACCGACAACGACGTCCGGGACGCGCTGATAGCGGCCAAGGGGCGTGGGGTCGCCGTGAAGGTGATCGTCGACTACAAGTCGCACGAATTCGCCCCCGGCGGGGGGACCGAGACCCCTGGCGGCGAGTACGAGAACCTCGCGGAGGCACTCGGCACCGACCGCACGCAGCCGTCGTGGATCCTGTCCTGCCCGCGGGGCCGCGGCTGCATCGCCAACCGGGTCCTGTACTCGGGTGAGGACGGCTCGATCAACCACAACAAGTTCGCGCTCTTCTCCTCCACCGGGGGCACGAGCAATGTGGTCCTCCAGACGTCCGCCAACATGTCGGGCATCCAGCGCACCGACCTGTTCAACAACGCCGTGACGATCGTCGACAAGGGCCTCTACGACAACTACCTGGCCTACTTCAACGACCAGGTCACGTACAGCTCCACCGCGGGTACGGACACCTACTACAAGACGCCGATCAGCGCGACCAATCCGGCGTACAAGAACTACTTCTTCCCGCGCAAGGAGGCGTCGGGTCTGACGTACAGGACCGACCCGGGGACCGACACCGTCAAGCTGATCCTCGACAAGGTCGACTGCGCGGCGCACAGCGAGGTGCGGATCGCGGCCAACCTCTTCAACCGCACCCACGTCGCCTCCAAGCTGGTGGCCATGGTGAACGCTGGCTGCTCCGTCACCCTGGCCGCCGACGCGGACCCGGACGGCGGCAAGCCGGGGTCGGGCCAGCCGTCGATGCACCCGGACGTCGAGGCCATCCTCTACGGCAAGCTGACCCAGCGTGTGGAGTGCTGGGAGAACCCGCCCTCCGGGCGCACCGACAAGATCGGCCTTCACTCCAAGTACCTGCTCGTCAACGGCACGTACGACGGCGTCGCGGGCAAGAAGATCGTCTGGACCGGTAGTCACAACTACACCTGGCAGGCCCTGCGCAACAACGACGAGACGCTGCTGAAGATCGACAACGCGGCTCTCCACGACCTGTTCAAGGCCAACCACGACGAGCTGATGAGCTACTGCGCGGGCACCTGACCCCGCGGGGCACCGGATTCCGCCCGGTCCCGGGTCCCCTCCGGCACGACGAAGGGCCGGGCTCTCCCGTTCGGGGGAGCCCGGCCCTTCCTCATGCCCGTATCGCGGCACCGCGAAGGCGGAGACGTACGCGTCCGGCGCGTCCGGAGGTGTCCTGCGTACGCAGACGGCCGACCCCGCCGATGGTTGCCCTGTGACACTTCCGGCCGGGCGCACGCAGAGCTAGGAAGGGGAATCGTCGGCTCGAAGAGGGAAGTGTGGGGGCGTACGACACGGAACTCGGCGCTGCCGTCGAGCGGGCCCAGCAGGGCGACGAGGCCGCGTTCGCGCGGGCCTACCGGCTGGTCCACCCCGGGCTGCTCGGATACGTGCGCGGGCTGGTCGGTGACGACGCCGAGGACGTGGCCGCCGAGGCGTGGCTGGAGATCGCCCGCGACCTGGGGCGGTTCCGGGGCGACGGGGCCGGGTTCCGCGGATGGACGGCGACCATCGCGCGCCACCGCGCGCTGGACCACCTGCGCAAGCAGAGGCGGAGCCCGCGCACCACGCTGATCGAGCAGGATGTACTGGACCTGCCGGGCGGCCAGGACACGGCCGCCGCGGCGCTGGAGACCCTGTCGACCGAGGAGGCGCTCGCGCTGATCCGCGGGCTGCCGCGCGACCAGGCCGAGGCGGTGCTGCTGCGGGTGGTCGTGGGACTGGACGGACCCGCCACCGCGCGGGTCCTGGACAAGCGGCCGGGAGCGGTGCGCACCGCCGCGTACCGGGGACTGAAGAGACTCGCCGGGCGACTGGCGCAGGGCGGAGCTTGAGAATGAGTCGGGAACCGGACGAGCCGCGCGAGTCGGTGGCGGAGTTGCTCGCCGCCGCCGTACGGGGCGATGAAGCCGTCGACCCGGTGGGCGAGGAGCGGGCGCTGGCGGCCTTCCGCGCGGCGCGCGACGAGGGCGCGCACGCCGTGCGCGGACATCGGCGGCGCGACGACTGGCGGCCCGCCCGTCAGCGGCGGCGCCGTCGGTCGGTGCGGGCGGCGGCCCTCGGGCTGGCGGCGACGGCGCTGCTGGGCGGGGTCGCGGTGGCGGCGCAGACCGGCGCGATCCCGACACCGTTCACCGGTGGCGGTGGCGGTGGCGGTGACGGGAGCGGTGACGTCGGCGGGAGCGGCGGCGGTGGGGTGACCCCCGGGCCGTCGACCGTGCCCACGCCGGTGCGCTCCGTGCCCGGCGCCCCGGGCGCCGAGGGCGGGCCGCAGGGGTCGACAGGGCCGACCCCGCCCCCCTCAACCCGTACGACGCCGGCGGACGCGGAGCCGGACAAGGGCACCGGCCAGGGCGCGGACACGGACGCGGGCATGGGCACGGACGCGGGCAAGGGCGCGGTGGACGCGGGTGCGGGCGGCCCCCGGGGCGGGGACGCCGGGGCCGGGAGCAGTTCCGGGAACGGGGCGCCCGAGACGGGCGACGGGAAGCAGGGGCCCGCGGCCGAGCCGGGCAAGGGGGCCGCGAACGACGGCACGAGCGGTGGCGCCGGCGGCGGTCAGCCGGCCGGCAAGGGGACACGGCCATGACCTCGGGCGGAGGACGACCGGGGCCGCCACCCCCCACAGGAGAGGCCCCGGTCGCCGTCCACGGGTCCGTGGTACGGCCCCGTATTCCTTACAGCGCCGCGCATGCGTTTTCTGTCACACCGCATCGGGTCAGGGAAATGTTGCGAGTTGTACCGGACATGGACGTGGAGCCGGGACACCACGTAGCGTGCTCCTGCGCGCTGGGCGGAGCGGCGGTGGTGACGAGCCGCGAAGACGAACAGGTTGTGGGAGTGCTGGGGGACGACGCGGAGCTGACCGCCGCGGTGCTCGCGGCGCAGGACGGGGACGAAGACGCCTTCCGGACTGTGTACCGCGCCGTGCACCCGCGGCTGCTCGGCTACATACGCACGCTGGTCGGCGAGGCCGACGCGGAGGACGTGGCCTCCGAGTCCTGGCTGCAGATAGCCCGCGACCTCGACCGGTTCAGCGGCGACGCCGACCGCTTCCGTGGCTGGGCGGCGCGCATCGCCCGCAACCGCGCGCTCGACCACCTCCGCATGCGGGGCCGGCGCCCCGCCGTCGGAGGCGACGAGACGGAACTCACCGACAAGCCGGCCGAGTCCGACACCGCGGGCGAGGCCATGGAAGCCCTTGCCACGGGCCGCACCATGAACCTGATCTCGCAGCTCCCGCAGGACCAGGCCGAGGCCGTCATCCTGCGTGTCGTCGTCGGGCTGGACGCCAAGACCGCCGCCAAGACGCTCGGCAAGCGGCCCGGCGCCGTACGCACCGCCGCGCACCGCGGGCTCAAGCGGCTGGCCGAGCTGCTGGGCACGGAGGACGAGGCCGCCGCGCTGGGGGTCGTACCCCCACAACCCGGGCCCCGAGGGGGTTCGGTGGCGCGTACGGGTGTGACGCAATGGCGCTCGCGGACGCAGAAGGACATGTGATGGCCGACGAGCGGGATGAGTGGCTCGACCAGGACGCGGCGGAGCGACTGCTGCGGGGCGAACCGGTCGACCCTGTCGACGGTCACGCACGTGAGCAGGCGAGACGGCTGACCGAAGCGCTGGAAGCGGTACGGGCCGAGGGCCTGGCATCCGGGAAGACGCGCGTAGAACGATCGGGTGAGGCGCTGCCCGGCGCCCAGGTCGCCGGTGAGGCGCTGCCCGGCGAGGAGGCGGCGCTCGCCGCCTTCCGTGAGGTGAGAGCGGCGAAGGCGGCCGACCCCTCCCGCGCCGCGTCCTCCGGCCTGGCGTCCCACGGCGCGGATCTCGGAGCCGTACGGCTCGGGTCCGCCGCCCGGAAGCGGGTGCGCGGACGCTGGGCGCGGCCGATGCGCTGGGGCCTGGCCGCCTCGGTCGCCGGACTGGCCGTCGGCGGGGTGGCCGTCGCCGCGAGTACGGGTGTGCTGCCCGTCCTCGGCGAGGACCGGGAGCCGGTGCCCGTCGCGTCCTCGCCGTCCGCCGCGACGCCCGGCCCGAGCGACTCGGGCGAGCCGACGGGCGGACCCGGGACGGGCCGGCCCCGGACGCCCGGCGAGCCATCCGGCCCGCCCGCGTCCGCACCGGTGTCGCCCACGCCGTCGGCGCCGTCGTCACCGCTGCCGGAAGAGCCCGGCCCGGGCGGCGACAACGTTTCCGGTGGCGTCGGCGGGACCGGCACCGAACCCGGCGACAGCGGCCGGGTGTCCGGCGGCAGCGGCACGGGCGGCTGGTACGCCGGGGCCGCGCAGGCGTGCCGCGACTACCGCCAGGGCCGGCTCGACGCCGATCGGCGGCGGTCCCTGGAAGCCTCCGCCAAGGGCGACACCGTCAAGAAGTTCTGCGACAGGCTGCTGGGCGCCGGCGCGCACACCCGCGAGGGCGGGACGTCCGGCGGCAACGACACCGGCACCGGTGGTGGCACCGGCGCCGGCGAGGGCGGCAACGACGGCGACGAGAACGGCAACGGGAACGGCGGGAGCGGGAAGGGCAAGGGAAACGTCGGCCGGAGTGGTGACGGCAAGGGCGGCGACAAGCACGGGCCCGATTTCCACCCGTCCCTCGCGTGGAGCCCCCTCACTCCCGCCACCCCGGCCACTCCCTGACCGTAGCCGTCTCCACCCCTCTGACCTGCGGTTCAAAAATCTTTTCGCAGAGGTGTGACGTTTTCTCGGCCCGTGGCGCAGTACTAAGTGAGCCGACTGGTCATCGGCAGCGCGAAAGAGCCGGGGTTCCCCCCGTACCTACGGCTCAGCGCATACGGCGCGGGCGGGACACGTTCCCCCGGTCCCGCCCGCGCCCTCTCTTCCTCTCCCGCCGCTACCAGTGGACGACGACCTTGTCGCCGACCTTCACCTGGTCGAAGACGGCCGCGATCTTCCCCTTGTCCCGGACGTTGACACAGCCGTGCGAGGCGCCGGCGTAACCGCGGGCCGCGAAGTCCGACGAGTAGTGCACCGCCTGACCGCCGCTGAAGAACATCGCGTACGGCATCGGCGTGTGGTAGATCGTCGACTCCCACTCCTTCGCCTTCCAGCCGACGCTGAAGGTGCCCTCGCGGGTCGGGGTGTTCTCCGAGCCGAAGCGGACGTCCATCGCCGAGACCACCTTGCCGTCGATCATCCACGCCAGCGTCCGGCTCTCCTTGCTGACGCACAGCACCCGGCCGGTCATACAGCGCGCGTCCGGCTTGTCGAGCTCATGAGTGGTCGGCGGGCGCAGCTCGTCGGCGGTCGGCTCGCGCGTCACGGCGACCAGCTTGTCCCAGGTGGCCGCGTCCACCTCGCCGGTGACGGGCAGACCGCCCTTGCCCTGGAAGGACGACACCGCCTTGGCCGTCATGGAGCCGTAGAACGACGTGGGGCCGCGGTGGAAGTGGCCGGCCTGGCGCAGACGCGCCTGGGCCTCGCGGACCTGCTCGTTCTCGGTGCCCTCGGCCATGAGGATCTTCCGCCCGGGGGTCGCGCCCGGCGTCGCCGACGGCGGCGTGGACGGCGACGTGGAGGGCGTCGGCTCCGCGTCACCCGCGGGTGCGGTGGACGGGGTGGCCGGTGCGGACGGCGACGACGGGGCGCTCGCCCCCACGGCCTGCGCCGTACACCCGGTGGCGGCCAGGGCGACGGCGGCCACGGCCGGCAGTGCCTTGCGCATCACGGACGATCTGCGTATGACGGATGAACGGTACATAGGTGGCCCCCCGAGGCTGAACGTGTGTACCTAGGGATGCTTCCCGGAGGTGCTTGGTTGCGGGTCACGGCGGATGCTGTGAGGAAGGTCCCAGCGTGCGGCACTCCACCGGCCGCACGCCCGCCGCTACAGTCCGTCGCGAGGGTCGGTACCTGCGAGTAGGGTCTATCGGAAGGCACAGCACATGGCGCGCGAGTCGGAGTCGGGACTGCCCATCGAGCCGGTGTACGGACCGGATGCGCTCGAAGGCTGGGATCCCGCCGAGAAACTCGGTGAGCCGGGTTCGTATCCCTTCACCCGTGGCGTGTACCCGTCCATGTACACCGGCCGCCCGTGGACGATGCGTCAGTACGCCGGTTTCGGTACGGCCGTGGAGTCGAACGCCCGGTACAAGCAGCTGATCGCGAACGGCACGATGGGGCTGTCGGTCGCCTTCGACCTGCCGACCCAGATGGGCCACGACAGCGACGCGCCGATCGCGCACGGCGAGGTCGGCAAGGTGGGCGTGGCGATCGACTCGATCGACGACATGCGGGTGCTGTTCGGCGGGATCCCGCTGGACAAGGTCTCCACGTCGATGACGATCAACGCCCCGGCCGCGCTCCTCCTTCTCCTCTACCAACTCGTGGGCGAGGAGCAGGGCGTCCCGGCGGACAAGCTGACCGGCACCATCCAGAACGACGTGCTCAAGGAGTACATCGCCCGCGGCACGTACATCTTCCCGCCGAAGCCGTCGCTGCGGCTGATCGCGGACATCTTCAAGTACTGCAAGACCGAGATCCCCAAGTGGAACACGATCTCGATCTCCGGCTACCACATGGCGGAGGCCGGGGCCTCCCCCGCGCAGGAGATCGCGTTCACGCTCGCCGACGGCATCGAGTACGTGCGGACCGCCGTCGCCGCCGGCATGGACGTGGACGACTTCGCGCCGCGCCTTTCCTTCTTCTTCGTCGCCCGGACCACGATCCTGGAGGAGGTGGCGAAGTTCCGTGCCGCCCGCCGGATCTGGGCGCGGGTGATGCGGGACGAGTTCGGGGCGAAGAACCCCAAGTCGCTGATGCTGCGGTTCCACACGCAGACGGCGGGCGTGCAGCTGACGGCGCAGCAGCCCGAGGTGAACCTGGTGCGCGTCGCCGTCCAGGGCCTGGCCGCCGTCCTCGGCGGTACGCAGTCGCTGCACACCAACTCCTTCGACGAGGCCATCGCGCTCCCGACCGACAAGAGCGCCCGCCTCGCGCTGCGCACGCAGCAGGTCCTCGCGTACGAGACGGACGTGACCGCCACGGTGGACCCGTTCGCCGGGTCGTACGTCATAGAGAAGATGACCGACGACGTGGAGGCCGCGGCCCTGGAGCTGATGGCCAAGGTCGAGGAGCTGGGTGGCGCGGTCAACGCCATCGAGCGCGGCTTCCAGAAGAACGAGATCGAGCGCTCCGCGTACCGCATCGCGCAGGAGACCGACAGCGGCGAGCGGGTCGTCGTCGGCGTCAACCGCTACACGCTCGACGAGGAGGAGCCGTACGAGCCCCTGCGCGTCGACCCGGCGATCGAGGCACAGCAGGCCGAGCGCCTCGCCAAGCTGCGCGCCGAGCGCGACCAGGCGGCGGTCGACACGGCGCTCGCCGAGCTGAAGAAGGCGGCCGAGGGCACGGACAACGTCCTGTACCCCATGAAGGACGCGCTGAGGGCGCGGGCGACGGTCGGCGAGGTGTGCAACGCGCTGCGGGAGGTGTGGGGGACGTACGTCCCGACGGACGCCTTCTGAGCCCGGGCCGCCTGCTTCTTCGGGCGGGCCTGCTTCTTGGGGCGGGCCCGCTCCTTGGGCGGGGGCGCTTGACCCTCACACCGGGTGAGGCCGTCTCGTAGGAGTTTCACCGAACTCCAGGAGCCGGTCGAGGGGCCGGCCCGGGGGCCCGTGCCCCGCGCGTAGCCTGGCGGCCCACCGCCCCATCGCCCGACCGGCCTCACCGGCCTCACCGGCCTCACCGGTCCACCGGCCCACCGGCGTCACCGGTCCACCGGCCCACCGGTCCACCGGTCCACCGGTCCACCGGCCCACCGGTCCACCGGTCCACCGGCCCACCGGCGTCACCGGTCCACCGGCCCACCGGCCGACTGGCCTCACCGGCAGACCGACTCACCGGCCACCGGCCACCGGCCACCGGCCACCGGCCACCGGCCGACCGGCCGGCCCACCGGCCGCGCCGCCTCATCCGCCCAGTGCCGCGCGCTTCAGCCGGCGCGCGCGGCGCGCCAGGCGCCGTACCGCCGGGTGGCGGGGCACCCGCAGCCTGCCGGGCAGCCCGCCCGGCAGGCCCAGCACCGTCAGGCGGCGGCGCTTGAAGTACCGCAGGGTGCCGGGGGAGAGGTGGGCGGCGAGGTACCGCTCGGCGGCCGGGCGCAGGTCCGGACGGATCTGCGGCTGCATCGCGAACCCGACGGCGTCCAGCAGCCCGGCGAGGTCCCTGACCTCGTCCGCGGTGCCGCCCTCCAGGTCCGGCAGGAGCGCGTCCGCGAGCGTCACCGGCACCCGGTTGCTGTTCTGGTAGGGGGTGAGACGGTCCAGCAGCGGGCCGGTGCCGAGCCGGGCGACGGGCAGGCCGTAGAAGCCGCTCGCCGTGAACAGCGCGGTCGAGAAGCACCCGGCGACCAGGGCGGGCCGCAGCCGCCGGAACAGCACCTCGGCGAGCACGGGACGCTCCCACACCGCCAGTTCGGCGCCGAGCCCGGCCGCCTCCCGCTCCAGCGCCCGCGACCAGGAGGCGGGCGCCATGGGGTGGGGCTTGAAGACGAGTGCGCGGTGCCCGCGTGCGACGGCGCCGCGCACCATCCGTACGTGCAGCGCCTCCTCCTCGGCGGGGGAGAGGATGCCGAGCGCGGAGAGGTACTGGCCGAGCAGCAGCGCCACGCCGCCCTCGCCGTCCTCCGGTTGCCCGGCCGCCCCTTCCTCCCGCGCCAGCTCGTCGACGACCTTCGTGAACGCCTCCGCCGGTACGACCTCGGGGACGGCGCCAAACTCGGCGAGCAGCAGCGGTCGCAGTCCCGGCACCAGGTCCAGGTGGAGCAGCCGCCGTACGCGCTCCCCGACGAGCGGGTCGATCTTGTTGCGGGTCGGGCCGTAGCTCATCAGCCCGTCCGCGTACACGTCGATCGGCGCGTCCGGGAACAGCTGGGCGACGGTGAGCGCGGGCGCGACCTGGATGGACTCGACGACCAGCTCGATCCGCTCGCCGTCGCCCAGTCCCCACAGCAGCCGCAGATGCCGCTCCCACAGGGGTATGTCATCCGGGCGCGGCGTCCAGCCGCCCGGGTGGAACGGCGCGATGGTGTCGTTCCACGACAGGACGGCGTCGAAGCGCCGGCTCACCGGCCCGAAGCCGGGCATCCGGTCGAGCGGGACGGTCGTCTCGGGCGTCGTCGCGGTGTTGGCGACGAGCAGCAGGCGCCGGTCGGCGGGGTGGAAGCAGCCGCTGTCGAGGGCGGCGGCGAGCGTCACCGCGCCGTACAGCGTCGAGGCGAGGAAGATCTGCGTGGTCATCCGGCCGCCCCCGCCAAAACGCGCGCCGGACGCCGGCGCAGCCTGCGCAGCAGGGTCGCCCGCTCGGTGTCCATCGTGTCGAGCGCGTCTCTCAGGACGTCCTGCGGCATGCGCCGCAGCGCCGCCGCGCTCCGGGTCCGCAGGGCGCGCGCGACCGGTGCCTCGAAGCGCTCGATCGATCCCAGATGATGCGCGATGATCGCGCAATAGGTGCGCACCGCTTTCGGCAGCAGCCGGTCCGCCTCCGGGTCCTTCGCCGTTTCGTCGAGCACCTGGTCGAAGGCGCGAAGGAAATCCAGCTGACGTATGTCGCCGATTTGTGTGAGGGAAGTGGCGACACCGCGCCGGTAGAAGAGGGAGAGCGTGGTGACCGCCGCGAAGGATTCCGCCTCGCGGTGCAGCCGCCAAATCCACGGCCGGTCCTCGGCGGTCCGCAAACCGTCCGTGAAACGCAGCAACCCCCGGTCGAGAAGGCGGCGGTGGTACATGCCCGCCCAGGCGTACGGATAGTCCACCGACGTGGACCGCCCGGCCGGCAGGATCGCGTCCCGCGGGCTCAGCACCTCGCCGCGCCTGCCCACCGGCACGCGGTGCACGGTCCGCGCCCTGGCGGTGCACTGCACATGGTCCGTACGGACGAAGTCGCACCCCAACTCCTCGATCGCCCTGAGGAGTTGCGCGAAGTGCCCCGGGGCCAGCCAGTCGTCGCCGTCGAGGAAGGCGAGGTACTCACCGCTCGCCGCGTCGATGCCGGTGTTGCGGGCGGTGGCGAGCCCGCCGTTGCGTTCGTGTCTCAGCAGCACCGCCCCCGGCACCTCGCGCGCCGCCCGCTGCAGGATCTCCCTCGTCCCGTCCGTCGAACAGTCGTCGACGAGCAGGAATTCGAAGTCCTCGCGGGCGTTGGCACGCAAACTTTCCAGGGTTTCCGGGGCGTATGTCTGCACGTTGTAGAACGGCACGACGACGGAGAGCTTGACCACCCCCGAGACGCTAGGCGGAGCCCCGGCATTCGTCCTGACCGGGGAAGAGATGCGTGGTGAACACTGAGCGGCGCACTCCTTAACCGGATTGCCACCCGACCGCAGCCAGACGCTGTTCACCGTTTGTTGCGGTCCAGTTGGGCCGCGAAACGAAACGCCTTCCTAACGTCCTCGGCGTGCCATCAAGTACCAGTGCAGCAGCGGTGCGGATCGCGGTGCTCGCCGACTCCGACACCCGATGGAAGTGGGGCGCGCTGACGGCCCGCCGCATCGCCCCGCCCGACAGCGCCGTCACCGGCTTCGTGCTGCGCGGCCGGGCCACCCCGACCGCGCGCCAGCTCGCCGAGGTCGGCGCGGACGTCGGCGTACCGGCCGAGGTGACGGGCGCGGAGTTCCTCCGGGCGGTACGGGACGAGGCGTACGACGTCGTCGTCCTCGCGCTCGTCGGCGGCACCGTGCAGGCGATGCTGCACGGCCTGTCCGGAATGGCGCTGCCGCGCCGGCCGGTGGTCGTCACGGGTTACGTCGGCGTCGTGTACGAGAAGCTCGCCGACGGGCTGCTGCTGCGGCACGGCGCGGACGTCGTCCTCGCCAACTCCCGCCACGACGCCCAGCGGTTCCGGGCCGTGTACGAGGGGGTCGGCGCCGACGCCTCCGCGGTGGTCGAGGCGGCGCTGCCGTTCCTCGGCGGGGCACCGTACACGCCGGTCCCCGGCCGGGACACGGTCGTGTTCGCCGCGCAGCCCTCCGTGCCCGCCGGCCGCGAGGACCGGGCCTACCTGTTGCGCCGCCTGGTCGAGCACGCCCGGCTGCACCCGCACCGCGAGGTGCTGCTGAAGCTGCGCTCCCGGCCCGGCGAGCACACCACGCACGTCGAGGAGCTCCCGTACCAGAAGCTGGCCCGCGGCCCGCTGCCGCCCAACGTCCGGCTGGTCCACGGCCACATGGGCGAGGTGCTCGACCGTACCGACCTCCTCGTCACCGTCTCCTCGACGGCCGCGCTGGAGGCCCTGCACCGGCGCGTCCCCACGGCGATCCTCACCGACCTCGGCGTCCGCGAGGCGCTCGGCAACCACCACTTCATCGGCTCGGGCCTGCTCGCGTCGTGGGACGCCCTGGACGGCGGGCACCGGCCGGTGCCGGACGAGGAGTGGCTGGCGGCGCAGGGCGTGGCGTCGGACGGCACCTACGGGACGGCCTTCGACGCCGCCCGCGCCCGCGTCCGGGAGCTGCTGGACCGGCCCGCCCTGCCACCGATCGCGCCGTACTACACGGCGGCCACGGCCCCCGGGTACCTGCCCGGCGTCCTCGCCCGCCACCGCCTCGACGCCGACGCCCCGGGCGAGGCCGCCGCACCGGCGGGCGCCGTACGGCGCGTGCTGCGCGACGCGGCGCGCGGGGTGTACCGCCACGGGGTGCAGCGCGTCGCCCCGGTGATCCGCCGCCTGGGGGAGCTGTGACCGACCGCCCGACCGTCCTGGCCGTCATACCCGCACGGGGCGGCTCCAAGGGCGTCCCCGCCAAGAACCTCGCCCCCGTGGGCGGCGTCCCGCTCGTCGCCCGCGCCATACGCGCCTGCCGGGGCGCCCGCCTGGTGACGGACGTCGCCGTCTCGACGGACGACCCCGCCATCGCGGAGACCGCCCGCGCCGCCGGCGCCGAGACCGTCCGGCGCCCGGCCGAGCTCTCCGGGGACACGGCGACCAGCGAGTCGGCGGTCCTCCACGCGATGGACGCCTTCACCGCGGTGCACGGACGCGCGGTGGACGTGGTCCTCCTGGTCCAGTGCACCAGCCCGTTCCTCACCCCGGCGGACATCGACGGCGTGGCGGCGGAGATCCTCCGGCGGGGCGCCGACACGGCCCTCACGGCCGCCCCGTCCCACGGCTTCCTCTGGAAGCCCGCCACGCCCGCCACGCCCGCTCCGGGCGCCGCGCCCACCCCCGCCCACGCGCTCGGCGTCAACCACGACAAGGCGCACCGCCCCCGGCGCCAGGACCGGGAGCCCGAGTACCTGGAGACGGGCGCCGTGTACGGCATGGACGCGCGCGGCTTCCGCGAGCACGGCCACCGCTTCTTCGGCCGCACCGCGCTCGTCGTCACCGACCCGGCCCGCGTCCTGGAGATCGACGACCCGCACGACCTCGCCCGCGCCCGCGCCCTCGCGCCGCTGCTCGACGCACCGGCCACCCCGACCGCGGAGGACGTCGACGCCGTGGTCCTCGACTTCGACGGCACCCAGACCGACGACCGGGTCCTCGTCGACGCCGAGGGCCACGAGTTCGTCGCGGTCCACCGGGGCGACGGACTCGGCGTCGCCGCCCTGCGCCGCGCGGGCCTGAAGCTCCTCATCCTGTCCACCGAGCGCAACCCCGTCGTCGCCGCCCGCGCCCGCAAGCTGGGCGTCCCCGTCCTGCACGGCGTCGACCGCAAGGACCTCGCCCTCAAGCAGTGGTGCGACGACCACGCCCTCGACCCCCAGCGCGTGCTCTACGCCGGCAACGACGTCAACGACCTGCCCTGTTTCGGGCTCGTCGGCTGGCCCGTCGCCGTCGCGAGCGCCCATGACGCCGTACGGGCCGCCGCCCGCGCCGTCACCGACACGCCCGGCGGCGCCGGGGCCATCCGCGAGATCGCGGCCTGGCTCCTCGGCCCCGAGCTCCGCACCCTCCCCACCGCGCAAGCCACCTCGCACGCCACCACGTAAGGAACCCGCTCCATGGACTCCCGCCTCCGCACCCTCGGCCGCAGGACCGCCGGCCCGGGCCGCCCCGTCTACATCACCGGCGAGATCGGCATCAACCACAACGGCGACCTCGACAAGGCCCTCGCCCTCATCGACGCCGCCGCCGACGCGGGCTGCGACGCCGTGAAGTTCCAGAAGCGCACCCCCGAGATCTGCACCCCGCGCGACCAGTGGGACATCGAGCGCGACACCCCCTGGGGCCGCATGACGTACATCGACTACCGCCACCGCGTCGAGTTCGGCGAGGCCGAGTACCGCGCCATCGACGAGCACTGCCGGGAGCGCGCCATCGACTGGTTCGCCTCCCCGTGGGACACCGAGGCGGTCGCCTTCCTGGAGAAGTTCGACCCGCCCGCGCACAAGGTGGCCTCCGCGTCCCTCACCGACGACGAACTGCTGCGCGCGCTGCGCGCCACCGGCCGCACCGTCATCCTCTCCACCGGCATGTCGACCCCGAAGCAGATCCGGCACGCCGTCGAGGTGCTCGGCAGCGACAACATCCTGCTGTGCCACGCCACCTCCACGTACCCCGCCAAGGCGGAGGAGCTGAACCTGCGCGTGATCCAGTCGCTGACGCGGGACTACCCGAACATCCCCATCGGCTACAGCGGCCACGAGACCGGCCTGCAGACCACGCTCGCCGCCGTCGCGCTCGGCGCCTGCTTCGTCGAGCGTCACATCACCCTCGACCGCGCGATGTGGGGCTCCGACCAGGCCGCCTCGGTCGAGCCGCAGGGCCTCGCCCGTCTCGTACGCGACATCCGCACCATCGAGACCGCCCTCGGTGACGGCGTCAAGAAGGTGTACGACTCGGAGCTCGCACCCATGAAGAAGCTCCGCCGCGTCCCCGCGACCGTATGACCGCCGCCGACCTCGCGTTCGTCGAGAGCCCCGTGCAGCTCCTGAACGCCCTGGAGTGGGCCCACCAGGCGGAGCGGCCCGCCCTCACCCTCGTCGTGCTCTCGCCGACCGACCCCATGTCGCGGGGCCAGCTGCGCCGCATGGCCCGGCTGGCCCGCGACGAGGGCTTCACCGTCCGCTGGCAGGAGGCACGGGCCGGGCGCGGCGCCCTGGCGCGGACGCTGCGGGAGCTGACGCCGCTGCTGCGCGGCGCGGAGCGCGTGATCGTGGGCGACCCGTTCTCGCGGTACGTGCACCTGCTGCTGACGCTCCACGGCCCCCGCGACCTCACGGTCGTCGACGACGGCACCGCCACCATGGAGTTCGCGGCCCAGCTCGCCCGCGGCGAACGCCTGGTCCGCTGGCACCGCCGCGGCAGCCGCGACCCGCGCGAGCTGCTCCTCGCCCCCGTCACCGCCCTGGCCCGGCGGCGGCTCGCCCCCGGGCACCGGCGCGGCGTCGAGGTCTTCACCGCCCTGCCGGTCGAGGCGCCGCCGGGCACCACGGTCACGCCGAACCGGTTCGCGTGGACCCGGGCCCGCTTCGGCCCGCCCCGCCTGACCGGGGGCGCGGACCTGGTCGGCACCTCCCTGGTGGAGACCGGGGTGGTGGACCCCGATCAGTACGTGCGGGCGGTCGCCAGGCTCGCGGCGGCGCACGGCGCCACCCGGTACTTCGCGCACCGGCGCGAGGACGTCGCGAAGCTGCACCGCGTCGCCGTCGAGACGGGGCTGGAGATCGTCCGCCCCGAACTGCCGCTGGAGCTCATCGCGCGGCGCGGCCCGATCGGCCGCACGGTGCTGAGCTTCCCCTCCACGGTCGTGCACACCCTGCCGCTCGCCCTGGCGGGCACCGGGGTCGCGATCACGGTCTGCGGGATAGCGCCGGAGTGGCTGCGCGCGAGCGCGTCCCCCCGCGCGCACGGCTTCCTCGCGGGCGTCACGGAATCGGCCCGTACGGCACACGGACTGTCACTGACCGGTGCGTGACCCGGGTACGCGCTACAGCGAACACAAGATCGACAAAAGGGCAAAAACACGTGAGCTTACCCACTTCGATTGCCGCTCAAGCCCGTCCGGCCTGGTTTCTTTCCCCTATCGGGCTGAAGTTTTGTAGATCACACGTTAGTTGAGGGCGAAACGCGCCTACCCTGTCATGGGTGAACAAGTTGATGTCCCGCGACCTCGAAACCGACGTTCCCGGCGAAAGGCCCCGCCTCGGTGCGCTGCCCGAGCAGCTGCGCGCCGAGCTGATCGCCTTCCGCCGGGATGTGCACATGCACCCCGAGCTCGGTTTCCAGGAGTTCCGTACCACGGCCGCGCTCAAGACCCGCCTGGAGGCGGCCGGGCTGCGCCCACGGGTCCTCCCGGGCGGTACGGGCCTGACGTGTGACATCGGCACCTGGGACGGGGTCCGTCCCATGCTGGCCATCCGCGCGGACATCGACGCGCTGCCCATCCCGGACACGAAGACGGACGTCCCGTACCGCTCGACGGTGCCGGACCGCGCCCACGCCTGCGGCCACGACGTCCACACCACCGTGGTCCTCGGCGCCGGGCTCGTCCTGGCCGACCTGGACCGGCAGGGGCTGCTGCCCGTGCCGGTCCGGCTGGTCTTCCAGCCCGCCGAGGAGGTCATGCCGGGCGGCGCGATCACCGCCGTCGAGGCCGGCGTCCTGGACGGCGTCGGCCGGATCATCGCCCTGCACTGCGACCCGCGCGTCGACGCCGGGCGCATCGGGCTGCGCACCGGGGCGATCACCTCGGCGTGCGACCGCCTGGAGGTCACCCTCGCGGGCCCCGGCGGTCACACCGCCCGCCCCCACCTGACGACCGACCTCGTCACCGCCGCGGCCCGCGTGGCGACCGACGCGCCCGCCGTCCTGTCCCGCCGCATCGACGCCCGCGCGGGGCTCGCCCTGACCTGGGGCCGCATCGAGTGCGGCCACGCCCCGAACGTCATCCCCCAGCACGCCGAACTCGGCGGCACGGTCCGCTGCCTCGACCTCGCCGCGTGGCGCGACGCCCCCGACCAGGTGTACGCCGCGATCGACGAGGTCGCCACGCTGCACGGCGCCAAGTGCCAGATCGAGTACGTACGCGGCGTCCCGCCCGTCATCAACGACGCCGCCGTCACCGAGCTGCTGCGGGACGCGATGGTCGAGCGGTGCGGCCCGTACGCGATCGAGGACACCGAGCAGAGCCTCGGCGGCGAGGACTTCTCCTGGTACCTGGAGCACGTCCCGGGCGCCATGGCCCGCCTGGGCGTCCGCCGCCCGGGTGACCCGGCCAAGCACGACCTGCACCGCGGCGACTTCGACGTCGACGAGTCCGCGATCAAGGTCGGCGTCGAACTCTTCACGGCGGCAGCCCTCCTCGACGCCTCCCGCGCCTGACCGCCCGCCCGGCCGTGGGGGCCCTTCCGGTGCGGGCGCCGACCCGGGGCCTGACCGCCCGCGCCGCTCGACCCGGCCGGGTGGTGGTCGCCCGCGTCCGCCCGGCCCTGGGCGCCCTCACGGGCGCCGGGCCCGCGTCCGCCCGGTCCTGGACGCCTTCCCGGGCGGGCGCCGCCCCGGACCTGACCGCCCGCGCCGGACCTGCGCCCGCGCCGCTGACCCGGCCCGAGCCGTCGCCGGCTCACACCCGCCCCGCCGTACCGCCGCTCCGCACGGGGCTCCCACCCCCCACGGGGCGGGTCCCCGGGCGGGCCGCGGTGACCGGCCTTCGGTACCGCCGCCGAGGCTCGGGCGCCCCCGAACCGGAGCCGCCCGGGGGCGGAAACCGGCCGGGCGGCTGCCACGCGCCGTCGTCGGCCGGTTACGCCCCGCCGAGCGACCCCCGGGTCCGGGCCGCGAGCGGCCGACTGCCGGGCGCCCGGGCGTCATTCGCTGTTCGCGTCGATCTGGTAACGGCTACCGAACAGGCCTTTACCTGACATCTACGCGCGTTACGATCGCCGCGAAACCAGCGCCGGAAGTGGCGCTTCGGTCAGGTCGAAGGAGCCTCCCTTGCGCCGGATCACAAGGATCGCAACTGTGGGCGTCGCATCCGCGGCACTCGCGCTCAGCGCCACCGCGTGTGGCGGAAAGTCGTCGTCGGGCGGCGGTGACAACAAGGACCCCAAGGCGGCCATCGCGTACGACATCGGCGGACGCGGCGACCAGTCCTTCAACGACGCCGCCTTCGCGGGGCTGGAGAAGGCCGAGAAGGACCTCGCCATCAAGGGCACCGAGGCCGAGCCGAGCGAGGGCGAGGGCGACCCGGACAAGGTCCAGCGCCTCACCGAGCTGGCCCGCGCCGGCAACAACCCGGTCATCGGCGTCGGCTTCGCGTACGCCCCGGCCATCGCCGAGGTCGCGCCGAAGTTCCCGAAGACCACCTTCGGCCTGATCGACGACACGTCGAAGACCGGCAAGAACATCGCCAACCTGGTCTTCAACGAGGAGCAGGGCTCCTACCTGGCCGGCGTCGCCGCCGCCAAGGTGACCAAGTCCCGGACGGTCGGCTTCATCGGCGGTGTCGAGACCCCGCTGATCAAGAAGTTCGAGGCGGGCTTCGTCCAGGGCGTCAAGGACACCAACAAGGACGTCAACGTCAAGGTCCAGTACCTGACGCAGCCGCCGGACTTCGGTGGCTTCTCCAAGCCCGACCTGGGCAAGGCCGCCGCGCAGGGCCAGATCGACGCGGGCGCCGACGTGATCTACGCCGCCGCCGGTCTCGCCGGCTCGGGCTCCATCGAGGCCGCCGCCAAGGCCAAGAAGTGGGCCATCGGCGTCGACTCCGACCAGTACAACCAGAAGGGCCTGGCGGCCTACAAGGAGTACATCCTCACCTCGGTGACCAAGGACGTCTCCGACTCCGTCTACAACCTGATCAAGTCGGTCAAGGACGGCAAGCCCCAGTCCGGTGAGGTCCGCTACGGCCTCGACAAGGACGGCGTGGGCCTGGCCACCTCGAACCCGGCCTTCACCAAGCTGACCGACGTGACCGCCGCGGTCGACAAGGCCAAGGCCGACATCACCGCCGGCAAGATCGACGTCAAGACCGCCCCGTAACGCGGCCCGGACGTCCAGGATCCGGGGGTCCGGAGAGCGCGGCGCGAGCCGTCTCTCCGGACCCCGGCCATGTCCGGT
Organism: Streptomyces sp. NPDC006368; assembly: GCF_040612535.1. Classification (NCBI taxonomy): domain Bacteria; kingdom Bacillati; phylum Actinomycetota; class Actinomycetes; order Kitasatosporales; family Streptomycetaceae; genus Streptomyces; species Streptomyces sp. NPDC006368. The sequence continues at coordinate 361,844 of NZ_JBEXQK010000001.1, forward strand.
CCACGGGTTTTTCCCCTTCGGCATCGCTACGCGCGTAGAGCCTCCTCCGGCGCGATAGTTTCGGCCCCATTCCCCTGCCCTCCTGCTCCTCCCGCCAAGGAGAGTGCGTCATCAACGCGTCCAGTCCGTCATCGCCGCCGGCCGCCGGCGCCACCGCCGCCGCCGTGGAACTGCGCGGCATCACCAAGCGCTTCCCCGGCGTCGTCGCCAACCACGACATCGACATCACCATCCGCAAGGGCACGGTCCACGCCCTCATCGGTGAGAACGGGGCCGGCAAGTCGACCCTGATGAAGATCCTCTACGGCATGCAGAAGCCGGACGAGGGCACCATCACCATCGACGGCAAGCAGGTCTCCTTCTCCAGCCCCGCCGACGCCATCGCCATCGGCATCGGCATGGTCCACCAGCACTTCATGCTGGCGGACAACCTCACGGTGCTGGAGAACGTCGTCCTCGGCAGCGAGAAGCTGTACGGCATCGGCGCCAAGGCCCGTAAGAAGATCATGGAGATCTCGGACGCGTACGGGCTGAACATCCGCCCCGACGTCCTCGTCGAGCAGCTCGGCGTCGCCGACCGCCAGCGCGTGGAGATCCTCAAGGTCCTCTACCGCGGAGCGCGCACCCTCATCCTGGACGAGCCGACGGCCGTGCTCGTCCCGCAGGAGGTCGACGCGCTCTTCGCCAACCTGCGCGAGCTCAAGGCGGAGGGCCTCACCGTCATCTTCATTTCGCACAAGCTGGGCGAGGTGCTGTCCGTCGCCGACGACATCACCGTGATCCGGCGCGGTACGACGGTCGGCACCGCCGACCCCCGCACGGCCACCACCAAGCAGCTCGCCGAGCTGATGGTCGGCGCCGAACTGCCGTCCCCCGAGACCCGCGAGTCGACGGTGACCGACGTGCCGATGCTGACGGTGGAGGATCTGCGGCTGACCGAGACGGACCCCGACGGCATCGTCCGCGAGGTCCTGGCGGGCATCGGCTTCACCATCCACAAGGGCGAGGTCATGGGCATCGCCGGTGTGGAGGGCAACGGCCAGACCGAACTCATCGAGGCCCTGATCGGCCTGCGCACCCTCGACGGCGGCGTCATCACCCTCGACGGCGCCGACATTTCGCACGCGCCCACCCGCAAGCGCCGCGAGGGCGGCATCGGCTACATCCCCGAGGACCGGCACCGGCACGGCCTGCTCCTGGAGTCGCCGCTCTGGGAGAACCGCATCCTCGGCCACGTCACCGAGCCCCCCAACAGCAAGCGCGGCCTGCTCGACCTCAAGGCCGCCCGCAAGGACACCGAGCGGATCGTGCGCGAGTACGACGTCCGCACCCCCGGCATCGAGGTCACCGCGGCCTCCCTCTCCGGCGGCAACCAGCAGAAGCTGATCGTCGGCCGCGAGATGAGCCACGCCCCCAAGCTGCTGATCGCCGCCCACCCCACCCGCGGTGTGGACGTCGGCGCGCAGGCGCAGATCTGGGACCAGATCCGCGAGGCCCGCCGCGAGGGCCTGGCGGTGCTGCTGATCTCCGCCGACCTGGACGAGCTGATCGGGCTCTCCGACACCCTGCGGGTGATGTACCGCGGCCGGCTGGTCGCGGACGCGGACCCCGCCACGATCACTCCGGAGGAGCTGGGCTCGGCCATGACCGGCGCCGCAACCGGCCACCTCGAGCACCACGACGAGAACAACGGTGAGGGCCGATGAAGAAGTTCGACAAGGACCGGCTGATCCTGGGCCTGGCCGGCCCGGCGCTCGCCCTGGTCGTGGCCTTCCTGCTCACCTCCGTGGTGCTGCTCGCCTCGGACCGTGACCCGTTCGAGCCGTACCGGATCATGTTCCAGAGCCTGGAGTACACCGACATCCAGGTCCTCATCCTCAACCAGACCGGCACGTACTACCTCGCCGCGCTGGCGGTCGCCATCGGCTTCCGGATGAACCTGTTCAACATCGGTGTGGACGGCCAGTACCGCCTCGCCGTGATGCTCGCCGCGGTCGTCGGTGCCGCCGTCGAGCTGCCCGGCCCGCTGCACATCCTGCTGATCGTCTTCGTCGCGATGCTCGTCGGCGCGCTGTGGGCGGGCATCGCGGGCGTGCTGAAGACCACCCGCGGCGTCAGCGAGGTCGTCTCCACGATCATGCTGAACGCCATCGCCACCAGCCTGATCGCCTGGATGATCCTGCCCGCCAACCTCGGCGTGCAGCTGCCCGGCTCCAACGACCTCACCACCGGTGAGATCGCCGAGTCCGGCTGGATGCCCGGCCTCGACGTCGACGGCGGCACGATCTACGGCTTCACCTTCGTCGCCTTCGCCCTGGGCATCGTCTACTGGTTCGTCCTGGGACGCACCCGCTTCGGCTTCGACCTGCGCGCCACCGGCGCCAGCGGCTCCGCGGCCCAGGCGAGCGGCGTGGACGCCAAGAAGATGATCCTCACCGCCATGCTGATCTCGGGCGCGGTCGCCGGTCTCGCCGGCATGCCGATGCTGCTGGGCCAGACCCACACGTACAGCCTGAGCTTCCCCGTCGGCGTCGGCTTCACGGGCATCACCATCGCCCTGCTGGGCCGCAACAGCCCGGTCGGCATCTTCTTCGCCGCGCTGCTCATCGCCTTCCTGGACAAGGCGTCCGCGTCGCTGGACCAGTACGGCTTCGAGAAGGAGATCGCCACGATCATGCAGGGCCTGATCGTGATCTCCGTCGTCGTGGCGTACGAACTCGTCCGGCAGTACGGGCTGCGCCGGCAGCAGCAGAAGGTCGGCGAGGAGCTTGCCGCCCAGGCCCGCAAGAACAAGGAGGACGTGGCGGCATGAGCGAGTCCACGAGCACTGTTACGGCCGCGGCCGCGGCGCCCAAGAAGGGCGGCGGACGCCGCCGGCTCTCCCTGCCCGTCGTGCTGCTGATCATCGCCGGCGGCCTGGCCCTGTTCTCGCTCGTCCGCGTGATCAGCGGCGCCGACGACCTCACCTCCGTGGGCCAGGTCTCCGGCGCCCTCCAGCTGGCCGTCCCCATCGGCCTGGCGGGCCTCGGCGGTTTGTGGTCGGAGCGGGCCGGCGTGGTCAACATCGGCCTCGAAGGCATGATGATCATGGGTACCTGGTTCGGCGCCTGGGCCGGCTACCAGTGGGGCCCGTGGACCGGTGTCCTGCTGGGCATCGTCGGCGGCGCGCTCGGCGGCGCGCTGCACGCGGTCATGACGGTCACCTTCAACGTCAACCACATCGTCTCCGGCGTGGCCATCACCATCCTGGCCACCGGCGCGACCCGCTACCTGTCGAACTTCACGTTCGCCGAGGCCCCGGGCGGCTCCTCCAAGCAGTCCCCGCGCATCGAACGGGTCACCGACATCACCATCCCCGGGTTGTCGGACGGGCTGGCCGAACTCCAGGCGAAGCACTGGTTCTTCGTCTCCGACCTCGCCGGTGTACTGGGCGGTCTGGTCACCAACCTGTCGCTGCTCACCGTCGTCGCCCTGCTCCTCATCCCCGCCACCTGGTGGATCCTGTGGCGCACCGGCTTCGGTCTGCGGCTGCGCTCCTGCGGTGAGAACCCGGTCGCGGCCGAGTCCCTCGGCGTCAACGTGTACAAGTACAAGTACATCGCCGTCATCGTCTCCGGTGCCCTCGCGGGCCTCGGCGGCGCGTTCCTCGCGATCGTCTCGACGGGCATCTACCAGGAGGGCCAGACCGGCGGCCGGGGTTACATCGGCCTCGCCGCGATGATCTTCGGTAACTGGATGCCGGGCGGTCTCGCCCTCGGCGCCGGGCTCTTCGGCTTCACCGACAGCCTCAAGCTGCGCGGTGGCGCGGAGAACGTCCACGCCATGCTCCTGCTGCTGGCGATCCTGCTCGTGGCGCTGGTGATCTGGCAGCTGTACAAGAAGAAGTACACGTCGGCCGTGATCGCCGCCGTCGTCTCGGCCGGCCTGTTCGTCTGGTACGCCTCCACCGACAAGCTGCCCAGCCAGTTCGTGGACGCCGCGCCGTACGTCACCACCCTGCTGGTGCTGGCGCTGTCCGCACAGCGGCTGCGCATGCCGAAGGCGGACGGCCTGCCGTACAAGAGGGGCCAGGGCAAGTGACGGCCGCCGTGGACTGGGAGGCCCTGCGCGAGGCGGCCCGGGACGCCATGTCCCGGGCGTACGCCCCGTACTCCGGCTACCCGGTCGGCGCGGCGGCGCTCGTCGACGACGGCCGCACCGTCTCCGGCTGCAACGTCGAGAACGCCTCGTACGGCATCGGCCTGTGCGCCGAGTGCGGGCTGGTCTCCCAGCTGCAGGCGACCGGCGGCGGCCGGCTCACCCACTTCGTGTGCGTGGACGGCCGCGGCCAGGTGCTCGTGCCGTGCGGCCGGTGCCGGCAGCTGCTGTACGAGTTCGGCGGCGGCGAGCTGCTGCTGGACACCCCGGCGGGGGTACTGACCCTCGCCGAGATGCTCCCGCAGGCCTTCGGCCCCCAGCACCTCAGTTAGAACATGGGACGACCCTCCCGCCCCGGCGGCAGGGTCGTCCTGTTTCTCCCTCTCTCTATGCGCGTAGAAGCCGCGCCGGAAGGAAACACCCGGACCATGGACGCGATTTCCGTCATCCGCACCAAGCGGGACCGGGGCGAACTGAGCCCCGAGCAGATCGACTGGATCATCGACGCGTACACGCGCGGCGAGGTCGCCGACGAGCAGATGTCGGCGCTGGCCATGGCGATCCTGCTGAACGGCATGAACCGTACGGAGATCGCCCGCTGGACCGCGGCGATGATCGCGAGCGGCGAGCGCATGGACTTCTCGTCCCTCTCGCGCCCCACCGCGGACAAGCACTCCACCGGCGGCGTGGGTGACAAGATCACCCTGCCGCTCGCCCCGCTGGTCGCCGCGTGCGGCGCCGCCGTGCCGCAGCTCTCCGGCCGGGGCCTCGGCCACACGGGCGGCACGCTCGACAAGCTGGAGTCCATCCCCGGCTGGCGGGCCCTGCTCTCCAACGAGGAGATGCTGCACGTCCTCGACACCACGGGCGCCGTCATCTGCGCCGCGGGCGACGGCCTGGCCCCCGCCGACAAGAAGCTCTACGCCCTCCGTGACGTCACCGGCACCGTCGAGGCCATCCCGCTGATCGCCTCCTCGATCATGTCCAAGAAGATCGCCGAGGGCACCGGGTCGCTCGTCCTGGACGTGAAGGTCGGCTCCGGCGCGTTCATGAAGACCATCGAGGACGCCCGCGAGCTCGCCTCCACCATGGTGGGCCTCGGCACCGACCACGGCGTGAAGACCGTCGCCCTGCTCACCGACATGTCCACCCCGCTCGGGCTGACGGCGGGCAACGCCCTGGAGGTCCGCGAGTCCGTCGAGGTCCTCGCGGGCGGCGGCCCCGCCGACGTCGTCGAGCTCACCATCGCGCTCGCCCGCGAGATGCTCGACGCGGCCGGCATCAAGGACGCCGACCCGGCCAAGGCCCTCGCGGACGGTTCCGCCATGGACGTCTGGCGCCGCATGATCGCCGCGCAGGGCGGCGACCCGGACGCCGCGCTGCCGGTCGCCCGCGAGCGGCACGTCGTCACCGCCCCCTCCTCCGGGGTGCTGACCCGCCTCGACGCGTACGGCGTCGGCGTCGCCGCCTGGCGCCTCGGCGCGGGCCGCGCCCGCAAGGAGGACCCGGTCCAGGCGGGCGCGGGCGTCGAGCTCCACGCCAGGCCGGGCGACACCGTCAGGGCGGGCCAGCCGCTGCTGACCCTCCACACGGACACCCCGGAGAAGTTCGACTACGCCCTGAAGTCCCTGGAGGGCGCGTACGACATCGCGGCCCCCGGCACGGCGTACGAGCCGACCCCGGTCGTGCTGGAACGTATCGCCTGAACCCGTACGGGTGAACGGGACCGGTGGACCCCCACCGGTCCCGTTCGGCACGCCGGGACCGGTGACGCGCCGAAACGGGGAGACCGCCACGGGCGCACTCGCCATCGCGCCAGAGCCCTCTGCGGCGACGACTTGGCCGCCGCGGCTCGCCAGGGGCAGCGATGAGTTCCGGCCGTACCGCCGGTCTCCTTCCATGTGGACGCCACGGAACCGAAAGTCCTCCTCGTCGTCGGCCTCATCGAGCCCGCCGCCGTCCCCCGCCTCTGCGAGGAGCTGGGCGAGCTGCTCGGCGGGAGCACGGCCGACGGCGGTGAGGTCGTCTGCGACGTCGGCGGTGTCACCCGGCCGAACCTCGCCGCCGTCGACGCCCTCGCCCGGCTCCACCTGACCGCCCGGCGGCTGGGCCACCGGATGGCCGTGCGGAACGCGCACCCCGGACTGCGGGCGCTGGCCGAGCTCGTCGGGCTGGCCGGCCTCCTCACGCCTCCAGGCGGTCCGGAAGATCGAACAGGGGGAACCAGCGCTTCACGTCCAGGAACGACGTGATCCCCGAGACCTTCCCGTCCACGATCTCGATGACCATGAGCGCCCACGGGCTGAACCCGCCCCGCGGGTCCGGGTGGTAGTGGGCGAACGCCGGCGTGCCGTTCGCCACGACCGGCAGCAGGCGCGAGCCCCGGCAGACCTCGCCGACGCCGAGCATCCAGCCGACGATGTCGTCGTGGCCCCGCAGCCACAGGTCGTAGGGCGGCATGGACAGCGTCGCGTCCTCGTGGAGCAGGGCGGTCAGCGCCGCCATGTCGTACCCCTCGAAGGCCGCGACGTACCGCTCCAGCAGCTGCTTCTGCTCCTCGTCGAGCGGGTCGGCGACATCCGTGTCGGCCGGCGCCGACTCGGCGAGCGTCGCCCGGGCCCGCTGCAACGCGCTGTTGACCGACGCGACCGAGGTGGAGAGCAGCTCCGCGACCTCGCTCGCCTTCCACGCCAGCACCTCCCGCAGGATCAGCACCGCCCGCTGCCTGGGCGGCAGGTGCTGGAGCGCCGCCACGAACGCCAGGCGCACCGTCTCCCGCGACACCGCCGTCTCCGCCGGGTCGGTGACGGACGGCAGCACCCGCCCGTCGGGCACCGGCTCCAGCCAGGTGACCTCCGGACGGGAGGTGAGCTGCGCCTGCGCCACCGGGGTCGCCGCCGTCAGGTCCATCGGGCGGGCCCGGCGGTTGCCGGCGTTCAGCGCGTCCAGGCACACATTGGTCGCGATCCGGTACAGCCAGGAGCGCACCGAGGACCGGCCCTCGAACTTGTCGAGGCTGCGCCACGCCCGGACCATCGTGTCCTGGACGGCGTCCTCCGCCTCGAAGGCCGATCCCAGCATGCGGTAGCAGTACCCGGTCAGCTCGGTCCGGTACTGCTCCAGGCTCGCCACATCACTCATCGCGTCCACCCCTGTCGCGCTCTGCGCTGCACGACGGAAGCTACAGGAGGGGACTGACAACCAGGGTCAGGTTCCGGGCTTGCGCCCGTACACGTACACGTCGTCGCCGTTCCCCAGCAGCCGCCAGTACGCCCTGGCGTCCGCGTCCCGCATGTTGACGCAGCCGCCCGAACCGGGCGGGTTGTACATGGACTTGGTCACCGAGTGGAAGGCCTGCCCGCCGTCGAAGAACTGCGCGTACGGCATCCACACCTTGTAGATGGTGGACCAGTGCCTCACGTTGCGGTGGTACACCCGCTTCGCGCCCGTACGGGTCTCCGCGCCGTCCCGGCCCGTGCGCACCGGCACCGGCCCGTACGCCAGCCGCGCGCCGTCCTGGATCCAGCTCAGCTGCCGGGTCAGGTCCACGCACGCGATCCGCCCCCTGTTCGTGGGGCACGGGCCCGCCCTGTTGGGCGTCTTCCCGGCCGCCCGCTGCGCGAGCATCGTGTTCATCGTGCGCCAGGTGAGCGGCCCGGCGTAGCCGATGGCCGGCGTTATCCCGTGCGCCCGCTGGAACGCCCGGGTCGCCGCGCAGTCGGCCGGCGACTGCCTTCCGTCCACCGGCCGGCCCAGGAACCGCTCCACCCGTGTCTGATAGGGCCCCGTCCGCGTCGTGCAGGACGCCGCCCGGGCGGGGCCGCCCAGGGCGACCGTCAACGGCACGACCAGTCCGGTGAGACCGAGGGTGACCCCCACCCGTCTGCGCATCGCGGTCACATGCACCAACTCCCCCTGAGTCCGGTGCCGTGGTTATGCCCGCAGGGCGCCCCGGGAAGCGGTGTGGCGGTAGCTTTCGCGGGACCTGCCCTCCTGCACGCGCGCGCTGTGCGTCCCGTACAGCGTGATGGACACGACTCCCAGCACGGCGACCAGGCCCAGGAGCACCGTGCCCGCCCAGCCGCCGGAGTGGAAGGCGATCGCGCCGAGCGTGCCGCCCGCGCTGCTGCCGAGGTAGTACGCGGACTGGTAGAGCGCCGAGGCCTGCGCGCGGCCCGTCCTGGCGGTACGGCTCACCGAGGACGAGGCGACCGCGTGCCCGGCGAAGAAGCCGGCCGTGATCAGGACCAGTCCGAGCAGGACGGCGGCGAGGGTGTCCGCGAGCGACAGCAGCAGCCCGGCGGCGGTCGTCGTCACCGCCAGGTACAGCGCCCCGCGCCGCCCCAGCCGGCCGACCAGCTTGCCGGCCGCGGCCGACGACACCGTACCGACGAGGTAGACGAGGAAGACCGATCCGATCACACCCTGCGGGAGGGAGAACGGCGCCTCGACGAGCCGGTAGCCGATCACCGTGTAGACGGCGCCGAAGACGGTCATGAACAGCGCGCCGATCGCGTACAGGCGCAGCAGCAGCGGGTCCGAGAGGTGCGTGCGTACGGTCGTGGCCAGGGCGCGCGGGTTCAGCGAACCGGTCGTGAAATGCCGCGCCCCGGGGATCATCAGCCGGAACACCACCGCGCACACCAGCGCCATCAGCCCGACCGCGGCGAGCGCCGCCCGCCATCCCCACAGCTGGGCCACCCAGCCGGTGACGATCCGTCCGCTCATCCCGCCGATGCTGTTGCCCGCGACGAACAGGCCGATCGCGGCGACCAGCGCCTTGGGCCGCACCTCCTCCGCCAGGTACGCCATCGCCGACGCGGGCAGCCCGGCCAGCGCGGCGCCCTGCGCGGCGCGCAGCGCCACCAGCCACTCCAGGTCCGGCGCGAACGGCACGAGCAGGCCGAGGGCGACGGCGATCGCGAGCGAGGCGGTCATCAGGGCGCGGCGGCCGAACCGCTCGGACAGGGCGCTCAGCGGCAGGACGCACAGGGCGAGCGCGCCGGTCGCGGCGGAGACGGACCAGCTGGCCGCCGAGGCGCTCACGCCGAAGTCGGCGGAGACGGCGGGGAGCAGGGCCTGCGTCGAGTAGAGAAGGGCGAAGGTGGCGACCCCGGCGGCGAACAGCGCGAAGCTCATCCGGCGGTAGCCGGGGCGGCCGGGGGAAAGGCGGGTGTCGGCGACCGCGTCGGTGGCGGCCGCCTTGGTACTGGCGGAAGGCATACGACGACCGTAGGCACCCCTGTTTCATGCGTCCAATGCATGGAACGGCTTTAATCGTTCCCATGGCGCATAACCACAGTTCACGGGAGTGGCTGTCACCGAACAGTAACGAAGAAGACATGGGGCTGCTGCTTGCGCCGCGCCTCGCGTACTTCGCGGCGGTCGCGCGTCACGAGCACGTGACCCGGGCCGCGCAGGAGATCGGCGTCCCCCAGTCCACGCTGTCCCGGGCCATGGTCCGCCTCGAAGAGGACCTGGGGGTGGCCCTGTTCGCCCGCCGGGGCCGCACGGTCTCCCTCACCCCCGCCGGACGCACCTTCCTCACCTCCGCCGAACGGGCGCTGGGCGAGGTGGAGCGGGCCGCCGACTCCGTGCGCGCGGACGCCGACCCCTCGGCGGGCCGGGTCGCCTTCGGCTTCCTGCACACCATGGGCTCGGAGACCGTCCCCGGGCTGATCCGGGCCTTCCGCGTCGACCACCCGAAGGTCCGCTTCACCCTCGTCCAGAACTACGGCGAGGCCATGATCGAGCGTCTGCGCGCCGGCGAGCTGGACCTGTGCCTCACCTCCCCGGTCCCGGACGCCCCCGACCTGGTCGCCCGCCGCCTGGACGAGCAGCGGCTACGGCTCGTCGTCCCGGACGACCACCGCCTGGCCACCCGCAAACGCGTCCGCCTCGCGGAGGCCGCCGACGAAACGTTCGTCACCCTGGAGCCGGGCTACGGTCTGCGCCGCATCACCGACGCCCTGTGCGCCGAGGCGGGCTTCACGCCGCGCGTCGCGTTCGAGGGCGAGGAGGCCGAGACCTTGCGCGGCCTGGTCGCGGCGGGCCTGGGCGTCGCCCTTCTGCCGCCCCCGGCGGTCCCGCGCCCGGGCGTCGTCGAGCTGAGCGTCACCTCCCCGCGCGCGGCCCGCGAGATCGGCGTGGCCTGGCTGGACGGCCACCCCGACACCCCTCCGGTCGCCGCCTTCAAACGCTTCCTCCTCTCCCGCCGAGGCCGCCTCCTCGGCGAACCGGAGTAACTCCCCGGCGCACGCGGACCCGTGGGGGCACGTCCCGGCCCCGCCCTGTTCCCGGCCCCGCCCCGACCTCGCCCTACCCCCGCAGCGCGCGGGCGAAGCCGGCGGCCAGCGGCATGCGCAGCCCCAGCGGCGGCGGCGCCGCCAGCGCGTCGGCGACCGGGCGGGAGTAGGGGCGGCCGAACAGCGCGCCCAGGACGAAGTCGCACGCCAGCGCCACGACTTCGGCGTGGTGGTCGCGCAGCGCGTGCCCGTCCGAGTGGACCTCGAAGCGGCACGTGTCCCGGTTGGCCTTCTTCGCACGCTCCGCCAGGCGGTACGACAACTCGGGGTCGGTGCGCTCGTCGTTCGTGCCGTGCACGATCAGCACGTGCCGGCCGCCGAGCTGCTTCACCGGTTCGGGTGTGGCCGCCACGTCCTCCTCCGGCAGCCACGGGGCCAGCGCCAGCACGGAGTTGACGGCCGTGTGGCCCGCCGCGCGCAGCGCCGCCCGGCCGCCCATGCCCCGGCCGACGAGGCAGACCGGCACGTCGCCGTACCGCCGTACCACCTCCGACGCGGCCCACGCGGCGTCCGCGGCGAGCCGGGCGTCCGGCCCGTTCCAGCCGCGCCCGCCGTAGCGCACCACATGCGCCACGAGGCCCTCGTCGCGCCCTTCCCGTACCAGCCGCCGTGCCAGCGGCAGGGCCGCCGCGTGCGCGAGCGGCGAAGGGCCGCGCCCCGACACCGGTTCACCGTCCGGGAGGAGCAGCGCCACGCCGCCCACCGCCGCGCCCGGAACCCCGACGGCCCGGCCCAGCCGGGGCGCCCGCCCGCGGCCCGAGCCCCCGCGGCCCGTGCCCCCGCCCGTGTCTACGAGTGCGTGGTTCACCATGGCAGAACAGTCTCAGAAGTCGACATGTACTCCACCCGTACGTGCGGTCACTGTTACGTATCGACGGCGGCGGACAAAGGGCTCCTCTACGCGCGTAGGGCTAGAGTTCGACAATGACGAGCCCTACCCCCACCTTCCCCACCACCGACCAGATCCGCCGCGCACCCAAGGTGCTGCTCCACGATCACCTCGACGGCGGACTGCGGCCCGGCACGATCATCGAACTGGCCCGGGACACGGGCTACCGGGCACTCCCGGAGACCGAGCCCGACAAGCTGGGCATCTGGTTCCGCGACGCCGCGGACTCCGGCTCCCTGGAGCGCTACCTGGAGACGTTCGCGCATACCTGCGCCGTCATGCAGACCCGCGACGCCCTCGTCCGGGTCGCCGCCGAGTGCGCCGAGGACCTCGCCGAGGACGGCGTCGTCTACGCCGAGGTGCGGTACGCGCCCGAGCAGCACCTCGACAAGGGCCTCACGCTGGAGCAGGTCGTCGAGGCCGTCAACGAGGGCTTCCGGCTGGGGGAGCGGCGGGCCCGTGAGAACGGCCGGCGCATCCGCGTCGGCGCGCTCCTCACGGCCATGCGCCACGCCGCCCGCGCCCTGGAGATCGCCGAACTCGCCAACCGCTACCGCGACGAGGGCGTCGTCGGGTTCGACATCGCGGGCGCCGAAGCCGGCTTCCCGCCCACCCGTCACCTCGACGCCTTCGAGTACCTCAAGCGCGAGAACAACCACTTCACCATCCACGCCGGTGAGGCCTTCGGCCTGCCCTCCATCTGGCAGGCCCTCCAGTGGTGCGGCGCCGACCGCCTCGGGCACGGCGTGCGGATCATCGACGACATCGAGGTCGCCGACGACGGCACGGTCACGCTCGGGCGCCTCGCCGCCTACGTGCGCGACAAGCGCATCCCCCTGGAGCTGTGCCCGACGTCCAACCTCCAGACCGGCGCCGCCGCCTCCTACGCCGAGCACCCGATCGGACTGCTGCGCCGGCTGCACTTCCGGGCCACGGTCAACACCGACAACCGGCTCATGTCCGGAACCACCCTGAGCCAGGAATTCGAGCGGCTGACCGGGACGTTCGGTTACACGCTCGATGACATGCAGTGGTTCACGGTCAATGCGATGAAATCAGCGTTCATTCCTTTCGACGAACGACTCGCCATGATCAACGAAGTGATCAAGCCGGGTTACGCCGAGCTCAAATCCGAATGGCTGTTCACGCAGACCGCCGCGACCAGCGGTTCCTCGTCGTAAAACCTCCGGGGAACGGAAACGGGGGCGGCCGGGAATCGCGCGACCCGGCCGTTCCCGGTGTTTGCGGAGATCGTCACCGCCTGACTAGCTTGCAGAGCCGCTCATCTTCCCCGAGTTCCCCCAAGGACGAATTTCGATGAAGCAGTCCGCTGCCAAGACTCTCGGTGTCGCCGCTCTCGGTGCCGCTTTCGCCGCCACCGCCGCCGGGAACGCGTCCGCGGTCGTCGGCCCCTCCAACGCCGCGCTGGACACCACCACCAAGGTGCTGCCGATCGCCCTGCCGATCGCCCAGTCCGCCGTTCAGCAGCTCCCGGGAAGCGCCACCGACCTGCTCGGCCAGGCCCAGGGCCTCACCGGGGCGATCCAGGGCCTGCCCGTCGACCCCAGCACCGTCACCGGTCTCATCGGCGGTCTGCCCATCGGCGCCGCCGGCCCGGGCCTCGGAGCCTGATCCCGAGTCCGGGTCGACAACGGGGCGCGCACCCTCGCGGCTTGTCGTCGGCCCGGCACCTCGCCGGCGCCGCCCTGCTGCCGCGCTCCGCGGTCGCCGTGGGCACCG